>JBLHIC010000001.1:0-102209 GCA_047614245.1 Flavobacteriaceae bacterium
TTGCTGCTTTTGCAATGAATGCACAAGTTACTGTATGGGAAGACAGTTTTGAAACCTATCCAGATTTTGAAATCACAACAATTGGCGATTGGACGCAAATTGACAATGACGCTTTAGCTACATATGGCTCCCAAGATTATGACTTTATAAACGAGCAATATATTGGTACAGGGATTGTATTCAATCCATCAATGGCTACTCCTGATCCAACGGGGACCCAAACAGCAAATGCAGATCAAAACCCAAACTGGGTAGTACGAACTGGTGATAAAGGATTGTACATGATTGCTTCAACTAGCTTATTGAATGATGACTATTTGATTTCTCCACAAGTAAATCTAACTGGAGCAACCGGGTCTAACCTTAGTTTTTGGGCTAAATCTATTACAGATAACTTCGGACTAGAACGTTTTGTGGTATTGTTATCGACTACTGGAAATGCGCAAGCTGATTTCACTGAAGATATTAGTGGTGGAGAACAACAAGCCCCAATTGGTAATTACTTTGAATATAGCTATGACCTATCAGCTTACGATGGTCAAGAAGTTTATATCGCTATTCACTATGTAGCACAAGATTCATTCATTTTATTAATGGATGATTTTAAAGTTGAAGCTGGAACTTTGGGACTTGCCGACAATACCTTTAACAATTTCAATTATTTTGTTAACACTAACAACCAGTTAAACCTTTCTGCTAATTCTATTATGGAAAGTCTTGTTATATACAATGTTTTGGGACAACAAATAGTTTCTCAGAAATTGGAAAACACTAATGAAATCGTTAATATTTCTGCTTTAAATACTGGATTATATATTGCTACAGTTTCAATTGACGGGAACACAAAATCTTTTAAGATTGTGAAGAAGTAAGTTTCTATATTTTTAATTCACAAAGAGCGGCTATATGCCGCTCTTTTTTTGTTTCTACATTTAGATTAAACCTTCCTAACTAATTACGGTCAAAATCGTAGAACAATAAAAATATAATGAAAATGAAAAGCTTAATGATTATAATGCTCACATTGATTTCCAGTGCCAGCTATGCGCAACAAGACAAGAATGAAGTAGGCCACCATAAAAAAGAAATGAGACAAAAAGACAATAATTTTAGTCCTGAGCAAAAGGCAGAACTCGCGACTAAAAAGATGACGCTTCATTTAGATCTTAATGAAGCTCAGCAAAAACAGCTATTCGTTGTTAGGTTAGAGCAAGCAAAATTGATTAAAGAGCGATTTAAAAACAAAAAAAATAGATCGCAGCTAACTGATGAAGAACGTTTTAAAATTAAAACAGAAAGACTAGATCATCAAATTGCTATGAAGAAGAAAATGAAATCTATCTTAACGGAAGAACAATTCACAACCTGGCAAAAAGCTAGTCATACTAGAAAAAAAGCTGTGCAGAGAGAACACAAAAGACTAGATGCATGTTCTAAAAAGAGGTAGCAGCAGTTTTTATGGCTTAATTTTTGGTTATTTCTATCTAAAATAGTTACTTTAGTCACCAATATTTTAATCAAAAAAAAATGAAAAACGTTATAACAGTTATTGCTTTCGCACTAGTTATGTTGCTTGGTATCGATACCACTGTTGCCCAGGCTCTAACCCAAAATACTGAAAGACCAGAAGTTATTGCTAAAACGGAGACAGCTAATCTAAGTGAAGCATTACAACTCAATGGCGATCAGCAACGATCTGTATTTCGAGCGCTTGTAGCAAATGAAGTTAGTTATAGAAAGCATATCAACGGTAAAAACCTTAGTGATGCAAAAGTGAGTGCCGATAAGAAAAAATTTGATGGTGTTTTAATGACTTCAATGAAAAAGACATTAACAGCCGAGCAATTCACAAAATGGAAGGCCTTGCCAAAACAATAATCTAAATAACCCTTAATAAGACAAACCCTCTCTAGCAAAAAGCAATTGAGGGTTTTTTATTTCATAGTTTTTGCAACCTTAGCGCAGGCATTAATTGTTGCATCAAGATCTTCATAGCTAAGCGCTTCACACAAGAACCAACTTTCATAAGCACTAGGCGCTATATAAACACCTTGATCTAACAATCCGTGAAAGAATTTTTTGAAATTGTCATTATCTCCAAGTGCCGCTGTTTTAAAATTTACAACAGGAGTTTCCGAAAAATGAATGGAAATCATAGAACCAACTCGGTTAATGGTATGTTTAATATTATTTTCAGAGAATACAGAGGTAAGACCAAGTTCCAAATATTCCGTTTTCTTTTTTAGTGAATCGTAGACGCCATTATTTTTGTTCAATTCTTTCAACATTGCTAAGCCTGCAGCCATGGCTAGTGGATTACCGCTAAGAGTTCCAGCCTGATAAACTGGACCAAGAGGTGCAAGGTGATTCATGATTTCTTCACGACCAGCAAAAGCCCCAACAGGCAATCCACCCCCAATTACTTTTCCAAATGTAATAAGATCTGCCTTTACTCCATATAATTCTTGGGCCCCACCCTTTGCAAGTCTGAAACCTGTCATGACTTCATCAAAGATGAGAATAATATTATTTTCATCACACAACTGTCTTAGCCTCTGCAAAAAACCATCAGCTGGAGGAATACAGCCCATATTACCAGCAACTGGTTCAATAATAATACAAGCAATTTCGCCTTTGTTTTCTATAACAATTTCGGCTATATTATCAATGTCATTAAAAACGGCTACCAATGTATCTTTTGCAGTTCCTTTTGTAACGCCAGGACTATTTGGAGTTCCAAATGTAACCGCACCACTCCCAGCCTGTATTAAAAACGAGTCGCTATGTCCGTGATAACAACCAGCAAATTTGATAATTTTATCCTTTCCGGTATACCCGCGTGCCAGTCGGACGGCACTCATACAGGCCTCCGTTCCACTATTTACAAAACGAATTTTATCGATGTTAGGAACCATAGAAACGGCTAGCTCGGCTATTTCAGTTTCGATTTGAGTTGGCATACCGAAAGAGGTCCCGTTTTGAGTTTTTTCAACGATGGCATCAATAACGGGCTGGTACGCGTGACCCAAGATCATTGGTCCCCAAGAGTTTATGTAGTCGATCAACTTATTACCATCAACATCATATAAATAAGGCCCTTTAGCCTTCTCAACAAAGATAGGGTCACCACCAACAGCTTTAAATGCCCTTACCGGAGAATTAACTCCCCCAGGTATAACACGTAGTGCCTCAGCAAATAAAGCACTGCTCCTTTTATAAATCATAATAAAATATTAGTTGTTTATAGATTCCAAGTATAACTCCTGGCCGATAGAAATTTCATTAGAGCGTAATCCATTATACTCTTTTAATTTCTCTACATCTATATTGTATTTTATAGATATACTGTACAATGTATCCCCTTTTTTTACAGAATAGGTAGCAATACCAGTTTTTTTCTTTTTCTCTTTGTTTCTCTTTCTCCTTGATTTTTTACCTAAAGCCTCTCGATCGAGCTTACTTAAATTATACTTTTCAATTATTCCAATCAGTTTTTGTGGATACTTGGGGTCTGTAGCATACCCGGCTTTCCGTAATCCTTTTGCCCAGCCTTTATAATCGTCTTTTCTTAGCTTGAAAAGGCCACTATATCTACTTCGTTCACTTAAGAAGAGTGAATGATCACGAAAGGAAATCTCAGAATCTTTATATTTTCTGAAACATTCCTGATTCCTATCGTCATCATGATAGACGCGTTTACCCGTCCAACCCTTATGACATTTTATTCCGAAGTGATTATTGGCTTTTTTTGTCAGTTCTCCTCTACCTGCTCCGCTCTCCAAAATACCTTGGGCCAAAGTAATACTCGCTGGAATTCCATATTGTCTCATTTCTTGCATCGCAATATCTCTATATTCTTCGATATAGTTAGTAACTACTTCAGCATATGAAATATTAGAATTTACAACTGTTGTGGATTCCTTTCTCTTGGAATATTTATTTCTTTTAGTCTTAACGCGCTCTGTCTTATTCTTATTAGCGACTACTTTCTTTTGTGATTTGCAACTACTAAGCACTAACGTACAAACTATTATGCAACTAAAAATTCTAAACAACATATTATAGGTCTATTTGAGGCAGCTTCTTCTTTTCCAATAATTGATTCATTCCAGCAATGCCCTGAAGGCCTCCCGTATGAACCGCTAAAATACGGCTATTTTCTTTGAAATATCCTTGTTTCAAAAGATCAAAAACACCATACATCATTTTACCCGTATAAATTGGATCGAGTGGTATTCCACTGTTTTCTTTAAATTCATTAATGAAACGAATTAATTGAGAATCTATTTTAGCATAGCCGCCAAAACAATAGGCATCGGTTAAATAATAATTCCTTTTTGTGGTGAAGGTTTCAATTGTATCCTTCTGAAACGTCCCTTTTAAACTTGAAAATCCAATCACTGTTTGGTCCGGACCTGAAGCATTTATTAAGCCTGCAATAGTCCCTCCCGTACCGACAGGAGTACATATATAATCAAAACCTAAGTCAGATTCATTTAAAATTTCTTCACATCCCCTTACGGCCAATTCATTAGTCCCACCTTCAGGAATTAAATAAAACTCGCCGAATTTTTCTCTTAGAAAATTAATGAATCTTAGATCAGTTTTCTTCTTATACTCCTCTCTAGAAACAAAATGCAATTGCATTCCTTTACTTTTTGCAAAAGAAAGTGTTGGATTTCCAGCCGTTCGTTCTGCAATTTCCTCACCTCGGATTATCCCAATCGTTTCTAAACCCATTTCGAAGCCAGCTGATGCTACTGCTGCTATATGATTTGAATATGCACCCCCAAAAGTTAGCAAACAAATACTGTTTTTATTGATTGCCTCAGCTAGATTGTATTTTAACTTCCTGTATTTGTTCCCTGAAACGAAATCATGTATTTGATCTTCCCGTTTAATTGTTACGGTAAAATTGGAAAGTAAAATATCATCAATTATGATATCTTGACACTCAGAATCAACAGTCTGTAAGAAGAAATTATCCTTTTTATTCATCTTTTTTAATCGAAATTATAAAACCGTTATTAGGATTAGAAAAAAATTCTCAATTTTTCCAATTAAATTAAACAATTCGCAAGTTATTGATTTGTGCACTAATAATTATTCACTCCATCAATAATATGATCTTTGATGGAGTGATAAAAGCAATTACAATAACAGAAAATGATCTGGAAGATGGTTCAAGAGATAATAAGGAATCGTTAAAAGCTCCAACTCTTTCTTTAAATGAATTCGTTGGTAATTCAAAAACACTCTATCTTTTCTTAACTATTTATACTTCAGAATAACAAATGGCCAAAGTGCGAGCACGATAAAAGTTTTTCGAAATAAAACCGATTTACAAGAATTATCATTAGTAGACCTCGAATTATTTAACTGAAAAATAAATTTACAATAATCATTCTTAACTTTTAAGAAAGCGTATGCAAGTCCGATTTTCGTACTTTTGCATTATGACGTTTTTTAAGAAAAAAATTGAGCCTGAGGAAGGTGATTATTATCTAACTCCAGAAGGATATAAATGTTTCACAGAACAATACCATATAAAACGCGGTTATTGTTGTGAAAGCGGTTGTCGACATTGTCCATATGGATTCGACAAAAAAACTAACCTTCAAAATACTAAAAAGTAATGACTTTTACCGAGGAAATAATACAAGGAATCCCAGAGTTGCTCCCATCAACGAAAAAATACGATCTTACAGTAAATCACGCCCCAAAACGCAAAAAAATCCTCTCAGTTGAAGAAACAAAACTCGCTTTGCGTAATGCTCTGCGTTATTTTGATTCGAAACATCACGCTACATTACTTCCTGAGTTTGCTGAAGAACTGGAATCTTTTGGCCGTATTTATATGCACCGTTTTCGTCCAGAACATAAGATCTATGCACGGCCATTGGAGGATTATCCAGGAGAATGTGACCAAGCAAAGGCACTAATGCTTATGATCCAAAACAATTTGGATCATGCGGTTGCACAACATCCCCATGAGCTAATTACATATGGCGGTAATGGTGCTGTTTTTCAAAATTGGGCTCAATATCGTCTTGTGATGAAATATCTTTCAGAAATGACCGACTCTCAAACCTTAGTGATTTACTCCGGTCACCCTATGGGTTTATTTCCCTCACATAAGGATGCACCTCGAGTTGTGGTCACAAATGGCATGATGATTCCAAATTATTCCAAACCCGATGATTGGGAGAAATTCAATGCTCTTGGGGTAACTCAATATGGGCAAATGACAGCTGGAAGCTATATGTACATTGGACCTCAAGGAATTGTGCACGGAACTACTATTACAGTGTTAAACGGTTTCAGAAAAATAAAAAAATCGCCAATTGGAGGGCTTTTCGTCACCTCTGGTTTAGGCGGTATGAGCGGAGCCCAACCAAAGGCAGGGAATATCGCAGGGTGTGTTACGGTTTGTGCAGAAGTTAACAAAAGAGCTACTCATACACGTCATAGCCAGGGCTGGGTGGATGAAGTTATTGAAGACGTTTCAAAATTAGGTGTTCGGGTTAAAGAAGCGATGAAAAATGAAGAAACAGTTTCTATTGCATACGATGGGAATATTATTGATGTTTGGGAGCATTTCGACCAAGAAAATATCCATATAGATTTAGGGAGTGATCAAACGTCGTTACACAATCCTTGGGCAGGAGGCTATTACCCTGTGGGAATGACATATGAGGAGGCTAATGAAATGATGGCTAATGATCCAGATTCATTTAAAAAGGAAGTTCAAAAATCGTTACGACAGCACGTAAAAGCAATTAACGCGCATACAGCAAAAGGAACTTACTTTTTTGATTACGGAAATGCCTTCCTGCTTGAAGCTTCTCGCGCTAGCGCAGACATCATGGCTGAAAATGAACTGGATTTTAAGTATTCATCTTATGTTCAGGATATAATGGGGCCCATGTGCTTCGACTATGGATTTGGTCCTTTCCGATGGGTTTGTGCTTCAGGGAAACCCGAAGATTTAGCCAAAACAGATGCAATAGCTTCAGAAGTGTTAGAAGAAATAATGAAAGAATCTCCTGTTGAAATTCGCCAGCAAATGGCAGACAACATACAATGGATTAAGGGGGCTCAGGAAAATAAATTGGTTGTTGGATCTCAAGCGCGCATACTTTATGCTGATACCGAAGGGCGTATGAAAATTGCATCGGCATTCAATGATGCCATCGCCAAAGGACAAATTGGAATCGTAATTTTAGGTCGAGATCACCATGATGTTTCAGGAACAGATTCTCCCTATAGAGAAACTTCAAATATTTATGATGGGAGTCAGTTTACTGCAGACATGGCAATTCATAATGTGATTGGGGATAGCTTCAGGGGCGCTACTTGGGTTAGTATCCACAATGGTGGCGGCGTAGGCTGGGGAGAGGTCGTTAACGGGGGATTTGGTATGGTTCTTGATGGTAGTTTAGACGCACAACGACGCCTAAAATCAATGCTTTTTTGGGATGTAAATAACGGAATTGCAAGACGTAGTTGGGCACGAAATAAGGAAGCAATTTTTGCTATTAAAAGGGAAATGAAAAAGAACCCTGATCTTAAAATTACACTTCCTAATTTTGTAGATGATGATTTATTCACTTAAATAAAAACGCTATGAAGTTATTCAAATTTGTCCCATTTTTAGCACTTTTCATTTTCACTTCTTGCACCACCGTTCGTGTAGCTGTTGACTACGACAGAGAAGCAAACTTTACGGAATATAATTCCTTCGCCTTTTACAAACCCGGTATTGATAAAGCCAAGATATCCGATTTGGACAAAAAGAGAATTCTTCGAGCCATAGAAGTTGAAATGACTACAAAAGGTATTTCGAAGTCTAAAACTCCCACGCTACTGGTCAGTATATTTACCAAAGAACAGGAGCGAGTTGATGTTTACAACAACAACTTTGGTTTCGGCTGGGGATGGAATCCATATTGGTTTGGTGGGAATAACGGCAATACCGTGACAAGGTCAACTGAAGGCTCTCTTTATATTGATTTAATTGACATGAAAACGAATGAGCTTGTTTGGCAAGGGGTAGGCACAGCGAATTTGGTTACATATGACATGGAAAAAAAAGAAGAACGAATTAAAGAAATAGTTCGCGAAATTTTAGCCGTATATCCTCCTGGATCAGATATCAAATAAAATGGTCTCATTATTACTATAAATAATTGTATGCTAAGACTATATATATCCTTACTTGCATTGATGTTGACTGGCTTCACGATTTCAGCCCAGCAACTTGTTACTGGAAAAGCCACCTTGGAAAAAATAGATAAACGAGTCTATACCATACTAAAGACTGATGGCATTTCGAAAACCATTGATTTAGATTCCGAAAATAAAAACAATATTAAAGGAGTATTAGCAGTGCTCTTTGAAGATTGCGGGGATATCCGTGATGCAATCTTTGCCGCTGAATATTTTGATGAAAAAACATTAACAAGATATACTAATAGCTACAACAATTGTAACTATAGCAGTTATACCCCAACTGAAAAAGAACTAAGGAAAGTAAATTCTGAAAAAAACGATGAAGTAAGAATCTACGGTGGCGTAGAAATAGGTCTGAAAAATATTAGTTTTTTTAATAGTAGTGAAACGGAGGCGTTAAATCAGTATGGCGCAACAATTGGAATTATGGCTAGCCCTAGCTTTATAGGCCGGCTTCAAGGATACCTATATTTCAGTCTTCAAGCTACCATGAGTTTTGGAGGGGATAAAACATTCGAAAATCAACCCACCAACTTTTCTGCTAACACGGCACGTCTAATATTCGGCTCGGAATATTATTTCAATAAAAACGGAAAAATCAAACCATTTTTAGGAATCGGGATTGGTTTAACCCGAGATTTTTATGAAGGAAGCGTAAGCAACAGTTCATTTAAAATAGATGGTGGCGACCCCATTTGGACACCTAAAATCGGCCTACTATATGCTATAAACAGCAATAACGACATAGGAATTACTTTCAACTATATCCCGGAATATACAAATAATCTTAGCTTCCCTAGCGACAATATGATCATTCCATTAATTGTGAGAAGCAGTTATTATAATTTTGCCTTAAATTTTTATTTTTAAGGTTCAATTATAGACAGCTTCGGAAAATTGCTAATTTTTAATTAGTTTAATTTCTTTTTGAACACCTTGACTTAAAGTAATAATGGCAAGATAAAGTCCTGTGTTCCATCTTTCGGTATTAACTATTATACTTTCTGAAGGTTCGAAAGTATTACTATATATTTTCTGACCTGTTATCGAAGTGATAATTATCTCATTAATTTCAACTGCACTTTCAATACGTAATTCATTCGAAATGGGATTATTATAAAACAATCTAGAAGCCTCAAAGTCTTCCGAAGCCAATACTTCATCAATAAAGTTTTGCGCATATATTTTAGGTGCTCCACTTTTTTCTTCAATAAAGACCGCAACACTTTGATTGTTCACTGGCATAGTATAATGAATCCTACTTTTATTAGCTGAAAAAGTCGCCACATCTCTCGATTCTTGCATCCAAGCAAAATCTCCCGTATTGGTCAAATACACAACGCCAAGAGTTGTAGGAGTTACACCGTTATCAAGTCCGCTTTTCAATAAGAACAATGGGCTATCATTTTTTAGCTGCAAGCCACCAGCGTGTATCTTTTCGCTACCAATAGCATACACTTGTTTGGCATTGTCTGTTAACTGTCTTTCTCCACTGGTCTTGTTAAATTTCTGAACATACTCACCCTTCTGGCCCTGACTAGGATTCGTATACGTACATATTGCCCAAATATAATCTGAACCACTTTCATAAGCAATCTGAGTGTTCATTTCATAGTCGGTTTGATTGATGTCGAAATCCGATCCATTAATACCCCAAGGCAAAGACCCATCTCCATCAATACGCTGTAAAAAAGAATCAAAACGAGTTCCAGGGGAAGCCTTATAACCCATATAAACTACATCTCCATCCTGTAAACCACTATAATTGGTATTGAAAACAGTTCCATTATTGGACAATTGCGTCGGATTGGTCCACTGAGACACCCCATTACTGTTATACCGCTGTGCATAAAGAGTTGAGTTTATCCCAAAAGTAAGACTATGAAAAACCAGAATGTAATCACCATTAGATAATTCGAACATATTGGCAGGCAGGGTGTCATTTCCTGCGTTTATTACTGGCTGCGTTGAGCCCCAGACAGCAACTCCGGACGCATCAAATTTTTGCATAACACCTTCACTAGACGGAAACCAAGAAACGATTGCCTCTCCTGTAGATAGCGGTAAGATAGTAACTGCGTAACCTGACCCAACATTTACACCGCTCGACCCCCACAGATGATTCCCACTACTATCCAATTTAAACACATAAGCCGGCTCTCCACCACCAGTTCCTGTAGCGCCTATATATAGATTATCATTTTCATCAATTCCTATATTCCAAATAACCGTAAAGGTGCTCATGGGCAATGTACCACTAACCAAAACACCATCATTACCAAGCATTTGTGAGCCGTCAACATCAAGAACTTGTAATCTCAATTCGTAATTTGTAGGTGCAGAAACAACTTTCCAAAACACAACGTAGGTTTTACCATCTGAGGTACCGATTGCTTTCATATCTCCTCCCTCAGAATCAACCACCAAGGTATTAACAGCTGTATCAGTATTCCACTGAGCATTTAAATTTAAAAAAGCAAATATTGTAAGTAATGTAAATAATCTCTTCATAACGGACGTCTTTATTATTATAATTAATCTCTATAATTCCTCATAAAGATATGCAAAGTTTAAAGACTAGAAGTTTACTTTATTAGATAGCGCGAGTGGCCTCAACACTCTGATATAAAAACTATAACAGCCCTCATAGTTGACAAATCGATTTGATAATTCGTCTGTTTTTAATAATTCAATATTTGAAGCAGTTTATCTTTTACTTTTTCTACGGAAGGAATCATTGTTTGCTCTAATGTAGTATTTAGAGGTATCGCAGGCATGTTTTCTGAACCTATTACCATTACAGGAGCATCTAAACTCTGAAAACATTCTTCTTGAATCCTGCCTTGTAATGCTCTTGAAAAACTGTTTTCTGAAGGCTCTTCAGTAACTACTAAACATTTTCCGCATTTCCTAACCGATGCAAAAACTGTATCGTAGTCCAAAGGATGTAACGTTCGAAGATCTATAATTTCAATCTTATCTTTCATATTTAACTCTTCCGAAGCATTTATAGCCCAATGGACGCCCATTCCGTAGGTAATCACAGAAACACTTTCTTCCTCCTCCTGTTTCCATATTTCCTGTAATACCCATGCTTTTCCGAAGGGTAATATATAATCTTCTGCAGGCTCCAAAGAAGTAGCTCCTTTGGTTCCAGGAACTTTACTCCAATATAATCCTTTATGTTCAAAGATCACCACCGGGTTGGGATCGTAATACGCCGCTTTCAGTAGCCCTTTTAAATCAGCCCCATTGCTAGGATATGCAATTTTCAACCCTCGAATATTGGTCACGACACTTTCTACAGAAGATGAATGATAAGGACCACCACTGCCATAGGCACCAATTGGCACCCTCAAGATCATTGAAACCGGCCATTTTCCATTGGAGAGGTAACAACTCCGACTCACCTCTGTAAACAACTGATTTAAGCCAGGCCATATATAATCTGCAAATTGAACCTCAACAATTGGTTTTAGTCCGATCGCACTCATACCAACAGTTGAACCAATGATAAATGCTTCTTGAATAGGAGTATTAAACACCCTATTGTCACCAAATTTTTGTGCTAAAGTTGCCGCTTCACGAAAAACACCTCCTAATCGACCCCCAACATCCTGTCCATACAATAAGCATTCTTTGTGTTTAGCCATTAGCTCCTCTATAGCAAACAATGCGCAATCTACCATAACTACTTTTTCGCCACCTTCTGGAGAACGTTCTCCAACTTCTTCCGTGATTGGTGTAGGGGCAAAATCGTGCGTAAATAAATCCTCAGGTTCAGGATCTTCAGCCTTTAAAGCCTCCTTCAAACTTTCTTCGACTTCTACTTTCACACGAGAAACAGTCTCCTCTAATTCTCCCTCAGAGAATCCGTTATCAAGCAACAGCTTCCACATCTTGGGATATGGATCTCTACTTCTCGCTTCTTCCAAATCATCACGATACCATTCCATTCTCACACCGGAGGTATGATGATTCAGTAGCGGGACTCTTGCATGAACCAAGAATGGTCTGCGTTCCGTTCTTATTTTCTCAATTACTGTTTTTAGGCTTTTGTAGCATTCTTCAAAATCTGTCCCGTCTATTGTAATGGCTTCCAAACCATTGAAACCATTTGCATATTCAAATGCACTTTGCGCTCTAGTTTCGGCTTCATTAGCACTTATATCCCAACCATTATCTTGAACTAGATAAAGTATAGGTAATTGTTTTAAAGCCGCCATTTGAAAGGCTTCAGCTATCTCTCCTTCGGTTACAGAGGCATCTCCTAGCGAACAGACAACGAAGCCATTTTCGCGAAGCCGCGTATCGGGAGAGTCGAACGAGAAATCAACCTCACTTGAGGGACCAAATTTTGCAATACTTTGTTCTAATTCTTCTTCGGAAAGATTCTCTTTCTTCGGAGAATTAAGTGACTCTTTGTACCACATCCCCAGAGCAACGCCAGTCGCGGGAATGGCCTGCATCCCGGTTGCACTACTTTGATGCGGAATTTTAGGCTTGTCATCATCGCGTAAACTAGGGTGACAATAATAAGTTCTTCCGCCAGAAAACGGATCATCTTTCTTCGCTAACAGCTGAAGCATTAGATCATAAGGTTTCATACCAATAGAGAGAAGCATGGCGTCGTCACGGTAATAAGGAAAAGCATAGTCTTGAGGAAGTAACTGCATCCCCATTGCGATCTGAATCGTTTCGTGACCTCGAGAGGTGGCATGCACATATTTCGATACAAGCTTAAAATTCTCTTCATAGAGTTCTGTCATCGCCTTGGCGGTGACAATATTGGTAAATGCCTGTTTAAGTATACTCTTATTAAGTAATTTATCTTTGTTACTTTTCATATTGTTTTTTTGACCCAAGAGACAAGACGTTTAGAAACACGACTTTTAAAATGGCATTATACATCCTTATATATAGAATCTATAAAATTTGAAATCTTACTTTGTACTGAAACAACTTTGTTCTCAAGTTCCTGAAATAGTCCTTCATCTATAAAATTTTGTCTTCGCATAAACTATTTTTTAATCCACCTTGCATCAAATCGTCCTTTTCAAATCAAATTGCTCCATATAATCGGCGATTCTCCTTAAGAAAGAACCCGCTAAATTGCCATCGACAATTCTATGATCGAATGACAAAGAGAGATACATCATACTTCTAATCTCTATAACATCGCCCTCAGGCTTTTCTATCACTTCGGCCCTCTTTTTAATAATTCCAGTAGCTAGAATTGCAGCTTCAGGTTGATTTATAATTGGTGTTCCCATAACACTTCCGAAGGTTCCTACATTAGAGATGGTAAATGTACTGCCCTGTGTATCTTCTAACTTCAATCTGTTCTCTCTCGCTTTGACCGCCAAGGAATTAATATCCGTAGCTAATTCGATTAGATTTTTCTTGTCTGCATTCTTAACTACCGGGACAATTAAATTTCCAGACGGCAATGCGGCGGCCATCCCAATATTTATATCTTCTTTTACTATAATATTTTCTCCATCGAGCGACGAATTTATCATTGGAAAATCTTTGATCGCTTTGGCAACGCATTCAATAAACAAGGGAGTGAAAGTTAATCTCTCCATGTTTTTTTTCTGAAAAGGTAGTTTGTTCGCATTTCTCCAATTCACCATTTCCGTGAGATCTGCTTCCACATATGCAGTAACGTGAGGGGACGTATGCTTACTATAAACCATATGATCGGCAATCATTTGTCGCATACGATCCATCTTAACTACTTTCCCTTTCCCCTTGTCGAATTTTAAATCGGGAATCTTAAAACCTGAAGATTCGTCTACAGGAGCAGCAAATTTATGTGGTCGTCCTGCGGCAATATAATCCATAACATCACTTTTACGCAATCGCCCTTCATTGCCAGTTGACGCAATTCGTGCCAACTCATCAAAACTAATATGGTTCTCCTTGGCAATGCTAACTATTAAAGGGGAAAAAAATAAATTTGAATTCTGTTTCGCAGACTGATTATTTTTAGGAACTGACGTGACCTCAAGCTTGTTGTCTTTTTTTGAAGTTGTAGTTGATTTTTTAGACTTTTTATTTACAACCGATTTTCCGTCTGAATTATCTGTTATTGTTGCAATTATATCTCCAATTTTAACAATATCATTTGCAGTAAATAATATTTCAGAAATTACGCCATTTACGGGTGAAGCTATTTCCGAATCCACTTTGTCGGTTGCTACTTCCAACAAAGGTTCATCAATTTCAATAGCATCTCCAACATTCTTAAACCAAGTAATGATCACAGCTTCGGTGATACTCTCACCCATTCTGGGCATTCTAAATTGTACTTCAGACATCTTATTCTTTTCGTTTTATCTCCTGTAATGTTTTATAAAAATCTTCTTGCTTGGGTCTATCCTTCGGAATTTTACGAAGCGGCTCTACCTCCTTTAAAGACGTTCTACAATCTTGTGGCAACTGTTGATATAATTTCGTTCCTGCAGTTTTCCAGGCAATCATTTCATCTGAAACTTCCTTGATTACTTTAGCCGGATTACCTATAATTAATTGTCGTTTCTCAAATATAGCTTCCGACTTGACAAAGGACATTGCTCCAACGATACATTCATCTCCAATCTCGGCACCGTCCATAATAACGCTATTCATTCCTATAAGGCAATTTCGTCCTAAATTGGCTCCGTGAATAACCGCACCATGACCCACATGAGCACTTTCCTTCAGTACAATCGATTTGCCCGGAAACATATGAACCGTACAATTTTCTTGAACATTGACTCCGTCCTCCAAAATAATCTCACCCCAATCGCCACGTATTGCAGCTCCCGGACCGATATAACAATGCTTCCCAACAATAACGTTTCCGGTCACCGCAGCTAGCGGATGTACGAAACTGGATTCGTGTATTATGGGTATGTGGCCTTTGAATGAAAAAATCATATATTTGAAATGTAACATGATAAAGTAAAAAGTAGATTTTAAAAACTTTAAACTTTTACATTTTGCGGTTTGTTATTTAAACTTTTTTAGTGTTTCTTTAGTAAACTCACTCAACACCAATCTTCCAGAAATTATTGCTCTCTCAGCCAATAAGACATCCCAGTTTTCAGTTCCTGCCCATAAGACTTTCTTCATCTCTTTCATTGCTTCAGGATTGTAATTACACAAATTTTCAGCAAAAACTTGCACAGCGCTATCCAGTTCTTCCGTCGAATCATATACTTGCGCGTAAAGGCCTTTTTGGCGTGCCCATTCTGCATCATAAAAGGAATTTGCGTCGATAGCTATTTGCGACATTCCTGTTAATCCTAATTTTCTTTCAACAGCGGGTCCAACGACAAAAGGGCCGATACCTACATTTAATTCGCTTAACTTGATAGACGCAAATTTAGAGGCCATACAATAATCCGTTGCAGCAGCGACACCAACCCCACCTCCGACGGTTTTTCCTTGAATACGACCAATAATAAACTTTGGACATTTTCTCATCGCATTGATTACATTGGCAAACCCACTAAAAAATATCCGCCCTGTTTCGGCATCGTTAATACTCATTAATTCTTTAAAGCTTGCACCAGCACAGAAAGTTCGTTCCCCACCACTTTTCAAGATAACAACTTTAACCTCATCATTTTCACCGGCTTCATTTATTGCTTCCACTAATTTCGCAAGTATATCGCCAGGCAAACTGTTATGTGCAGGGTGAAAAAACGCTATGGTTGATATTCCTTTTTCAATTTTACTATTCACGTAAGGACTTGTCATATTTAGTGCCCGCGCACGGGTATCTCTTATTAGTTAAACTTCTATGTTGTGATATAAATCATTCCATTTTGGATTAATTTCATCTATTAATTTTATTTTCCAATCTCTATTTCATTTCTTCATTTGACTTTCCCGTTTCTTTGCCAAAGTATTATTTTCAAATTCTTCAAAGTAAACCAACTTATCTAAATTATATCTTGCAGAAAATGAATTTGAGTGCGATTTCTTTTTATGCTGGCTAATTCGTCGTTTAATATTTTCAGTCTCCCCTATGTAAAGAACTCTATTATGTTTATTAGTTATTATATAAATATAATGCTTCATCGAATCTTAGCATATGGATTCCCGTTTTCACGGGAATTTCAAACAGTTTAATCTAATAGATTAAACTGTTTGAAATGATGATTCAAATGCTTTCTTTCTAAGAGATACCACTCAAATTTATTTAATTCCCCAAAGACTACATTTATAATTTTCTTATCCGGATTCTCCTTGAAATATAAGAGATATTCTTCTCTCGCATCTAACAACATCTTTTTAGCGGTGTCCAAATCGGAATGTATTAAGCTCTCAATACCTGACTTTTCAGCCAGTGGGAAATTATGCCCTTTTGGCATTGGATTAAAGCTATATAAAGAATCGTGTGTCTTTTCTAAATATTTTTCAGGGGTTGCGATTTCAAAATCACCGAACTCACTTGACGCAATTCTATAGGTATACTCTAAATGTTCGACCATATGTTGTGCAGTCATTGTACCCCATTCTGCTTTCGATTTTTCAGAGAGTTTATTCAAACATTCCTCAATTTTTTCCGAAGTCATTTCTGTAAATACTGTTTGCTTTTTCTGAACCATTGTCAGAATCGTCGCAATAGCTACCAGCTCATCTTCAGTATCAAAAACCTCTACATACCATTTTACTATTCCGCTAGGTAAATTCGACCCAGCTTGATCACGATCCACTTTTTGCTTACACGTGAGTCTAACATATACGGTATCATTATGATAAATAGGACGCAAAAATCTACATTCCTCAAGCCCATAATTTGCTGCTACTGGCCCTTTATTCGGATAAACAAATAATCCTGCTGCAGCAGAAATAATAAAATAGCCATGTGCCGTACGTTTTTCAAAGATGCTGCCTTCCAGCGAAGTGATATCGGTGTGGGCATAAAAATGATCCCAAGTTATATTTCCGAAGTTAACGATATCGGTATCTGTAATTGTTCTATTATGTGTCTTCAGTGACATCCCGGGCTGAATGTCTTCCCAATGATAGGCGAAAGGATGTTTTTCCGAAGTTTTATAAGCTGATTTTGGCTGATAAATCCCCGTAACTTCGGTCAATGTCGATGGAGAACCTTGTATAGCACAACGTTGTAAATAATGCTTGATACCTCGCATGCCTCCCATTTCTTCACCTCCACCAGCGCGCCCTGGACCTCCGTGAACCAAGCCTGGAAGTGGAGAACCGTGACCCGTACTTTCCTTCACATTTTCACGGTTTAATATTAGTATTCTCCCGTGATGTGTGGCAGCGCTCACCGTGTAATTTCTTGCAATCTTATTATCGTTCGTAATAATTGAACTAACAAGAGATCCTTTTCCTAGTTTAGCTAGTTTTATAGCATCGTCTAATGTCTTGTAAGGCATTATTGTACTAACGGGGCCAAAAGCTTCTATAACGTGGGCAGCTTCATTCTTAAAAGGGTAATCCTCACGAAGTAATATTGGTTTTAAAAATGCTCCCTTTTTCGAATCTGCTCCTATTGTTTGTACATCATCTAAACTCCCATAAACGATTTCAGCTGTTTTTGCAATTTTACTTACCTGCTCTCTAACAGAATTTCGTTGCTCGTTGCTTACTAAAGAACCCATTCTCACTTCCTTCAATCTCGGGTCACCTATAGTAACCTTATCAAGTTCTTTTCCCAAAGCCATTTGAACATCTTCAATCAAGCGCTCTGGCACAATAATACGTCGTATTGCGGTACATTTCTGACCACATTTTACCGTCATTTCTTTTCGAACCTCCTTGATAAAAATAGCAAACTCTTGAGTTCCTGGCACCGCATCCACGCCTAAAATAGAAGCATTTAAGGAGTCTGACTCCATAGTAAAAGGAACCGATTCTTCTAAAAGCTGTGGGTGACTCTTTATCAATTTCCCAGTACTTGCTGAACCCGTAAAAGTCACCACGTCCTGAGACTGGACTGTATCTAAGATATTTCTTGCCGTTCCACTTATGAGCTGCAAAGATCCTTCAGGAAGTATTCCTGATGCTATAATTTCTTTCACAACAGCTTCAGTTAAATACGCTGTTTGTGGTGCTGGTAAAACTACGGCAGGCATTCCTGCCATCCAGTTAACAGCGCACTTTTCAAGCATCCCCCAAACTGGGAAGTTAAATGCATTGATATGGACAGCAACCCCTTCTTTAGGAACCATAATATGGTGTGCCATAAAGCGGCCACCACGAGATAAATCGATGGGATCACCTTCAACGTGATACGACTGATTAGGAAATAATTTCCGGAGAGAAGCGTTGGCAAATAAATTCCCGAAACCACCTTCAATATCTATCCAACTATCGATCTTTGTTGCGCCAGACCTATAACTTAAATCATAGAAAGCAGCTTTCTTCTTTACAAGATATAAGGCTAAAGATTTGAGCATATTACCCCGCTCTTGAAAAGTCATTTTTCGCAATGTCTCACCCTTATCGCGACCATATTGAAGAATCGACGGGACATCCAAACCTTCAATTGTTGTACTAGTAAATTGTTCGCCAGTAATTGAATCGTATACAGGTAGGCCTTCTCCTTTCCCCTCTTCCCATTGGCCTAAAACGTAATGTTGTGTTTTATTCATAATTATGCTCTTATACTAATGATTTCACCTAGTACTGATATTATCATAATAAATATTCAATGTAAAAGTCAAAACTCCAAATTTAAAAGTGGAAATACTTTTTGTTTTAAAATTTTACATTTTAAGGTTTTACATTTTACACTCTTTCAATTATAGCTGCATAACCTTGCCCAACACCAATACACATGGTAATTAAAGCATATCGCTTTCCTGATTCTTGAAGCTCTAGTGCTGCCGAATATGTAATGCGAGCACCAGTCACGCCCAATGGATGACCGATAGCGATTGAGCCTCCGTTAGGGTTAATTCTCGGGTCGTCATCCTCTAATCCCCACTCCCGAATACAGGCCAAGGCTTGTGAAGCAAAAGCTTCATTGAGCTCAATGATATCCATATCCTCCATTTTCAAACCTGCTTTTTGCAAAGCTTTGTTAGATGCCTGAACAGGTCCGATTCCCATTATTCTTGGCTCAACACCTACCACTGCTGAACTGACAATCCGAGCTAAGGGTTTCAAACCGTATTTTTTTACTGCAACTTCTGAAGCAATTATTGTCGCTGATGCACCATCATTTAGTCCTGAAGAATTTCCAGCCGTAACGCTTCCACCTTCTTTCTTAAAGGCACCGCGTAATTTTGCTAACACCTCTAAAGTAGTACCAGTCTTTATGAACTCATCGTCCTTGAATATAATTGGATCCTTTTTTCTCTGCGGAATTTCGACAGCTACAATCTCTTTCGCGAAACGTCCATTCTGTTGTGCTTTGGTTGCTTTCATCTGACTCGCATATGCAAAAGCATCTTGATCCTCTCTTGAGATGGTATACTTCTCCACCAAATTTTCGGCAGTATTTCCCATCCCGTCAGTTCCATATAAGTCTTGCATTTTCGGATTGATAAAGCGCCATCCAAAACTAGAATCGTACATTTTTGAATCATTCCCGAATGCAGAAGAAGATTTTCCAACTACGTACGGCCCACGAGTCATATTTTCAACACCACCAGAAATAAACACATCCCCATCCCCAGCTTTAATTGCTCTGTTAGCCTGGATTATGGCAGAAAGTCCGCTACTGCAAAGTCTATTGACTGTTTCACCGGGAACGGTGAAAGGCAGTCCTGCGAGCAAAAGTGACATGCGAGCCACATTTCTATTGTCTTCACCGGCTTGATTCGCACATCCCATAATGACATCGTCATAGGCGTCTTTTGGAATATTTGGATTCCGAGCTACTATTTCTTTAATGACAATCGCACCTAAATCGTCTGTGCGAACAGCACTTAAAGTACCTTTATAGCTTCCTATAGGTGTTCTAATTCCGTCTATTATATATGCTTCCATATTAATTGTTGATTGGAGATTTTTAATCGTCGATTTTTGAATTACTAAATTTCAACACTCCATCATTATTTTATACGATTATTAATTTCTATAAATATTTTCCTTTATTCAGAAAAAAGAGTTCAGACAATATCGCTTTTTGAATTCTTAGTTCGCAAATCTGAAATCTACAATCTGCATTCGTTAATCCTCCTCCCAGTCCTTATTAGTTCTATACACTACCCCCTTGAACAGCGCAACAAGTTCATCACCTCTTTTTACTTCTACTATATTAAACCCAACTTTAGTTCGTTGTTCATCCAAGGTTGCTTCTGCCGTTATATAATCACCTTCGTCCAAAGCGGAGATATGATTGATTGACGTTTCAATAGAAACCGCATACTTCCCTCGGGTATTTGCTGTAAAGCCAAAAGCAGTGTCTGCTAATGAATAACTTATACCTCCATGTGCCTTCATCATACTATTCAGCATCTCTCTTCGGATTGTCATACCTACTTTGCATCGGCCTACTTCGCATTCGATAATTTCTATACCCATCCATTGACTAAAGGCGTCTTGGGAAAGCATTTTGTATGGTATCTTGTTTCCTTCTATAGGCATTTGGTAATAGGTATTAGGTATTAGTTTTTCTCTCTAAAATCTTTTTTCTTAATGATGACATCATTTTGGTCATTTCAGATATCATTTTTCTATTCTTTTCGTCTTCTGAAAAATTAACATATCCTCTTCGCTTTACTTTAGAATTGCAACTAACGCATTCATTTGCACTATATATTGCATGATTAATATGCTTAACAAATTGTGCATAAAATCCGTGTTTAGGAAAATCCTTTACCAACTTATCTACTGTCTCACCAAAATCCATTGCTTTTTGATATACTTGTAAATCTTCAAACTTAAAATGATACTTACTTATCATAAAATTTCCTACTAAAACCTCATTCCTAATCCCTAATTGTAAAACTCACTATTCTCCTTATTCATTTTCCTAAGTAATGGTGAACAACGATACCTATCTTCTCTATATTTATCATACAAAGTATCCATTTGTTGAACGCACCAATTTATTCCTTGTTCATCAGCCCAAGCAAGTAAGCCCTTTGGGTAATTCACGCCCTTGGTCATCGCATTATCGATATCTTCTGCGGAAGCCACATTCAAGAAAAGTGCGTCTGCTGCCTCATTAATAAGCATGGCTAGAATTCTATTAAAAATACCTTGCTGCGTATCTGCGTTTGTGTCTGGTTCAGGATTTTCACTTCCTTCGGAATAGTTATAATATCCTTTTCCAGATTTTCTCCCCAAATACCCCGCTTCAGAAAAACGTTTTTGGGTTAGCGAAGGTTTGTATCTAGGATCGAAATAAAAAGCCGTAAACACTGTTTCTGTAACCGTATAATTAACATCATTTCCAATGAAATCCATAAGTTCAAAAGGACCCATTCTAAATCCGCCTTTGGTCTTCATCGCCGAATCGATCGTCGCAAAATCTGCGATACCTTCTTCGTATATTCTTAAAGCCTCCCCATAAAAAGGTCGCGCTACTCTATTCACAATAAATCCAGGGGTATCTTTCGCTACCGCAACAACCTTCTTCCAATCTTGAATCGTTTTTACCGAAATACTTACTGATTCTTCTGAAGTCTGAATAGCGGGAATTACCTCAACAAACTTCATTAAAGGAGCTGGATTAAAAAAATGTATTCCGATACATCTATCCGGGTTTTTTAATGATGCTGCTATTGACGCTATAGATAATGAAGAAGTATTTGAGGCTATAATACAATTTTCAGAAACATAGCTTTCTAATTCCTGAAAAACCTTCTTTTTAATCTCCAAATTTTCAATAATCGCTTCAATCGTTAAATCTGAATCGGCCAAATCTTTCAGCGAATCTACATATTGAATATTCGATTGGATTCTATTTTTTTCGTCGGCATCAATTCGCCCTTTCTCGATTAAACGATTCAGAATTTTTTCTAAAGAAGCTTTTGCCTTATCCAAGGCAGCTTGATTGGTATCATACAATTTTACCAAATAGCCGGAAGTCGCAGCCACCTGTGCTATACCGCTTCCCATGGTTCCAGATCCTATTATTCCTACTTTTTTTACCATAATTTATCTCCCTCTCTCCAACCCTCTCCCAAAGGAGAGGGTGCGGATTTATTTCCCTTTAAAAACCGGTTTCCTTTTTTCAATAAATGCACTAACTCCTTCGGCATAATCATCACTTTGGGCAGCTTCTATTTGTAATTTTGATTCCAACTCTAATTGAGCTGTTAAATCATTTGTAAGTGATTGATTCAATAATCGTTTGGTCAGTCCCAAGGCTTTCGTTGGCATTTTTGAAAGCTTATCGGCGAGTGCAAATACTTCTGCATTAAAATCTTCAGCAGAATACATTTTATAAATCATACCTATTTTTTCAGCGTCCTCAGCCAACACCTTTTCTCCTAACATCATAAGTGCAGATGCCCTCTGTAATCCAATGAGCCTAGGTAAAAAGAAGGTTCCCGCACTATCCGGAATTAACCCTATTTTACTAAATGCCTGTATAAAACTAGCTCTTTCAGAAGCAACGACAATATCACAAGCCAAAGCTATATTTGCACCCGCACCGGCAGCAACACCATTAACAGCAGCTATGATTGGTTTTTCAATACTACGGATTCTAGTAATTATTGGATTGTAATGTTCTTCAAGAATTTTTTTAAAACCTGGATTCATCTCCGGAGTAGTGACTTCCTTTAAATCCTGACCCGCGCAAAAGGCTTTTCCGTTACCTGTAATTACAATGGCTCTAACATTCGGATTAGCATCACAGGCATCTAATTCATTTTGTAAACGCAATGCCATTTCACGATTAAAGCTATTGAATACATCTGGCCTGTTAAGAGTTAGCCATGCCGTATTATTTTCAATTTTTAGTTCAATTGAATTGTTGCTCATACCTTGATTTTATATTCTATTAAATTACTTCAAACATTTGAAGTAATCAAATGGTTCCAGACAATCATAACATTTAAACAATGCTTTGCAAGCTGTTGAACCAAACTGACTCACCAAGTGGGTATTTCTACTTCCACAATTTGTGCATTTCACAATCTTAGCATTGCCTAACAATGCATCCTTATCTGCTGTTTCATCCAGCGGTGACGCGATACCATATTCCTCCATCTTTCGCTTTCCACCTTCACTTATCCAATCGGTTGTCCACGCAGGAGCCAGAACCAATTGCACTTTTGTTGTCATTCCTATTTTAGCAAATGCAGCCTCTAAATCGTCTCCAATTACATCCATAGCCGGGCAACCTGAATAGGTTGGCGTTAACTTTATATTTACTAATCCGTTTTCTTCAACTGCCTCACGGATTACACCCAAATCTAAGACCGTTAAAACAGGAATTTCAGGATCTGAAACCGTTTCCAGTATAGGTACTAAGTGTTCTTCGATATTTGCTAAAGCAGCCTTCATAAGATTTTACCATTTCATGTTTGGATACGTGCGTTGCATATATTGCAAATCACTTAAAATATAACCCATATGCTCGGTATGAATCCCTTCTTTCCCACCTTTCTGAAAATATTTTCCCTCCGGAACCTTGAGCTCTGCTTCAATTAGAACTTCAGAAACTTTGGCGTAATACAACTCTTTTACCTTTGGAACATCTACTCCTACTCCTTCAGAAATCATTGCCATATCAGATTCTGAAACATGAAACATTTCATCTGTATATTTCCATAAGTCGTCAATAGCTTCTTGCATTTTTAAGTTACTCTCCTCTGTTCCATCTCCAAGACGCTTTACCCAATCGGAAGAAAAACGAACGTGGTAACTCACCTCTTTTATTCCTTTCTTTGCTATAGCCGCCAAGTTTTCATCCTTACTGAATTGCAATTTCTCCATCAATAACAGATGATATACATCAAACAAAAACTGACGCGCAATGACGTACCCGAAATGAGTATTCGGCTGCTCAACTAAAAGAACACTTCTATACTCCCTTTCAATTCTAATAAATGCAACATCATCTTCTGTTTTATTATCTCCAGCCAAGAGTGCCGCATATTGAAAATAGCTTCTGGTTTGCCCCAGCAAATCGAGAGAAATGTTGGTCAGCGCGATATCTGTCTCTAGATTTGGACCGTGCCCGCAGAGCTCGCCTAAGCGTTGCCCTAGAATTAGGGAATTGTCCGCTATGCTGAGGATGTAGTTGTATAATGACCCTCTCTGACCGTTGGGCATCTCTCTCAAAGGGAGAGAATTCTCATCTTTTTTATTTATAATGCTCATATACTTTATTTTCTTCCTCTCTTTGGGCTGAGGGGATTTTACATATGTTTAAGCTCATCTGGTAATTTATAAAACGTTGGATGCCGGTAGATCTTATCTTGAGCCGGCTCGAATAATTCGCCATTGTTTTCTGGGTTCGATGCTGTAATATGCTTGCTCTCTACTACCCAGATACTAACACCTTCGTTGCGACGTGTATAAACGTCTCTGGCATTTTCCAATGCCATTTCGGCATCTGTAGCATGCAGACTTCCAAAATGCCTATGCTCTAAACCATTTTTGCTTCGAACAAATATTTCCCATAAGGGCCAATTTTTTTTTGACATAATATTAAGTTTTAAAGAGGAAAACATCCCTCTAGCCCCCTTCAAAGGAGGGAATTAAACTACTTTTTTAAGCTTATTAAGTTCTTTTTTCTCTGCGTATGCCATGGCTGCATCTCGCACCCACTTACCATTATCCCAAGCATTAACGCGAGCGCTCATGCGTTCTTTATTACAAGGACCGTGACCTTTTACAACTTGCCAGAATTCCTCCCAATCTATTTCACCAAAATCATAATGCCCAGTTTCTTCATTCCATTTTAAATCTGGATCTGGCACAGTAATACCTAACAAATCGGCTTGAGGTACCGTTTGGTCAATAAACTGTTGACGAAGCTCATCGTTGGTTTTACGTTTAAGTTTCCATTTCATAGATTGTTCTGTATGCACAGACTCTGCATCCACAGGACCTAACATCATTAAGCTTGGCCACCACCATCTATTTAAAGCGTCCTGAGCCATTGCCTTTTGCTCTTCTGAACCTCTGCAGAGTGAAAGCATTATTTCGAAGCCTTGGCGTTGATGAAAACTTTCTTCCTTGCAAACACGAACCATTGCTCTAGCATAAGGACCGAAAGAAGTATTACAAAGGGGAACCTGGTTTATAATAGCTGCACCATCGACCAACCATCCTACTGCCCCCATATCTGCCCAGCTAACCGTTGGATAGTTAAAAATCGAGGAGTATTTCGCCTTCCCACTATGCAACTGCTCGTATAATTCGTCTCGGGAAATACCTAATGTCTCACAAGCCGAATACAAATACAAACCATGACCTGCTTCATCTTGAACTTTCGCCAGTAGTGCAACTTTACGACGTAAAGAAGGCGCTCGCGTGATCCAATTTCCTTCTGGCAACATTCCAATAATCTCCGAATGCGCGTGCTGCGACATCTGGCGAATATGCGTTTTACGATACTTTTCTGGCATCCAATCCTTGGGTTCTATTTTCTCATCGCGCGCAATACGAGCTTCAAATATTTCTTCTAGACTCTTAATTTTTTCTTCACTCATAATGATTTCTTTTATTTCAAGCGTTTCCGACATTCTACGGAAGGACATTTATACATCAAAATCTACTTTCACTGTATCAGAAGTTGGAACAGATTGGCAGCTTAAAACAAGATTCTGAGCTACCTCACTTTCATCCAACGCGTAATTAACTTTCATTTCGACACTTCCTTCTAGCACTTCACATTTGCAGGTGCTGCAAACACCACCTTTACAAGCGAAGGGCAAATCTGCGCCGGCAGCAAGAGCAGCATCCAGAATATTATCATAATCCTTGGTCATTGTAAACCGAAACTCTTTTCCTCCATCAACTATTATCACTTCAACTCCTTCAACATTTTGTTGCGCAAGGCGCTCGACACGATTCTTGTCTTCCTCGGAAAGCCCCGAAACAAACAACTCAAAATGCACTAGGCTTTTTGGCAATCCTGCCTGAATCAAATACTCGCTTACAAAGTTCACCATATCCTCCGGCCCACACAAAAAGACTTCACTAGTATCTGGGATATCAATAAATGTTGACGTTAGAACACTCATCTTGTGATCGTCAAACCGGCCATTGAATAAATCAATATCTCTTTTCTCTTTGGTAAGGAAATAGTAGATCTCAAGACGTCCAAAATACGAGTTACGCAACTGTTCCAACTCTTCCTTAAAGATAATGGACTTCGCGGTTTTATTCACATAAAACAGCTTGCATGTCGCACTGGGTTCTTCAGCAAGATGAGTTTTAATCATAGAAAGCATTGGCGTTATTCCGCTTCCAGCAGCAAAGAACAAATAGTTCTTTTCCTTGTTGGTTTCTACCTCAACACCAAAATTTCCGCTTGGAGCCATTACTTCAAGTATATCACCTGTTTGCAAACTATCGTTTACATAGGTCGAAAATTTTCCGCCTGGTATTAGCTTCACCGCCACTTTCCATTCATTATCTAGCGGACTAGAACATAAACTATAAGAACGTCTGGTGTCCTCGCCGTTGATAACTGCTTTCAAGGTGAGGTGTTGTCCTTGACGATATTTAAATTCTTCTAAAAGCCCTTTAGGAACTTGGAAACTCACAACTGAACAATCGTCAATTTCCTTATAAAGTTCCTTTATTTTTAATCGGTGAAATTTTGACACGACACTATAAAATTAGGATACAAAACTAACGTTTGTTAGTTAAATATGCAAATTAAATTTTACACAGCAATTCCGTTTAATAACACGGCTACCATATCTTTTTTTAAGACATTAACATCCAGCTTCCCACGTTTTTGATACCAGACGTACAATGATCTTAGTGTGGAGAGAATAGAAAACAAAATTACTTCAGGATGATGCGCTTTAATTTCTTCTTTTTCGATTCCCTCTTTTATAATTTTTCTGAAATTTTCTTCATAGTTCTCTCTCATCTTCACAAAGTCTGTTAAATCTTCATTCTCGAGATGCATCCAATCATTGCTCAGTGCGGCTAAGCCTTCTGAATAATTAACAGTAATATCAATGTGCAATTCAATAACGCCTGTTATTTTTTCTATGGGTGTTGCCCTCGTTTCAATCACATTACTCATCCCCAGTGTAAACTCTTGGGCAACCTCGAGTATTAATGTTGATAGAATTTCCTGCTTCCCTTGAATATGATTGTATAGACTTGCAGCTTTAATCCCCATAACCTGAGCGATGTCGCGCATCGATACAGCATTATACCCTTTTTCTTTAAAGAGGCGAGATGCTACGGCAACAATTTCTTCCTTACGGGTGAGGGTTTTCATGTATATGCAAGGTACAAATTCCGACACGAAGTTTGCGTTAAGGATTGAAACAAACTACCCTTCTTGTGCCCGGACCGTTTTGCACAAATAGGCTTTTAATGACGAAAGCCCTTCCGTTTCTTTTTGCCTCAGGTAAAAATGACGGGGAACGCGCAAAAAAGTGTAATTTTGAAATGACTATGAAAGCAAAGATTGAATCTAACGAGCTAATAGATCGGTTGCCACCCCATCTTAAGCAGTATATCAGGCCTCAAGAATATGAACAATACACGCCGATAAATCAGGCGGTGTGGCGCTTTGTGATGCGTAAGAATGTTGATTATCTAAGTCGGGTGGCTCACGAAAGCTATATGGAGGGCCTACAAAAAACTGGGGTTTCTATTAACGAGATTCCGTCGATGTATGGAATGAACCGTATTCTAGAGGAAATAGGTTGGGCAGCAGTTGCTGTAGACGGGTTTATACCGCCCAATGCATTTATGGAATTTCAGGCATATAAAGTGCTTGTTATAGCGAGTGACATTAGGCAGTTGGAAAATATTGAATATACTCCGGCACCTGATATAATTCACGAAGGAGCCGGACATGCACCTATTATCGCTAGCCCGGATTATGCGGAATACCTCAGGCGATTTGGAGAAGTAGGCGCTAAGGCCATTTCAAGCGCGCACGACATTAATATGTATGAAGCTGTTCGAGAGCTCTCTATTTTAAAGGAGGCAAAAGGTATCTCCCAATCTGAAATTGAGACCATTGAAGAGAAAGTCAAAAAACTTCAGCGTAAGAAAGTAAAGGCTTCAGAAATATCCTTGATACGGAATTTACACTGGTGGACTGTTGAATATGGCATGGTGGGAAGCGTTTCTGATCCAAAAATATATGGAGCAGGTTTGCTATCATCGATTGGAGAAAGTGCTTGGTGTATGAAAGATGAAGTTAAAAAAATACCCTATTCTATTGATGCAGCTTATCAGGATTTCGATATAACAAAACCTCAACCTCAGCTCTACGTAACACCTGATTTCGCATTTTTACAAGAAGTTTTAGAGGAATTTGCCAATACAATGGCGGTGCGAAAAGGAGGCTGGCGCGGACTCAAAAAATTAATAAAATCGAAGCAGCTAGGGACGATCGAGCTTAGCACAGGGCTTCAGGTGAGTGGTCATTTTATACGTATGATTCAGAATGAAGATAAAGAAGTTGTTTTCTTCGAAACGGAAGGAGAAACCGCTCTTTCGTATAGAGAAAAGGAAGTAATTGGCCATGGGGTTTCTAGACATAAAAATGGATTCAGATCCCCATTAGGAAAATTGAAAGGAATCAACCTCTCTATCGAAAATATGGGGCCTAGAGACTTACAGGCCTATAATTTCTACGACGGAAAACAAATTTCATTCGAGTTTGAAAGTGGTATTATCGTTGAAGGTCTCAACGTAACTGGAATTCGAAACCTGCGTGGAGAATTGATGTTAATTCAGTTTTCAAATTGTACGGTTAACTACAAAAATGAAGTTCTTTTCACTCCAGAGATGGGGGATTTTGATATGGCAGTTGGTAAAGAAATAGTTTCGGCATTTGCTGGGGCAGCAGACTATCATTCGTTCGACTTAACAAATCACCTAAGTTCTACAGGAACAATTAAAGTAACGCTTTCAGCTGAAGAGACAGCCTTGAATACCATGTATCAAGATGTGAGGAGCATGAGGAATTTAAACCAAGCTATAACAGAAAGTTCTGACGACATTAGGAAGCTAAAACAAATCTTCAAGACCGTT
Source organism: Flavobacteriaceae bacterium (assembly GCA_047614245.1). Taxonomy (GTDB): domain Bacteria; phylum Bacteroidota; class Bacteroidia; order Flavobacteriales; family Flavobacteriaceae; genus Ulvibacter. Next base: position 29,353 of record JBLHIC010000001.1, read on the forward strand.
CAAAACAATCATTCCGGAGATTGGTTATTACCCCTTGAGATTTATGAATTAACTCATGCCGAGACCATATTAAACTATCTTACCAACTTTAAAGAAGAGCATCCAAATGTTGCCCATTTGATAGACGGAGGTTTAGACCTAATTGAAAATAGGCACTCAGATCAAGGTGTTTAGTTATGGGCATACTTCATCTTTTATTCGGAAACAAAAATAAAACAATATAGGATTTTGATGCGCGTGGAGCTGTGTTTATAAACGTTCGTTCCAAAGGTGAATTTGTAGGAGGAGCTATCCCGGGATCAAAGAGCATTCCTCTTCAGCAAGTTGGTTGACGAGTAGTGGTAATTAAAAAATGGAATAAACCAGTGATACTATTTTGTGCTAGCGGAAGCAGAAAATTGATTTAAATAATCCTGTTCAATATCATAATATTCGATATTAGGATTTATTGATAGATCCGGTTCCGGGATGTATGATATCAATAAGGTCTTATTTTTAGTGTCAATTCTGGTCTTAACCTCACTAAGGTAATAAGATATACTCGCTTTAGTATTCACAATCACGAGTGCTTTTTTATTAGAAGAAAACAAGTCAAAATAAAATTTCTTTGAATCCGCATAACTAAATACTTCAGTATAGTTACCCTCCGTCACGACAAGCTTGCCTACATTCTTAAGTTGCTCTTGAATAATGGTCGTATTAAACTCCAATTGCTATCGCTCGCCTTTTTGATGCTCGCAATAGCGAAGCCCAAAAACTAAAACCATGGCTATTACAATTCCGAAAATAATTTTTCGCATCTTATAAATTTTTTATCTAAGCTACATAAAATTCAGTCACCCAAAGCAACATAAAGTAAGTAACACTTTCAGAAACAAGTGGTGATTAAAGAAGAAAAGAATTAATCCATTATTAACTAGAACGGACTGGTCATCGCAGAAATCCCATAACTAATGAAATCGGCATTGCCTTTAAATAAATCCATTACATTATTTAAATCTGAATTCGAATTAACATACTCATTATGCACTACTTTGAGCGTAGCAAGGTTTTGGCAGATACTATAATCTTCTGGAAGTACCTTTTTTTTCGCTAAAGGTTCATTAATTAAGGTATTCATGAGTTTGGCGTTGGTTGGTTGGTATACCAACTATTTACTAGGTAAAGCTAGAGAATTGTCCTATAATATAAAAAAGGGTTTTTCCTGATTTTAAATAGGAGTTTTTATAAGTCGTCTCCTTAGTTTTTAAAATTGATCTTATTATACGTAAACACCTTAATTTCAGATATATAAAATTTTATAAGTCATATTTAATAATAAACATTACTATTCTAGGCAGCACAAAATACTGTGAAGTCGTATTGTATTGCTCATTGAAACTGTCATTGTTAATGAATGAAGTGTTCAAAATATTTGTAACTTGAAAAGCAAACTCCCAGGAGGAATCTGTTCTGCGATAAAACAGATCGGCATTCACAAAAGAGTATTTATTTTCTACGGTTTTCGTCTTATTAGAATAATTATAATAATCCCACTCTGCCTTAAAGTTAAAATCTTTTAAAAATCGAACATTGAAATTTACATAGGGGCGGTTTGTAAAATATGTTTGTGTGAAACCCCCATTGTCATATTGATTTGCAATGAAACGATAGCCTACTTCAAAATTTGGCCAATCTCTGAAATTCGAGCGCACGCTACCATTATAACTTTGAGTGAAACTTTTACTCTCATTTACTTCTGTATTGATGGTGTTAAAAGTATTATTGATAGCAATATTTGCATTTAGATTGAATTGTAGTTTCTTGATTGTTTTACTAAATCGCCCAACTACGGACAAAGCTTCATCTGGAAAACTACTCTCTTGATTTAGAGGAGTACTCACTTGATTAATTCTCGCAATGTCAGTATTTGTTCTTATACCATTAATTCGGCGTGTATAATTTATATTACCACTCAGGTTGGTATAATTAAAAAGGTTAAAACTAAAATAGGTTAGATTATACGAATGAGACAAGGAGTTTTCAAGTTCTCTATTTCCGCGAAACAATTTGTTATAATTATTAAACACGTATGCTCGAGCATAGTCGTTAATGTCTGTATACTCTGAAGAGATTTGATAATTAAAACGAAGACTTTCACTTTTTTTTAAATCAAAAATTATATTTAAATCTGGTAAAACAGCCCAATCATTTTGAGAACTCGTGCTCCCCAATTGCCTGTTTTTTAGATCATAATTATGTAAAGTGACTCCCGGAGTCCAAGTAATCTTTCCAGTTTTCAACTTATAGTGGACTCCAAAGAAAGCATCGGTAAAATTGTACCGAACATCATTATTAAAATCGGTTTCAGCAAAATCATTCTGGTTCCCGCTTTCTAAAATTTGATAAATTCCTGAGTTAAACTTCTGACTACTTAATGTACTTCCCAAGGTTAAATTTACTTTACTCGTATTATTGATAACATAGTAATAGTCAATCTTACCATCAAATTTACTTGACTTTATATTTTTTGACTGATTTACGTCATAACGATTCGCGGGCGCCAAAGGGTAGAAAACCTCAGTATTCGGTGAGGCAAAAGTGGTAAACACACCTCTAAAAGGTATAGAATCTTGCACCGCTCTATAAAAAGGGTCTTCGTCTTGATATAAGTGTTGCATTTGTCCAGCAAAGATGTTATTCTCGTCGAGTGTATAATAAATGTTCAAATTCTGGTTGACAGAAAATGGCTTGTTTTCTTTTACTTCGGAAATATTATTTGGTCGATCACCAACCACCGAAATGGATTGTGCGTTTTCAGTCTGTTTTGAAGTTTTTACAAGCGCGTCATAATCTAATTGAAAGTTAGAGCTAGCTTTATATGCGCTGCTTAATTTAAGCATCCCTAACTGACTTCTTTGATTGTTAGTACTATTTGTATTCTCTGTGGCGCCCGTTGTAATAAATTGACGAATGGAGTTATTGACAATATCGATTTTATTATCTGAAAGTATCGCAAAACCACTTAGGTCTAGTTTTTTATTCACCGCGTAACTGAAATTTCCAGCTAAAAACTTTGTATCTAAATCTTTTGCTCTGTTATTCTGTGACACCGCAAACCCCAATTCACTATCCCGAATATTAAAGTTGGTTCCACCTCCTCGATTAAAATTTCGGAAACCACCAGTGAAATTCAAATAATCCCTAAATGTGAACGGTATTTCTCCAATATTATTGAAATCAGTTATCAGATTTATACTGTACTTCGGACTGTAATAAAAGAGTTTTGGATGTACTAAATATCTACCATCATCATCTGCTATTCCGGCACCTGCAGTAACTTCCCCAAACCAAAAGTTCTTTTTACCCTCTTTCAGTTTTATGTTAATGGCGATATTATCTTGATCATTACCAAGACCACGCATCTGATCGACTTCGTTATAATTTCGCAGTACCTCAACCTTATCTATAGCATCCGCAGGGATATTTTTCGTGGCCAGTTTTGAATCTCCATCGAAAAAATCTTTCCCTTCAACCATTACCTTTGAGACAGTTTTACCTTCAATTTCAATCTCTCCATCTTCGTTTACTTCCACCCCGGGTAGTTTTTGTAAAACGTCCCCAAGCTTACGCTCATCACCATTTGTAAACGAATCGGCATTATACACAATGGTATCTCCTCTAACGGTAACCGGCATTTCGTAAACAATCTCTACACCATCTAATTCCGAGGCCATAGAAGCCAAAGAAAAATCAAGTTTCATATTCTCTGCAACGGAAGGAATTGTCAAGCTTTTTATCATCGTTTTGTAGCCAAGAAAACTTGCTCTTAATATATAAACATTTCCCTTTGGCAGATCCAGTTGATATCGCCCTTCGTGATTTGTTATTGCGTAAGATTCTATCTGGCCTGTGGTCTCAACAGTCGCAATAACATTAGCCAATTCTAGTGGTAATCCTATACTGTCTTTTATAAAACCTCTAACTTTAATACTTTGAGCAGAAAGGGAAATTGTAAAAAGCAGTAGGACTGCCAATAGATATCTTTGCATAGTTTCTTATTTTTTTCTGAAAATCCTTATCCCCCAAATCGTCCTCCTCCAACTCCACATCGCCTTCTTAAATTCTAATGTCTTCCACCGCCACCACGTCGCCCTCTGAAATTCTCGTGCATCTCTTCGGTTTTGTCTTTTACAATCTTTGTGTATTCCTCACGAGACACTTCTTTCCCTTTTGTTGGAGCCTCTATTTTATCAGCCTCTTTTGGATTCATCACAATCTTCGAACATAACAAAGTAGTTCTGTGGAAACTTAATTCTAATATTAGCCCTGGTAATCCTGAATATTCTCCAGGACCATGTCCTACTGGCACTTGAGGCGTATACCAGGCAGTTACAATAACCTCTTTTGGTATCTCAATTTGATCTGCTAGATCATCAACCTTGGTACTATCAGCTTTTTCTTCTGCATCCTTTTTCTCATCCCTATCTCTTCCCCTTCTTGGACGAGCCATTGAAAAATCACTTGGATTCACCTTTTTAATAGCCGTAGCTTTGAAAACTATATACTGCCCTATCTGTTTCGATTCTTTTAGAAGCTCCCACTTCAATGCCTGTATCGTATCTTTTACCAAAAATTGCTTTCCGAAGAATTCATTTTCTTCTATAAGCTCCTTAGTGGTCAAATTTTTATATTGTGCCCCCGGAGTGAAACTACCCATCATCATTCGAAAGCCAGGGTTCGTGCCTCCTGTTTGCAACTTTTCTTCTTCTTTATAAATCGATTCGGTATTTGAAAAGGTAAGAACGTAGGTTTTTTCTAGCATGCTTTTCATTCGCTCCGCTATCATTTTTTTTCTATCTTCCGACATTTGCCCCCCTCCAAAACCATCCAAGTCCACGGTAGTTTTAGATTTATAATAGGCTTGTCCATTAATGCTTTGGGCAAAAGAAGTTAACGAGAACAGAATCATAGCAGTAATGTAAAAAAGCTTCATAGTTTTATTTTTAAGAAGATTATATAGATAATTGCACTAACTTAATAAGACTGGCAAAATCAAATTAAGTTTAATGTCATTTAAAAAATTAAATAATGATGGAAATATTAAAATCATTAAGGTCTGTGGGTATGGTTAAAAGGTAACATACTAGCCCAAAGAAGCGGGCGGTTGTTTCAAGTCTTTGAAATATCCTAAAAAAATATCGCCCTATACCTAGCGTGCTTTTTGTATCTTGCTCCAAAATGAAAAGTATCCTTCTATTATTTCTTTTTGTTGCGTTTCAACTTAATGCACAAGAGTTTGAATTCGTTTCATCTACTGAGTTTAACGCAACGACCCTTGTTGGGGTTGACACATATAAAAACGTGTATTCTATAAAGGATATGGTACTTTATAAGAAAGGACCTGATGGAAGTTTCACCTTTAATGATTTTCAGCTAGGGAACTTAAGCTCTGCCGATATTATCAATCCTCTCAAGATAGTACTCTTCTATGAAGATACTAATACGGTTTTACTTCTGGATAATAAACTAAACCTTATTGAGCGTATACAATTCAATAATCTCCCTGAATTTATAAATATCAGTAATGCGACGAACGCCGGAAATAGTACACTCTGGATTTTCAATGTAGATTCTCAGCAATTAGAATTGTACAATTACATTACAAACCTCAAGACTGTATTATCTCAACCTTTCGCTGGTAAATTAATCTCACAAGCAAGTAATTTCAATTATTGTTATATTTTGACCGAAAATAAACTTCGAAAATTCAATAGATACGGAAGCTTAATTTCTGAATTTCCAATGGTTGGATACGAAAAAATAATTCACAGCCATAAAAACACTATTGCTCTCAAGGAAAACAGATTATTTTTGCTTGTAAACGATCCATTAAACCGAGAAAATCAAATAATTACGCCTATAAATATCGCTATCTCCGAAAACAAGATAAAAGACTTGTACCTTACTGAGGATTTCCTGTATATTTATGACGGTAAAAATTTACACACCTTTTCATACAAATCATCTAAGCAGTAAGACTTATGCACGTTGCAATTGCAGGAAACATTGGCTCAGGAAAAACAACACTAACTCGTTTGTTAGCGAAACATTACAAATGGCAAGCACATTATGAGGACGTCGAAGACAATCCATATTTGGACGATTTTTATAATTCGATGGAGCGTTGGTCTTTTAACCTTCAAATTTATTTTCTGAACAGCCGATTCAGACAAATATTGGATATTCGCGAACAGGGTAAAAAGGTAATTCAGGATCGTACGATTTATGAAGATGCCTATATTTTCGCGCCCAATTTACACGCCATGGGTTTAATGACTAATCGGGACTTTGAAAATTATAGATCACTTTTCGACCTTATGGAAAGTGTTACCGAGGGCCCCGATTTACTTATCTATCTTAGAAGCTCGATCCCTAATTTAGTAAGTCAGATTCACAAACGTGGACGCGAATATGAAAACTCGATCAGTATTGATTACCTAAGTCGGTTAAATGAGCGTTACGAAGCTTGGATTCACGATTATGACAAAGGCAACATCATCATCTTAGATGTAGACAATCTAGATTTTGTTGATAATCCCGAACATCTAGGGGAAGTTATCAATAGAATTGAGGCAGAATTGAATGGCCTTTTTTAGGTCTAACTTCCTGAATTTAAAATCTAATACGACTTTACTTATCAATTTTTTTATGATGAAACTCTTGCTATATTTGCGACGTAATACTTAACAAAAAACGTTCCTTATGAAATTCTCAAAATTATTTTTAATCGTACTAATGGTTGCTACAATTGTATCGTGTAGTAGTGATGATGACAATGCATCTCCAAACGCCGATTTATTGGGCACCTGGAACGCTACTTCTATAACGGGAAGCTCAACAGGAACCACTTTAGATAGCGGGATTACCACATCATTTTCTTCAACGTTGTCAACGTCAAACATAAACCTTACTAGTACCTTTACTGAAAACCCAAATAATGTTATAAGTCAGGGTACATATAATTCTACTGTGACAATTATGGCTGATGGTCAAACCACTGTATCTGATGATCCTGACGCAACACTTATAGATAACACTGTATCTTGGACAAGATCAGGAAACTCTCTTGCGCTGTTAAGTGATAGTGGCGATGCTATCACATATTCAATGGCAATAACAGATAACACGTTAATCTTAACTACGACTGAAACTATTACAGAAGTAAATGGCACGACTACCACAACTTCAACTGATATCTTTGAAGCGAGCTATACTAAACAATAAGTATTTCTGAAAAACAAGGATTTCACAAGGTGAGACTGCTAAACATAAAAAGCCTGTCATGAAAATGACAGGCTTTTTTATAGTTAGAAAATAAAGAATTAGTTTTCTTTTACTTCTTCAAAAACTTCTTTTATTATTTTTTTACTTTTACGTCTACATCTTTTAAGGCTTCAACCTGAGCTTTAACTTCTTCTTCAGTTCCTTTAAAGGATTTTGTTTCCGTAGTTGTTTCTCCATCTTTAGTAGTTTCTATAGTAACCACTGCAACAGACATACCATCTTTTTCAGACATAGAAACTTTAACCTCTCTAGTCACTTCAACAGTTTCAATAATACCACTTTCTGTAATTTCCATTTTTGTACCGTTCTGGTCTGTTAATGCAACTTCTGTAGAATGACCTCCTAAAATAGGAGCAATCACTAATCCAATTAAACAAGTAAGTTTAATAAGAATGTTCATTGAAGGCCCAGAAGTATCTTTAAATGGATCTCCAACTGTATCTCCAGTAATTGCTGCTTCGTGCGCTGCAGAACCTTTATGAGTCATTTCTCCATTAATCATTACACCTGCTTCAAAAGATTTTTTAGCATTATCCCAAGCACCACCAGCATTGTTTTGGAAAATTGCCCAAAGCACACCACTTACAGTAACTCCAGCCATATAACCACCTAACATTTCAGCAATCATCATATTATCCATTCCAAATATCATAGGAACAAATGTGATAACTAACGGGAATCCAATAGTTAATAAACCTGGCAACATCATTTCTTTTAGTGATGCTTTTGTTGAAATTGCAACACATTTATCATATTCTGGTTTCCCAGTCCCTTCCATAATACCTGGAATTTCTTTAAACTGACGTCTTACTTCATATACCATTTCCATAGCCGCCTTACCTACAGCATTCATTGCCAATGCAGAGAATACTACAGGAACCATTCCTCCAATAAATAACATCGCTAGAACCGGTGCTTTAAAAATGTTAATCCCATCGATACCTGTAAAAGTAACATAGGCCGCAAAAAGTGCTAATGAAGTTAATGCAGCAGATGCAATAGCAAAACCTTTACCTGTTGCAGCAGTTGTATTACCAACTGAATCTAATATATCTGTACGTTCTCTTACGATTGGATCTTGTTCGCTCATTTCAGCGATTCCACCTGCATTATCTGCTATTGGTCCAAAAGCATCAATCGCTAATTGCATAGCCGTTGTAGCCATCATTGCTGATGCTGCCATTGCAACACCATAAAATCCTGCTAAAGCATAAGAAGACCAAATTGCAGCAGCAAATAAAATTACTGTTGGAAATGTAGAAATCATACCTGTTGCTAAACCTGCAATGATATTTGTACCAGCACCTGTAGCCGATTTTTGAACAATATTTAAAATTGGTTTTTTACCTAATCCAGTATAATATTCGGTTACTGCCGATATAACACCACCAACAAATAAACCAACTAACGTTGCATAAAATACACGCATTGCAGTGATATCTATTAACCCTTCACCAAAAAAGTGCATTTTCATAGTTTCTGGCAACATATAAATTACTAAAAAATAACAAGAAATTGCAACTAAAGCAATTGAAAACCAGTTACCTTTATTTAAGGCACCCATTACTTGAGACTCTTTAGCGTCATTCGATTTTATTTTTACTAACATAGTACCTATCATTGAAATGATAATCCCTACACCAGCGATTGACATTGGTAATAAGATTGGCCCTATTCCACCAAAAGCATCATTAATAACTCCACCCATATCTTTAATGATATAGTTTCCTAAAACCATTGCTGCTAATACTGTTGCTACATACGAACCAAATAAATCTGCACCCATACCTGCAACATCACCAACATTATCACCTACGTTATCTGCAATAGTCGCTGGGTTTCTTGGATCATCTTCAGGAATTCCTGCTTCTACTTTACCCACTAAATCTGCACCCACATCTGCTGCCTTGGTATAAATTCCACCACCAACTCTTGCAAACAATGCGATAGATTCAGCACCTAAAGAAAATCCTGCTAAAGTTTCTAAAACAATAGTCATTTTTTCTACAGAAAAAGTACCGCTTACTCCACCCATAAAATAGTTGTAGAAAAATATAAAAAACATTGTTAAACCTAAAACTGCTAAACCAGCAACACCTAATCCCATTACAGTTCCGCCACCAAAAGATACTTTTAAAGCGTTTGGTAAGCTTGTCTTTGCAGCTTGTGTTGTCCTTACATTGGTTTTAGTAGCTATTTTCATTCCCATATTTCCTGCCAACGCAGAGAATATTGCTCCTAAAATAAAAGCAATTACGATTAACCAATGTGTTGAAGGAACTACTGTAGAAACAATAAATAGTAAAACACTTACAACTGCAACAAAAATTGCTAGCAATCTATATTCTGCATTTAAAAATGCTAAAGCACCTTGGTAGATATGATCTGAAATTTCTTTCATTTTGCCATCACCTGCATCTTGCTTCATCACCCAAGATTTTTTAATTAGCATAAATACTAATCCTATTAATGCCGCAACTATTGGCATATAAATCATCATTGACTCCATATTTTTTTTGTTTGATTTTTAGCTGCGCAAAAGTAGGAAAATCATCGGAAACTAAAAAACCCTAATTAATTAGTATAATCAGGGTTTTATTTCTAAAAACATAACGGGACTAGATAGTGAAATTTCCGCTTGATTTATGTTCGCTAGTTTCATATCGATCAATACACTTATTTAGAATATCATAAGCTTCGGAAGCATCGCCCCAGCCACCAACGTCAACGCGCTTTTTCTCTAAATCTTTGTAAACTTGGAAAAAATGCTCTATCTCCTTCACTATATGTGGGTTCACATCTGAAAGGTCATTCAAACTATTCCAAATTGGATCTGAAACCGGAACACAGATAACTTTTTCATCCGGCCCTTTTTCATCTGCCATATGGAAAACTCCAATGGGCTTGACCTCCATAACGCACATTGGAAAAGTGGGTTCACCACCCAAAACGAGTACATCCAATGGATCTCCGTCTAAGGCTAATGTTTCAGGAATAAAACCATAATCTGCAGGATACATCATAGACGAAAAAAGCATCCTATCGAATCGAATCTTTTTTAACTCAAAATCGTATTCATATTTGTTTCGGCTACCTTTTGGGATTTCAATTAACACGTCAAAGGTTTGTACTTTATTCTTGTCCATCTATTTGTATATTAATCCTATTGAATTATTGTTATTTACTGCGAAATCTAATACGCTATAGTCTTCGGCTTTCAGCCTTCAAAGATAAAGAAATTGACTAGGTAAATTTTAACAATACCACTAAAAATTAAAACCGAATGTTCCTGTTATTCCGAATTTTCTAGCCCCAGGATTGTCGAGATAGTTTCCGCGGAAATTAAAATCCAATCTGAAAATTTTAAATATATTTCCAACTCCCACACTATACTCCCAATAAATGTCTTCAGGAGCGAGATAGACGATATTTGAAGCATTTATAGCAATGTTAGAATCAGATACTTGACCATAGACAGCTCTAAATCCAATTACTTCCCGAAGATTTAACTTTCTCAAAACCGGAATTCGCGAGAAAAGCCTTCCTCCGAAATCATGTTGTATATGAAGAGAAGCATAAGTATCACTAACAAACTCATAAAAATCTAACTGTGAAAAACTGTTATAAAGACTAAAATAAGTTTGATTTCCAGGTATTGGACTCAACAAACTTAAAGGCACATCGCCAAAGGTTTTACCGACTTCAATCGTGGTAAACAATCGTCCAAAACCCCCAACATTCCACGGTTGCGTATAAAGCCCCTGTAGCCTTTGGTAATCAAAATCACCTCCTAAAACATCTTTAAGCCCTGTAGTATAGCCAAGAAACATGCGTGGAAAATCACCGATATTGATTGTGGTTCGTTCTACACCGTAGCCGGATGTTTTCCTGCCTGGAGTGTAAAGAAAAGCTAATGTTATCTCCGGTTGCTTTATTTCACTTTTAACTTCACCTGTATCAACTCCATTTTCGAATACTTTATAATCCATTATAAAAGTATCGGTCGCCGATTTTAATCTCCTATAAGAACCGATTAGACTTACATTAAAATTCTTGGCTGGCTCTACTTCAAGACCTATAGTACTGAGGCTAATTCTGGTCAAACGATCATTCGCACCAACCGATAATAAGGAAGAAGAAGCCAAGTTTCTGCCAAGCACGTCGTTACTGTTGGTAAGGCTTGCGCCTGTCTGTTCAACATCCCTCCTGTTACCTCCAAAAACTTTTAATCTTGATCTCCGATCTAACAAATATTTTCCTGAAATTCCATATTTGAAGCGATCATCACTAAAACCATATGCGCCAAATCCTTCAAGCCGCCAACGATCGTTCTGACCGAAATAGGTCCTGCCCCCCAGCCGAATTCGCATTCCTTCCGCTTCATTATAACCAACCATTGAAAATACTGGTCCGAGGTCAAAATTATTAAGCTCATAATATCCGGTGGCTAGAACCGTTCCAACACTATACAGAGTTTTAAACCTTTTAACAGTCTTGAGAGTGTCAAGCATTCTATAAACACTCTTTTCATCCTTACTCAATTTCTCCAAACGATTTTTTTTCCAAAAGTTATCTGAACGATTATAAACCTCAAATTGATATGGATCTACCTGCTCCGCATAGAACTTTTTATCCTTCGGAATGTCAAAAATATAATCATCATAGAGCGTAGTCCTTTTTCCATAGACACCCTTAGCTTCCTCTTTATTTCCGAAACTGAAGTCACTCATAAAATAATCTCTGTTAATAAGAAAAGTAGAATCGTTAAGTACGTCAAATTCCTGCTCGATATATACTTCGCGTACCCAATTCAAATTGGCACTTTTAGATGCCTGAAGATTAATTTCTTTAATCGCCCAAGTTGAGTCATTTACCCAAAAATCTCCTTTAAAGGTTAACTCATTCTTACGTCGTGGGTAGTATACTATATTATAGCACCATTTATTATCGATATAGGCACTGTCCAATAGCACATAATTATAAACGTCTATCCCAGTCCGTGATAAAGGACTTGTAAATGCTTTATCAAAAAATTTCAGATAATTGTCATAGACATCATACTCACTATACAAGTCTTTAAGGAAGGCGATTAGGGTATTATTATTATCAAATCCTGAATTCTTATTCCCTACTAAGACTTCCTTATGCTGATTCAGCAGATTGTCGCCATAGACTTTGGAAGAAGATTCATTAATAAAAATTGGGAGGTATGTATTTCCTGTGATCTTGGAAGTATCGGTTTGATCGAAAATAAACTCCATTCCCTTAAACACCCGATTCTTAATAAGTGTACTATCAATGGTATTCAAATCAAACTCCAATTTTTCGTACTTGTCATAAGAGTATTGCTTGAACCCTTTAACCCCGTTTTCACGTCGATTTTCCCATATTTTCCTGAGAATATCAATAGCCGGATTATTCTTCTTTGATTGCTTTCCACTATAAATTACAACTTCATCAAGGGCAGCCGCTTCCTCTTCTAAACTAACGACCATTTTATAGGTGGTTTTTTGCCCTAAAGCTACATCAAGAGTCTTATAGCCCACAAAGGAAAAAGAAACCGATGCATAATCTTCATCACTTTCTAAATAAAAACGGCCATCTTCATTGGAAATAGTCCCTTCGTTCGAGTCCTTAAAAATTACATTGGCAAAAGCTACTGGTTCTCCATTGACATCTTTAATCTCTCCACTCACTCTAGTCTGTGCAAAAAGAACTGTTGTTAAGAAAGTGAAAATTAGAAATAGAAGTTGCTTCATATTAATGGGTAACGTAGAAAAAAAAGCTTTGTTTTAATTAATCGCCTAACAAGAGCAGAAAAGACAGAGCTATTTTAACTTGTACATTACCTTTTTAACTGCTTTAACAACATCTTCACTATTTGGCAACCATTCTGCGAACAAATGTGGAGAATATGGTGCCGGCGTATCTGCAGTATTAATTTTAATGATCGGTGCATCCAAATAATCGAATATCTGACTTTGAACCTGGTATGTGATTTCTGTTGAAATATTTCCAAAAGGCCAAGATTCTTCCAAAACAACAAGGCGATTAGTTTTCTTAACAGATTCTAAAATAGCATTGTGATCCATCGGTCTAATCGTTCGCAAATCGATAACTTCACATTCGATGCCTTCTTTAGCTAGCACATCGGCAGCCTTATAGGCCTCTTTTATTATCTTTCCGAATGAAACAATAGTCACATCGTTTCCTTTTCTTTTAATTTCAGCAACTCCCAAAGGAATAAGATATTCTCCTTCTGGCACTTCCCCTTTATCACCATACATTTGCTCACTTTCCATAAAGATAACTGGATCATTATCCCTAATGGCACTCTTTAAAAGACCTTTAGCATCTGCAGGATTACTAGGCACTACAACTTTTAATCCTGGGCAATTAGCAAACCAGCTCTCGAACGACTGTGAATGTGTTGCAGCTAATTGACCAGCCGAAGCAGTTGGCCCTCTAAATACTATGGGGCAATTAAATTGCCCACCTGACATTTGTCGTATTTTTGCTGCGTTATTTATAATTTGATCAATCCCTACTAATGCGAAATTGAAGGTCATATACTCAACAATAGGTCGATTACCGTTCATTGCAGACCCTACAGCTATACCCGTAAAACCAAGTTCGGCAATGGGGGTGTCAATAACTCTTTTAGCTCCAAACTCATCCAACATCCCTTTGCTGGCTTTATAGGCTCCGTTATATTCAGCAACCTCCTCGCCCATTAAATATATAGTTTCATCACGGCGCATTTCTTCGCTCATCGCTTCGCAAATAGCTTCTCTGAATTGTAAAGTCTTCATAGGCATTTTAATATATTATTTTCTGAAAAATATTCAGGGGTAACAAAAATACTATTATTTATATGCGTGTTGGTATATTTTTGAAATTTTTAGCGTAAATTTATTATGCAAGCATAATAAATTTACAATTTATATCAGTACCTTTGTATGCCAAAAAGTTACTCAAAAAATACTATTTAAATATGAAAATATTAGTGTGTATAAGTCACGTGCCGGACACTACTTCAAAAATCAATTTTACAGACGGAGATACCAGATTTGATACAAATGGAGTTCAATTTGTGATTAATCCTAATGATGAGTTTGGCCTAACTCGTGCTATGTGGTTTAAAGAAAAACAATCTGCGATTGTACATGTTGTAAACGTTGGTGGACCCGAAACCGAACCTACTCTTCGCAAGGCTTTGGCTATTGGAGCAGATGAAGCAATACGGGTTAATACTTTTGCTACTGATGGGTTTTCTGTAGCGAAGCAATTGGCAAACGTTGTCAAAGAAGGCGCTTACGACTTGGTTATTGCCGGTCGCGAATCGATCGATTACAATGGTGGGATGGTACCAGGAATGCTTGCAAAATTAATCGGCTCAAACTTCGTGAATACTTGTATTGGTTTGGAAGTTGAAGGAAATGAAGCTACTGCAATTCGTGAAATCGATGGTGGTAAAGAAACGCTAAGCACCTCCTTACCCCTAGTAATAGGAGGTCAAAAAGGACTGGTAGAAGAAAGTGACCTGCGCATCCCGAATATGCGTGGCATTATGCAAGCTCGTTCGAAACCATTAACTGTTAAAGAACCAATCTCACTAATCCCTGAAACTAGAGCCATATCCTTTGAAAAACCGGAGCCAAAAGGAGCTGTGAAATTAGTAACTAACGTAGATGATCTTATTGCTTTATTGCATAATGAAGCTAAAGTGATATAAATCAAAAATCCTGATCATTATTCTTGGAACTTGAAGACTCGGGATTGATAATTTTAAATAAATTATGGTAATAGTATATACAGAATCTGAAGAAGGAAAGTTTAAAAAAATCGCGCTAGAAGCCGTTTCCTATGCCAAAGGGATTGCAGACATGATAGGCACTACTGTAACAGCCGTTTCGATAAATGGAGGTAGCGCAGATGAATTAGGAAGTTATGGCGCATCGAAAGTCCTTGAAGTTACAGACGATTCTTTACAGGGTTTTAATGCCGAAGCTTATGCTGATGTTATCTCACAAGCTGCTAAAAAAGAAGGAGCCTCTGTTGTTGTCTTAACATCCAGTGCAAATAGTAAATTTATGGCACCTTTGGTGTCTGTAAATCTGGAGGCCGGTTTTGTCGCTAATGTAACTCAGCTACCAACTAGCGTATCTCCTTTTCAGGTAAAACACAGCGTATTCACAAACAAAGCATTTTCGTTTACCGAAATCACTACTGAAACTAAGGTGATAGGCTTAGCTAAAAATGCCTATGGCCTAAAAGAAAATTCGGTAGATGTGACATCAGAAGGTTTTTCACCCGAATTAAATCCACACGATTTTGACATGAAGGTTGTTTCGGTGGACAAAGCAACAGATAGAGTAACAATTGCAGATGCGGAAATTGTTGTTTCTGCAGGACGCGGATTGAAAGGTCCGGAAAACTGGGGAATGATCGAAGAGCTTGCTGAAATCTTGGGAGCTGCGACTGCCTGCTCTAAACCAGTGAGTGACTTGGGCTGGAGACCACATGGTGAACATGTAGGTCAAACTGGAAAACCTGTCGCGTCAAATTTATACATAGCAATAGGTATATCTGGAGCTATTCAACACTTAGCAGGAATCAACTCATCTAAGGTTAAGGTTGTTATTAATAGTGACCCTGAAGCGCCTTTCTTTAAAGCTGCCGACTACGGTATCGTTGGTGACGCGTTCGAAGTAATACCACAATTGAACGAAAAATTAAAAGCCTTTAAGGCGCAAAACGCATAAATTTTTATTACTTTGTGCCTTATAAAAGAGGACTGTTTTAATATGGACTCGTCCTAATTTTAACAGCCTTTTTTATTCTTATTTATGAGCTTAGTTAGACTTAACATTAAAGGCATATCCTACAGCCAGACACAAAACGGAGCCTATGCTCTTATTTTGAGCGAAGTTGGTGGAAATCGCAAATTACCTATCGTTATAGGTGCCTTTGAGGCACAATCAATTGCTATTGCACTTGAAAAGGAAATCAAACCCCCAAGACCACTAACCCACGATCTATTTAAAAATTTTGCAGATCGGTTTGAAATAGTGGTCAATCAAGTTATTATTCACAAATTAGTTGATGGAGTTTTTTATTCTAGCATTATTTGTGAACGTGATAAGATTGAAGAAATCATTGACGCTCGGACTAGTGATGCTATTGCATTAGCATTGCGATTTAAGGCGCCAATCTTTACGTATAAGAATATTTTAGACAAGGCAGGAATTTTTCTAAAAACACCGCCTAAAAAAAGCAAACAGAATATTTCAGACGATGAAGATTTAGTAATTGAAGAACTAATTGTAGGAACTGACAAAGAATCTATTAAATCCAGCGGTAAGAATTATAGCAAACATACTTTGAAAGAATTGAATGAAATACTAGACAAGGCAGTTGCAAACGAAGATTATGAAACTGCCGC
Organism: Flavobacteriaceae bacterium; assembly: GCA_047614245.1. Lineage (GTDB taxonomy): Bacteria > Bacteroidota > Bacteroidia > Flavobacteriales > Flavobacteriaceae > Ulvibacter. The sequence continues at coordinate 46,124 of JBLHIC010000001.1, forward strand.
TAGAATTCGAGACGAAATTTCGAAAAGATAATACATCTTTCCATTAAAATTGGATCTGTGAGTCTAAAGTAAGTAATACTACCCTTATTTATGAAGAAAATTCTATTAGTATTCTTAGCGTTAATTTTCTTCGGAAGTAATTTTGCACAATCTATAGAGAAAGACTGGAAATTCAGTTCAATAGAGAATGATTCTGGAGAAGCTCTCTTTCCTATTAATTCAGAAAATGATTTTCTTACATTAAGCAATGGTTCTTTTGAATATACATTAGAAGCCAAGAATAATCTTAAGGCCAGCGGAGATTATATTTCTCAGAATAACCTTCTAATTCTCTTTTATAGTAAGCCAAACGACACTATTCGTAAATATCGAGTTTCCGAAGTAACCGATAGCACATTAGTTTTATCTGAAAACAACATACACTATAAGTTCACAAAAGCATCCAAAGTCCAACAGTTGGCTTCATCTACGGAAAATGATGAACTTAATGGTATTGTTCCTGTACAAGGGTTTTCTATGAATAGTCTATGGAGAGGTGTTTTAGGAATGCTGTCTTTACTTTTTATTGCTTTTTTGTTTAGTTCTAACCGCAAAGCCATAAACTGGCGAACTGTGGGGATTGGTCTTTCATTACAAATGGTCATAGCCATTGGGGTTTTAAAAATTCCCTTTATCCAAAGTATTTTTGAAGCCATAGGAAGAGTTTTTATTGAAATTCTAGAATATACTCGTGCCGGAAGTAAATTCCTTTTCGAAGGGCTTGTGGTTGATATGAACACATTTGGGTTTATATTTGCATTTCAGGTTCTCCCTACAATAATCTTCTTCTCCGCACTTACGTCTGTTTTGTTCTACTTGGGCATCATTCAGAAAGTAGTGAAAGCTTTAGGATGGCTGTTATCAAAGGCTTTAAGAATATCTGGAGCTGAAAGTTTAAGTGTTGCAGGAAATATCTTTTTGGGTCAAACGGAAGCACCACTTTTAATTAAAGCGTATCTGGAAAAAATGACCAAGTCTGAAATGCTTTTGGTTATGATAGGCGGCATGGCGACCGTGGCAGGAGCCGTTCTAGCAGCCTATATCGGATTTCTTGGCGGAGATGACCCGGTTCTAAGATTAATGTTTGCTAAGCATTTATTAGCTGCTTCCGTAATGGCGGCTCCTGGAGCTATTGTAATTTCAAAAATATTATATCCTGAAACCGAAAAGATCAATACTGATGTTCAAGTATCTTCAGAGAAAATAGGGTCAAACATCCTTGACGCGATATCAAACGGAACCACTGAAGGGCTTAAGTTGGCCGTTAATGTTGGCGCGATGCTTTTGGTTTTTGTTGCAATGATAGCAATGGTTAATGGCGGTTTCGACTTAATAGCTAGCTTCGACGGCATACGTATTAAAATGATTAATTTGAATTGGCATTTTACTTCTCTCAATGAATTAATTGCAGCTAACACTTCTTATGATAGGCTATCTTTAGAGTTCATTCTTGGACATTTATTTGCGCCCCTGATGTGGCTTGTAGGAGTAGCTAAAGAGGATATGATGATGATGGGCCAATTACTAGGAATAAAACTTGCAGCGAGTGAATTTGTAGGCTACATTCAGCTAGCCGATTTAAAAAATGTATCGAATGCTGCACATTTGAAATACGACAAATCGATAATAATGGCAACCTATATGCTCTGTGGGTTTGCTAATTTCGCTTCTATCGGGATACAAATTGGAGGTATTGGATCTCTAGCCCCTGGACAGAGAAAGATATTGTCCAAATTCGGGATGAAAGCACTTCTTGGTGGAACCATAGCGTCCCTAATTTCTGCTGCAATTGCAGGAATGATTATTGGCTAATAGTTAATAACTTATTCAAAAAGGCAACAGTTTGTATTTCAATAATAGCCTGTGTTTTTTTACTTTTATGGCCATAAGAAATCACCGATGAAACAATACTTAGACCTTGTAAAACATGTAATAGAAAATGGAGCTGAAAAGCACGATCGCACTGGCACTGGTACCAAAAGTGTGTTTGGGTATCAAATGCGTTTCGACTTGAGCGAAGGGTTTCCTATGGTTACCACTAAAAAGGTACATCTGAAATCGATGATATATGAGTTGCTTTGGTTTTTAAAAGGCGACACTAATATTAATTACCTTAAAGAAAACGGGGTTCGTATTTGGAATGAATGGGCAGATGAGAATGGAGATTTAGGACCTGTATATGGTCATCAGTGGCGGAATTGGAATAGTGAGGAAATTGATCAGATTTCTGATATTATTGAAACTTTAAAAAGTAATCCCGATAGTCGTCGTATGTTGGTGAGTGCATGGAACCCAAGTGTCCTACCTGATACATCTAAATCTTTTGATGAAAACGTCTCAAATGGAAAAGCGGCGCTTCCACCCTGTCATGCTTTCTTTCAGTTTTATGTTGCAAATGGTAAATTATCATGCCAGCTTTATCAGCGAAGTGCCGATATTTTTTTAGGAGTGCCATTTAATATTGGCTCTTATGCCTTATTAACTATGATGATGGCCCAAGTTTGCGGTTATGAGGCAGGAGACTTCATTCACACCTTTGGTGACGCCCATATTTACAGCAATCATAAAGAACAAATTGAACTGCAACTATCAAGAAACCCGAGACCCTTGCCTAAAATGTTGCTAAATCCAGATGTAAAAGATATATTTGGCTTCAAATTTGAAGACTTTACACTCACAGATTATAATCCCCACCCACACATCAAAGGTGCTGTGGCCATCTAATTTTTAAAACCTACTTATGAAAATTTCACTCATTATTTTATGCCTGCTAATTTCTACAACAATCTTTGCACAAGAGGATTGGGGTAGTTTAAATAAAAATAAACTTACCCTTAAAGAAATAGCTCCAATATGGCCCGGTTGTGAAGCTGGCGAGTCAGCGAAAAGAGATGCATGTTTTGATAAAATGTTAGTGAAACACGTTGGAAAAAATTTTAAATACCCAGCCGAAGAGTACAAAAAAAACATCCAGGGTAAAGTCGTTGTTAAGTTTATTATAAATACCAAAGGTTTAGTAGAAATCAAATCTGCTATTGGAGGGAATAAAGGCTTGCAGGAAGCTGCTAAAAAAAACATCTTATCAATTCCAAAAATGAAACCAGGTATGTATGCAGGCAAACCATCTGCTGTAGCCTATACTGTACCGTTTAATTTTAAAACTGGAAAGTAACTTCAAAATTCTAAAACTGCTCAAAACTATAAAGAGCCTTTATAAAAGTTGGTCTTGACATCTGATCCAGCTCAGTCGAGAACTACAGCTCCTGGCCATCAATAAGGTCTCGACTGCGATCGACCAGTCAAATTTTCACATTTTAGACAGCTCCTTTATTATATTTATTCATTAGCATTAATCACCTCAATTAACTTGTCTAAATCTTCCAGTGAATTATAAAAGTGGAAGCTGACACGAATTCCATTTCCACGTTGCGAGCATATAATATTGCTCTCTTTAAATTTCTGAAACAATCCATTCTTCGCTCTAAGATTGAAAATCGAAGAATGTTGCTCTCTTTTTATCACAGCTTCGTCTAATAAATCCAATTCTTCAAATCGTTTCTTAGCCTCTCTTCCTAGAAGATTAATTTTTTCCTCAATAACATTCATTCCTATTCTTTCTAGTAACTCTAGTGATTTCTGAAGGCTCCCATAATTTAATGTATCCTGATGCCCGGGCTCAAACCTTTTAACAAAAGTTATATCATCCCGTCTGCTAAACACCGCGTCACTTGAATTAAACCCAATTACTTTTGGCGATATTTTTTTCTGAGTACCCTCTTTAACTATTATAATCGCATTTCCATAACCAGCTAGCAACCATTTATAACAACTCGCAATTAAAACGTCTAGGCCACTTTCCGAAAAATTAAAATCGGATGTCCCTAAAAATTGAGTCCCATCAGCTATAATAATAAGGTTTGGATGATATGCTTTTAATCTTTTAACAAACGCTAAATCAATTTTTATTCCAGTAATATATTGCACTAAACTAAAGGCTATAACATCCGGTTGCTGTTCCTGGATAGCTGTCTCAATATTTTCTTCTAAATTCTGATTGACATCTGCATAACAAACATCAAAATCCCGATTCTCGACTGCCCAGTTTATGGAAGGATAATCAGATTTCAGCAACAGGACTTTCAGGTTAGGTGTTAAACCATCCAGTAAGCTGTTAAATCCGAAAGAAAAATTAGGAATTAAACCTACCTCATTTTCAGAAGCTTTAAAAAAATTCGCCACAGTAGTGCGTATACTTTCAATATGAAGTTTATGTAGATCACGGAAAACACTCCCTTCTTGGAGAAGATTTGTATCTTGTTCGTGTCTCCAAGCTACAAGTGATCGAGAAATTAAACCACAGGAAGCTGCATTTAAGTAGGTATAACGCTCTAAAACCGGGAATTCCTTTTTAAAATCTATCATATAATGGAGGGGATAATTGAAAATTAGGTAATTTTACATCTCAGATAAAAGTAACTAACAATGTTTTCAAGAACAAAAAAAATAGAAAAAATTGACACAGAGCAACGTGAACAATTTGAATATGCTCTTGCTCGCATTAAGCAGAAGCAAAAGTTGATGCGACATTTTATTGTTTTTCTGGTTGGATCTATTTTTCTAGTTATTATCAATCCTATATTAGGCTATGGAGATGATTTCTTTATCAAAAATTGGTTTATTTGGGCTCTTCTCATATGGGCATTTCTATTTTTGATCCATTTTTTTAATGTATTTATAATGAATACTTTTATGAGTAAAGAATGGGAACATAAACAACTATCAAAGTTAAAGGCAAAACAAGAAAAAAGGGTTCTGGAACTCCAAATACAAGTGGAAAAAGAGATTCCGATTCCAAATGAAAAACAAAATCAGATTTTAAGAAGCAAATCACAGGAAGATAAGACAATTACGATGATCGCGGCAGCAGGAGCCAATAACGAATTAGGACTTAACAATGACTTGATTTGGCACTTGCCAGATGATTTTAAACGTTTCAAGCAGCTTACAACAGGCCATCACATTATTATGGGGCGTAAGACCTTTGAGTCCTTCCCAAAACCACTTCCCAATAGGACACATATAGTAATTACCCGGAATAAGGGCTATGCAAAAGAAGGAGCCATTATCGCACACAGCATGGAGGAGGCAATTTCTATAGCAGAAGGCGATATGCAGCCATTTATAATTGGCGGGGGAGAGATCTATAAAATAGGGCTTGAATTTGCGCAGAAAATAGAATTGACTAGGGTGCACGGAGCCTTCAAAGCAGATACTTTTTTTCCAGAAATTCCAAGTTCAAAATGGAAACTTGCCTTAGAAGATGACCATGACAAGGATGACCGTCACGAATTCGCTTTTAGTTATCAAACATTTTTAAGGAAGTAACTTCTTTTTCGCACGAATTACTTGAAAACTTATTTTTACACTTTAATACATAATTTATGAATGCATATATATTTCCTGGACAAGGAGCCCAATTTACAGGAATGGGCTTAGATCTTTACGAAGCTTCACAAAAAGCAAAAGATCTTTTCCACCAAGCTAACGAATTACTCGGTTTTGATATAACCAAAACAATGTTCGAAGGATCTCCAGAGGAGCTTAAGGAAACTAAGATAACCCAGCCTGCAATATTTTTACATTCTACTATTCTCGCAGAAGTAATGGGGGGTGAATTTAGGCCAGATATGGTTGCAGGGCATTCACTTGGTGAACTATCAGCCCTAGTTGCTAATAAAGCCCTTGCATTTAGTGATGGCTTGCAATTAGTATATAAACGTGCTTTAGCGATGCAAAAAGCTTGTGAATTAACGCCCTCGACTATGGCCGCAGTTTTAAGTTTAGAAGACTCTGTGGTTGAACAAATTTGTGCTGAAACGCCTGGTATTGTCGTTGCAGCCAACTATAACTGTCCCGGACAATTGGTTATATCCGGTGAGCTAGAAGCTGTTACTAATGCTTGTCAAGCACTTAAAGAAGCAGGAGCAAGACGTGCATTATTACTTCCTGTTGGCGGGGCTTTTCATAGCCCATTGATGGAACCTGCACGAGAAGAATTAGCCTCAGCTATAGAAGCAACAATTTTTTCTAGACCAGCGTGTCCTATTTATCAGAATGTGAATGCTTCTCCTGTAATTGATCCGTTAGAAATTAAGGCTAATCTTATTTCTCAATTAACCGCACCCGTGAAATGGACCCAGAGTGTGCAAAATATGATTAAAGATGGTGCAACTCATTTTATTGAAGTTGGACCAGGTAATGTATTACAGGGATTGGTCAAGAAAATTAATCGTGAGATGGAAACTGAAAAAGCCGCTATTTAAAATTATAGCTGTTTGCAGATAACTCCTTCTTTCATTACAAATACTACGTTTTCCATAGTATGAATATTTTGAGTTGGGTCATCATCAACGGCAATTATATCGGCTATAAATCCAGGCGCGATTTGACCTAATTCTTTTTCCATATCTAAGACCTTTGCATTGGTAATTGTAGCTGATTGTAATGAAAACATTTCAGACCAGCCAGTTTCTACCATATAGCCAAACTCTTTCGCATTCTCCCCGTGAGGAAATACACCAGCATCGGTTCCAAATGCAATATTGACCCCTTCTTTATAAACCATAGCAAAGGTGGCGCGAAGCTGAGCATCAATTTCAATAATTTTAGGAATAATAATCTCGGGGTAATAGCCTTTAATCTTTGCTTTTTGAGCAACATATCTACCCGCAGAAAGTGTAGGTACCAAGTAGGTGCCATACTCTTTCATAAGAGCAGCCGTCTCTTTATCCATTAACGAGCCGTGTTCGATGGTGGTAACTCCAGCAATAATAGCGCGCTTCATACCTTCTACTCCATGTGCATGAGCGGCTACACCCATCCCATATTCGCGAGCAGTTTTAACAATTTCATTTACTTCTTCCTGAGTGAACTGTGGATTGTGCCCATTTTTACTTACACTTAACACACCCCCTGTCGCCGTTATTTTAATCCAATCTGCGCCGTTTTTATAACGTTGTCTTACCGCTTTACGAGCATCGGCTGGGCTATTTATAACGCCTTCTGCAGGCCCAGGATCTCCCATCAAATCCTTGCGCCAACCATTAGTAGGATCTGCATGACCGCCAGTCGTTCCAATAGCTTTTTCAGCAGTAAAAATGCGCGGCCCAATAATTTTTCCTTTCGCGATAGCATTTCGAAGTGACACATTTACCCCACTACCGCCCAGATCACGAACTGATGTAAAACCTGCCATCAAAGTACGTTTAGAAATCTCTGCAGCGTTAAATGCAACATCTGCTTCGTTTAATGTAAATTCTTCTAAATATTGACTCGGACTTGTTTCGCCTTCAATATGCACATGCATATCTATTAATCCCGGAAGTACCGTTTTATTCTTTAAATCTATAACAATATCAACCTGTTTTGGAGATGAAAACCCATTTTCAACTCTAAGTATTTTTGAACCCGAAACAACGATTGTCTTATTAGAAAGCACTTTTCCTTGCCTAGTGTCTATTATCTTTCCACAATGCAATAAAGTCTCCTGCGCTGTTCCTTCAAAGCATAAGGTTACCAATAAAATTAACAGTAATTTTTTCATTTAACAACAGTTTAATTTAGACTCTCATACCAGCAGTTAATTGATTCAAAACTTAGAAGCCAATTGTACTAATTAATATTTCTAATTTTCTTTTCCCACTTCCACGAGGAAGCCAATGCTTCTTCCATAGTCTTCTCGGCATGCCACCCTAAAACTTTATTAGCCTTTGTAGTATCTGCAAATACTGAAACCACATCCCCGGGACGCCTGTCAACAATTTTATAATTTAATTCTTGATTGGTCACTTTTTCAAATGCATTAATAACCTCTAATACGGAAGAGCCTCTACCTGTGCCCACATTAAAAACCTCCAAATCGCTCGAATTTTCTTCAGAAAGCAAACGTTTTAAAGCAATAACATGCGCTTTAGCTAGATCCACAACATGAATATAATCCCTAATATTACTGCCATCGGGGGTTGGATAATCATTTCCAAAAACAAGCAATTGTTCTCTTACTCCTGCCGCAGTTTGAGTAACAAAAGGCACTAGATTTTGAGGCAACCCAACTGGAAGTTCACCCAATTCAGCTGTATCGTGGGCGCCAATTGGATTAAAATAACGTAAAGAAATGGCCTGAATATCTGAAACAGAGCAGGTGTCATAAATAATTTCCTCACTTATCTGTTTCGTATTTCCATATGGCGACATCGCAGGTTTAATTTGCGCCGATTCTGCGATTGGCAATGAATCTGGCTCTCCATAAACGGTGCATGACGAGCTAAAAATAAGGTTGTTGATTTTATGATTTTTGCATTCCTGAAGTAAATAGATGAGGGTGCTTACATTATTTTCATAGTAGAGCAAAGGGTTTTCAACACTTTCACCAACCGCCTTACTGGCTGCAAAATGTATGACTCCAGAGATATTATTGTGTCGTTTAAAGAAGTCTGAAACATCAGCTTTTACACGAAGGTCGAGCTTTTCAAAAGAAGGAGGTGTTTTAGTGATATTAGTTATTCCTTCAAGTGCGTCGAGAGATGAATTCGATAGATTGTCGATTATCACTACTTCGAAACCTGAATTCTGAAGTTCGACTACAGTATGAGATCCAATATAACCTAGCCCCCCCGTTACAAGTATTTTTTTCATTCTTATTCCTTTAAAAGGACGTAATATTTATTAGCACGTCTTATTTGGTTACAAAGTCAATAATAGTTTTTGTGATAAAATTAATTTGTTCATCATCTAGTTCTGTATGCATCGGAAGTGAAATAACTTCCTTTACTAATTGGTTTGTAACTACAAAGTCTGCTTCATTATAGCGAGAATCTTTATAAGCCTTTTGATTGTGCAAAGGGATAGGATAATATACACCGCATGGAATATTTTTCTCATTCAAGTGCTGAACCAATCCATCGCGATCTGAATTCAAAATTCTCAATGTATATTGATGGAAAACATGGCAATTGCAACTATCACAGATTGAAGTTTCACCTTTACAAGAGCCACTTGGGGTGATTATACTATCAATACCAGCAAGAGCTTGCGTATATTTTCTTGCGGCGTTTCTTCTTGCAACATTATACTCGTTTAAAAGGGGCAATTTTGCTCTAAGTACCGCAGCCTGAATAGAATCTAATCTAGAGTTGACACCTACTACATCATGGTGATATCTCACATACATGCCGTGATTTACAATCCCCCGAATAACATGTGCTAGGTCATCGTCATTTGTAAATATTGCACCTCCATCACCATAACAGCCTAAATTTTTTGAAGGAAAGAAGGAGGTTGACGCAACGTGACCAATCGCGCCACATTTCTTCTTGGCTCCATCCCTTGACGAATAATCCGCTCCAATTCCCTGTGCATTGTCTTCGATCACGTATAAATCGTGCGCCCTAGCAAGATCCATAATTTCATCCATATTCGCCGCCAATCCGAAAAGATGCACCGGCACAATCGCTTTAGTTCTTGGCGTTATCGCTTTCTTAATTGCTGCCACATCAATATTAAAATTAAAAGGATCTACATCAACCAAAACCGGTGTTAATTGCAAAAGCGCAATTACCTCCACAGTGGCCGCGAAGGTAAAATCTGCCGTAATAACCTCATCTCCTGGCTTTAGACCGAGACCCATCATAGCGATTTGTAAAGCATCTGTCCCGTTTGCGCAGGGAATAACATGCTTAACACCTAAATATTCCTCTAATTCTTTTTGAAAATCATGTACCTGGGGACCATTTATGAAGGCGGTAGTTTCGATAACCTCTTTAATAGACTTGTCTACTCGCTCTTGTATCCGCTGGTATTGGCCTTTTAGATCGACCATTTGAATTTTTCGCATATTTTTTCTGAAAGATATTCATACTAATAAGATCGTAAATTTACAAAATTAGAAAACGGCAAGCAATGTAATTAATCAAAGAAGCGTATTTTAGCCTCACAGAATCTATCCATGAAAACACTTTATAGTTTTTTGACTCAAATTGCTTCCTTCCACCTTTGGGTAGCCCAACATTTTAGCAAGAAACTCAAAACTTTTGTCAGTGGCCGAAAAGATGTTTTTACAATATTGGAGCGTGATATTAGCGCTAAAGATAAGACGATTTGGTTTCATTGTGCGTCTTTAGGTGAATTTGAACAGGCTGTACCAATAATTGAAGCAACAAAGAAATTATTCACTAGTCACAAAATAATAATCTCCTTCTTCTCTCCTTCCGGATATGAGATTAAAAAGAATTCAAATTTAGCAGATTCCATTATTTATTTACCTTTGGATACTATTTCAAACACCACAAAATTCATTAAAAAAGCGCATCCGTCCTTGGCAATTTTCGTGAAATATGAGTTTTGGCCTAATTATCTATTTGAACTTAAAAAAAATCAAATCCCAACATTATTAGTTTCAGGATTATTTAGAGCTAATCAGTCTTTTTTTAAACCTTATGGAGGTTTTATGAGAAAGGCTCTTTTGTCCTTTAATCACTTTTTCGTTCAAGATCCCGCCTCACAGGAATTACTTAAAAAAATTAATATCACGAACACAACTATTAGCGGAGATACTCGTTTTGACAGAGTTTCACGTCAAATTGAGCAAGACAACACCATAGATTTTATGGATACTTTTAAGGGTGACTCTATTTGCATTGTCTGCGGAAGTACTTGGCCAGAAGATGAAGTAATTTTACTTGATGCGATAAATAGCGCAGCAGACGAGGTAAAATACGTAATTGCTCCGCATAAAATGGACGCTAATAAATTAAACACTTTCAGGAAAAAAATCAATCAACCAACTGCTCTTTATTCTGAAATAATTTCTCCATCCGGAGCTTTAGAAGATGAGAAACTTATTGACTCTAAAATATTAATTATTGACACCATTGGTTTACTTACTAAAATCTATAGTTATGCAGATATCGCATACGTAGGCGGAGCCGCCGGCAATACGGGATTGCATAACATCTTAGAACCGGCGACATTCGGCGTTCCGATACTCATAGGTGATAATTTTGATAAATTTCCAGAAGCAAAAAAACTACAACAACTAGCTGGTCTTTACTCAGTAAAATCGGGTGAGGAATGTACTCAAACTTTAAGCAAACTGATTAACGATAGATCTTTCCGAAGTAAAACAGGAATGATTACAGAACATTTTATAAACAGCAACACGGGAGCAACAAAGAAAATAATGAACTACATACAAAAATTACACCGTGATGGCATTGTTTAAATACCTTCGAAAAGGCAACAGCTCTTTGTAAATAGCAATAACCTTTTCATCAAAACCTTCTTTTATAATTTCCTTTTCCGATAGAGAGCAGGATGCGGCAAATGACTTCCTTCTTAACAAATCTATATACTTATGCTCTTTTGAAAAGCCCTTTGGAGCGTTCTTTAACGGATGGTCCGCAACTAATTCTCCGAACATTTTCTTAAAGCTCTCTTTTTGAATAATCTTAAGAAGTCTCATTCCATCGTAGTCTATTGCTTCACGTAAACTTTTTAATGTTTTTGAAGAAGGATGCCAATATCCACCACCAAAATAGGAACCGTCAACTCCTAGCTCTATATAAAAATCTCCTTGCCTACTCCGCTGATCCAATCCTGCACCAAAATGATCCTTATAAATAGGTTTATTTGGATGGTAGAGTAAATTATTATTGATTCGATTGATGGCTTTTTTACCTGGCGTATAAAAATAAGCGTCATCTATATCTGCCAATTTATTATTCATTGTATCAAGCCACTCGATATAAAAATCCCGAACCTGATAATATTCTTTACGATGGAGGTCCATCCATGCTTTGTTATTATTGTTCTGAAGTTTTCTTAAAAATTCGAAAAGATGCACAAAACTCATTTAGTGACTAAGATTTCTAATTTGTCCTTTAAGATCATCCATAGATTGCTGTAATTGCCTTAAAAGACCATTTTCACTAGGCTCATCTATACCAAAGGTGAGTTTACTGTTTACTAACCACAACTCTTGAATCTCTTTAATCTCAACGTTAATTGGCAGGTATTGATCATTCAACGAAACGAGCGTTACCTTGTCTGGGGAATTCGCAACTTTCTGTAATTTCTTAACTAAAACCGAATCATTTAACACAACGATATAGATTTTACTGTCGCTTGCCTCAGAAATGCTTGGAACTGCTCTTCCCAGCACCCACTCATTTGGTCTAATATTAGGTAGCATACTATCTCCCTCAACCTGAAATCCACGATACGTTGAATTTCGAAATTGTGGCAAAGGAATATTAAACGCTGGAAGTGATTCATACCATTCGACATCCTGAATATTATGCGGATAACCAGCCGCAGCTTTTTGATTTACAAGTAATATAGTGTCATTATCATCCTTATCAACACTGATTACTTTCGGACTAACATCACCCCCATTAATATTCACATATTGCGTAAAACTCTTCCCATAAAGCCATAATGGATTAATATTAAACAGTCGTAATAATTCCATAATAACTTTACCAGAGAGTTTGGTCTTACCTCGTTCAATATCTGCTGTAGATCCCTTAATTCCAATTAATTCGGCAAAGGACTGTTGCGTTTGATGTAATTCTTCGCGTACTTTTTTAAAACGTCTAGCTTCAATAGAGAGATCCTTTTCCATACTCAAACATACTAATTATTTGGAATATTTCCAAGTATAAATGGATTTTTTCCATTTTTAATGAGATGTTCAATTTATTTGGCGAAAATCGCATAAGCTTCATCTAATAAATACATTATGAATGATTTTTGTAAGAATAAAAGAAGTACTTTGACCCCACTATTAATAACTAATATATATCAACGATGAAAAAAGTAATTTTAACATTTGCAGCAATTTGTTTAATTGCCCTAACTTATTCTTGCAGAGAAACTGAAAAAAAGGCTGATGACACTTCTGAAGCAGTAGAAGAAGTAATGGATGATTCTACTGAAAAAATGGAAGAAGCCGGAGATGCTATGAACGACGCAACAGACGCTGCTGTTGAAGTAATTGAAGAAACTACTGATGAGGCCGAAAAAGCTGGTGAGGAAACTGATGAAGTTATTGATAACACGGCCGAAAAAGCTGGTGATGTTATTAAAGACTGAAAAGACAAATTGAAAGACAGTTAATAGTCTCCTTTTAAAATTGCAATAATAAAAAGGCCTTCTTTACCTAAAGTAGAGATGGCTTTTTTATTTACTGATTAAAGTATTACTTGGCAACGACAATAAACTCGGAGCGGCGGTTTTGTTGATGAATGTTATCCTCGCATTTCACCCCATTAGAGCAATTGTTGATTAACATGGATTCACCGTAACCGCTTCCAGAAATTCGCAATTTATTTATTCCTCCTACTTCTACAATATATTCCATCGTGGATTTCGCTCTGCGGTCTGACAAACTTTTATTATAAGAATCCCTTCCCTTACTATCGGTATGAGCGCGCACATCTATTTTCACATTTGGATATTCATTCAGCAAAGCAACTAACTTCTGTAATTCAATTGCCGCATCAGGCCGTATATTAAAGCTATTTGAGGCGAAACGTATTGGATTTAAATTTAGAGTTTTTGCAAGGTCACTTCCTAATTCGATTGAATCCACCGAAAGATTCTTTCCTCTCTCGAGTAGCAACACTTGTTCAATTTTTTTATCCTTTTCCTTAGCACTAATAAATGACTTTTCCTGCGTAGAATACCCTTCTTTAATTGAACGAGTAGCAAATGCCCTTGAACATTCTAAACTAAAGCTATACGAGCCGTCAGCCTTCGATTTAACTTCGGAAAGAATTTCATTATTTTCATCCAATAAAATTACTGAAGCTTCTGGAATCGGATCCTTAGTAGCTGCATCCAAAACATAACCTTCCAAAATTTGATCACAGCGTATCTCTAAGCGTTCGATTCTTTTGAACCTGTAGATGTCATCATCCCCATCGCCTCCTGGTCTATTTGATGCGAAGTAACCAAATTCTGTTTCCGCATTAATTATAAACGTAAAATCATCCTGGGGGCTATTAATCGGTTTTCCAACATTATAAACAGCTCCAAAAATATTTGATTCTTCAATTTCAGTAACAAAAATATCCAACCCGCCAAGCCCAACATGACCGTCTGAAGCAAAATAGAACCGATTGTCGGATCCTACAAACGGGAAGGTTTCTCTTTCCTTAGTGTTAATCCCATCACCTAAACTGACAGGTTCGGTAAATCCATTCTCAAGTATTTCTACCTTATACAGATCTGAAAACCCCTTGCCTCCTGGCATGTCGCTTGCAAAATACAAGGTTTTCTCATCAACGCTTAAGGCAGGATGAGCCACTGAATATTCATTATTATTGAACGAAACCTCTTCCACTTCCCATTTACCATTATCTTTCTTTAGCCCTTGATATATCTTCAAACGATTTGCTCCTAGAGAATCTTTCTTATAACTTCCTTTGGTATAATTGTTACGGGTAAAATAAACAGTCTTTCCATCCTTAGAAAAAACAGCCGTAGACTCGTGGTATTTAGTATTAATTCTCTCACTAAGTGATTTTATACTTCTACTCTCCTTTTTTTCCTTCACATTAATGATATAGAGATCCAGAAATGGCTCATTATTCCAGTCGTGGGTTCTTGATCTCTCATTTTTAGATTGTCCATTTGAGGCAAATACTAAATCATCCAAATAAAAAGTTGGGGCAAAATCTGACTTACTAGTGTTAAATTTCCCGTGGTCTATTTCGAATCTCTCACGATATTTGATATCATTTAAATAATCTCTTTCTTTAGCGAAAAATTGAGCACGATTATCACTACCATTTACTCTATAAAACTCATCAATTATTTGATTGGAAGTCTCGTACTTTTCGATAGACTTCAATGATTGGGCGTATCTGTACAAGTAATTAGGATCAAGCCCATCTGAATAATCTGTATATAAAACTTCATACCATTTCGCTGCATTATCATAATCGGCAGTAAAGTAATAGGAATCTCCAAGTTTCTGTAAGAGATCTACCGAACTAAACCCATTTTCTACAACATGAAGATATGCCTGTCTAGCGTCAACGTAGGAATAACGATTGTACTTATTATTTCCTTTTTCAACGTTCTCTTCTTGCCCCACAAGAGTATGTGAAAAAAGAAAAACTAACACCAAAAATATTTTAATAATATATTTCATTTTTAATAAGGTTTTATCTGTTAGAAGAATCTTGGAGAAACCATGTTCTCATTGCTTTTAAACAGTTCAAATCGCAACAGTATCTCGATCGACCCACTATTATATTTAGACAGCTCGGTAGTTTCTCTATCATACGCTAGACCCAACATCAATTGGTCGGTAATCTGAAATCCGGCCAGAGCACTTAAAGCAGCACTCCATCGATATGCGGCTCCAAACGTAAACCTTTTGTTTATAAGAAAATTTGCTGAAAGGTCTGCTTGTAAGGGAGCGCCTTGTACTAATTTGACGAGAATTGCTGGCTTAAACAATATGTTGTCTGTAAGATCCAATGTATGTCCTGATATGAAGTAATAATTAACTCTCTCTTTGGCAGTTGCATTTGATGCGCTTTCTGGATCAACTGAAGATTCGTCGAAATGTTCTGTTGCTAAAATATTTGGAGCGCTTAATCCGGCATAGAATCTATTCGTAAAATAATAGGCCCCCGCACCAAATTGTGGAGAAAATTTATTGTCAATAAATATTTCAGTATCTGGATCCCCAGGATTATAAGCTCCTTCATAAGCCCGATTACTATCCACATCTAATAAATGACCTCCCACCTTTAAACCAAATGAAAGTCGTCCTTTTTCAGAGACTTTAAACAGATAACTAAAGTCCAAGTCAACATAGGTTTCTTGAGTGATAAATATTTCGTCTTTTACAACGTTAAGACCCAATGACACATTATTGGCAATTGGAGAATGAATGGAGGCCGTAAATGTTTTTGGCGTGCCTTTAATATTATTCCCGAACCATTGGTTTCTATATAAGCCTGTAAAACTCAGAACATCTCTTGTCCCAGCATAGGCTGGATTAACGCTCAACGTATTATACATGTATTGAGTATACTGAGGATCCTGTTGTGCACTAGAAATACTAGAATAAAACCCTAGAATCAAAAGCATTACTATAGTTAAGTTAATGTTTTTCATACGATATGATATTTTACCTTCCGAATTTTAAAATTGGCAGGTATTTTATATTTCTAGTTTCTATTAATGTATAAAGGGCCTGCCAGTTGTTTCTCATTGCCATTTTCAGTAACATATGTCAATACATAGTAATATGTTCCTACCGGCAATCTCTCCGATTGACCTAAGGTGCTTCTGCCATTGGAGATTCCCCGGAAATAATTACCTCTAGCACCATAACCCAGAGCTTCAAATACTATTACTCCCCATCTATTATAGATTTTAACGGTGTTATCGGGATATTTATCTAGACCTCTAATCACGAATACATCGTTTAACCCATCTTCATTGGGAGTCATAATATCGAATATATCCAAATTATCTATTGAGTTTATATCCCCATTATTACATTCTAATAAATCCGGAATGTCATTGCCATTTTCGTCACCCAATTCTTGGCCGTTTGCTATCCCATCTCCTTCTCCGTCGCAATCGCAATCAGCTAACTCCCAAGCTGCCGTTGGCACTAAAGACTGATTAGTATAGACGAAATCACAAATATCGATTGGATTGGTACCGTCTATTATCTCATCACTATTAAGTACTCCATCACCGTCGCAATCGATAACATTCCATTGTACTGAAGTAGCAGAAGTTTGACTATTCACATCGAAATCGCATAACTCTAATGGATTAGTTCCATCAACAATTTCATTTGCATTCGACACACCGTCGCCATCACAATCAAAACTATCCCAAGCTGTCGATGGATTGATTGTCTGGCTTGTAACTAAGAAACTACAAAGGCCATATGGGTCTGTACCATCTGCAATCTCGTCTCCGTTAGTTATACCATCACCATCACAATCAAGATCATTCCAATCTATACTCACAGCGGTTGTTTGACTAGCAGGATTAAAAGCACAAGGATTAAGCGGACCTGTACCATCTATGACCTCATTACCGTTGGTAACTCCGTCACCATCACAATCGAAATTCTTCCAAGCATCGGACGGAGTAACCGTTTGATTTGCTAATATGAAATCACAAAAACCTTGTGGATCGGAACCATTGATAATTTCAGTACCATTCGTAACACCGTCACCGTCGCAATCAGACTCATTCCAATCACCTGTGGTTGAAATTGTTTGACTTGTTACAACATAATCACACGGAACTTGTGGATCTGTACCATCTATAACTTCTTGGCCATTGGTTACTCCATCCCCATCACAATCTGCATCATTATAGTTTCCACCTACAGTGGAGGTTTGACTTGCAGCAATATAATCACAGAGGTCTTGTGGATCTGTACCATCAATTCCCTCCTGACCATTCGTTACTCCATCTCCATCGCAATCAGCATCATTCCAGCTATTAGAAGGGGGTACGGTTTGACTTGTTGATATAAAGTCACAAGTATCTTGTGGGTCTGTATCATTATCTATTTCAACACCATTAACAACACCATCACCATCGCAGTCTAATGTGTTCCAATCATTTGATACAGTAACTGTTTGACTTGCGGGTAGGTAATCACAAGGGTCATTTGGATCCGTTGAATCTATAACCTCCTGACCATCAATCACTCCATCACCATCAGAATCGCTGCCACTTACTATAGCGCTAGCGCCAACAGTTAATGTCATGTGCTCGATGAGCATCGTCATATTGTCGATAATCCCTAATCTTAATATTGATCCTGACAAAAAGTTTTGAGAAAAAGACGGGCTCGTGTTGAATACTAACAACATAGCAATAAGGGCTCCCCTGCCTACAAATTTCGAAAATTGAGTGATATTTGTCATATGCATTCTACTATAAATTAGCGCAAAAAAAAAAACCTAGCCAATCGCACCAATATATTACGGGGATCACACGGATATAAAATAATTCCAAAACTCGAAGTTATAAAAATATTTTCGTTTTCAATTAATGTTTATAATGAATAAAATGATTTCCGATGGCACGAGCAATATATTAGATTATCTCCCATATACAAATAATGTAGTATTTCTAGTTTTTAACTTTTCTCAATTTCAAATTTCTATGTTGAATCTATTTAAAGCATTATATCTTAATCGGTAAGTAAACAAAACCGTTTCCCTTGGCTATAATCAACAAATCAAAGAACATAAAATTTGAAGATATTACTGCCAAATTAAAAAAAACAGAACCAAGACTCTTATTCACATACCTTATCACTTACTACTTCTTTTGTCTGGCAATCAATTGGTTTTGTGTGGCATTAGAGATTGTAAGATTCCCCTTCTACTGGCAAGTCATTTCCGGTTACATTCTTTATATGAATCCAATTTCTATTTTATTAAAAAAAATCCTTTTTAACACAATATGCCTATGCAATAGGAGACATGGTTTTCCTTGAATTTAATGGTTCCGCCTTAAAAACCTCTTACACCTACCCAAATAATATACTGGATCAATGGCTTGGCACCTTTATATTTTCTTCAGGAATGGCCTTATTCTTTATTGGCTACTTTACACTATGTAATAATCTGAATTACAGACTTTAAGGCTCTATTCTTTGAAAAAAAAATACAAATAAATAATATAAATATTATCTTTCTTGTGGCAATTTAACTATGTTTGTTAGGTTATTGTAAGAAAAAACTGAATAATTTGTAGGATTTTTCCTTAATGTTTTATAGATTAGCCCCCTAATTTAAAATATATTAAGATGAAAAAGCTAATGTTTATTTTCGCATTACTTGCATTAGTTGCAAGTTGTACCCCAGAATCATTAACAAGTGATGAGCAGCAACTCGACAAAGACAAATACGAAATTCCACCAAACGGATAGAAAAAAAAGCCTTCTCACAGGGGTGTTCCTGTCATTGTTAATAATAGCAACACCCTTTTTATTCTACATTTATAAATACGCCCCTGACGCGAAAGAATGGGACACGATTTTTGGCACCATACGAGCAAGCGGATTTAGCAATGTCCAGACCTATATGCATGCCGTTTTTACCAAGTTTACATTTATATTACTTACTACTATCTGGTTCTTGACATCAAAGAATTGGTGGAAATATGCTATTCTCGTACCTCTTGTTATGTTCTTGTTCCAGTTTATCGGCGTTTTGAACTATGAACTTCAATATATAGACGAAGTTGACTTTTGGTATTCCTTACCAATAATATTACCCATACTTATCTTTCTTATCTACATTTCCTATAGAATTAGCAAAAATGAAAGTTATTCTTCAGATCTCATGACCGAAGTGGACGATGAGATTAAAAAGTTGAAGGGCGAAGATCTATAGTTTAGTCGTGTCCTACTAAGATGTAAGTCCCCTACAATATTAGGCATGAGACATAAAATACTATAGCATTGGAAATTGATCGTAGGCACAAGCAGCAAAAATCCTAGATTATAAGAGTGAATATGGCCATGTGATAACCACGATAAAAAACTAAAGGACTTTAAAGCAAAGGCGAAAATTTTATTCCGAATTCAAAAATTAGAAACTGATGAACATTTTGGCGACTTCAAAACGGTTGGCGATGGAATTAGAGAATTGCGAATAAATAATTTAATAAAGGCAGTAAATAAGTTAGAAAGAGATGAAAAAAAAGAGAAAGAAATAGTTAAAAGAGAAAGAAGGAGTGAGATAAACAAAGAAGAAAGAAAATATTTTTTAGAGAAATATGGCGAGAAGATATTTAACAAATTAGACAATGGTAAATATTGGATTGGAATGACCGAGGAAATGGTGCGGTTTTCACTTGGAAATCCAAAAGACATTAACAGAAGTACTGGCAGTTACGGTGTTCACGAACAATGGGTTTATAGTAATAGAAACTTATACTTTGAAAATGGAGTATTAACCTCCTATCAAAATTAACTTTGATACGACAAATGTCATATTCTAAGAATATAACAACTCTTGGTTCTCTATTAATCTAAACCTATTATGAAATATTTAAAGTTAATTCTTATCCTAATTATTACATTAGGTTATACATCTTGTGGAGAAACCCAGGATAAAAAGGAGAGTAAAAAAGAAGTAGAATATTCTACTTCGAATGAAGAAGGCCCAGAATCTAAAATGCTAGGAATTTGGATAACCAGCTCACAAAGTTCTCAGGATATAATAACTTCTATTTTAACAATAGAAAAAGATGGAAGCATGATATCTGTAAATTACGTAGTATCTAGCCTAGCTACTTTAAGTTCTAGGGAATTTAACTTCTTGGGAGAATACAATAAGGGAGTAATAAAACTAGGAGAAGAGAGATTTACGGATATAAAGTATTCAGAGAATAACAATGAAATATATTTCCAAGGAGATGCTTTCAGATATAAGGAAGCTATACCTAAAAAAGCAAAAAAAGAAAGTCCAGGGAAATTACCTGAGCCAACTAAAAAAGAAAAAAAATATTAAATATTAATGTTGACAACCTAAGAGTAAGAACAAGTCCTAATTTAAACGGAGAAAAAATCGAGAATTTAGCTATTAATAGTAAAGTAGAACTTATTAGAAAATCAAAAGACCAGACCACCGTTACAATTAATGAAAAAGATATTACAGATTATTGGTATAAAATAAAAACTAGAAATGGCAATATTGGTTGGATTCACGGATGTTGTTTCGATAAGTAATTGCAAAGCGTAATTACATCAAACGGATAAATTGTAAAATAAAAGTTAGACTTATAACTCAACAGGAATATGATGTAATCAAAGAATAATACAATCAATAACACAATTTCACTTTAAGACAGCAAATGTCATATTTTAAGAATATAACAACTCATAATTTTGCATCATTAATTCTCAGTTAATTTGGAGAAAGAAAGACGTTGGTCGGGTTCGCCGCTTCAAGCTCTATTGGGAAATAGTTTTAGGCATATTACCCCAAATTGTCTTTGTAACCTGTCCAAAATTTGCCTGTATCTTCTATTTTTGATATAATTTTTGTTTTTTCTTGTGTAACTCGTAATCTTAGTGTGTAACCATTCGGATCGTCTAATAAACGATTATTAATATGTTTAACTCTTTGGGCGTTATTCAGGAAGTGACCACCTATATCATATTGTTTCCAATGAGCTACAAACTCGTCATAATACATTGGAGTTTTTCTACGAGTAAGGTGATGATGATACTCATGAACTAATATACTCATGAACTTAACATCTGCCTTTACGTCACGCTGAATGGCAGCAAGGCCATTATTGAAGAAGTCAAATTTACTTCTATTTATCATTAGCGTACCCTGTCCCCTAACCTCCATGTTAGATGTGCCTGAATCAGTAAAGATTATGTTATATTTTGCGCCCCCTAATAGATTTTTCCAACCCTGCATTGAGTTCATTAATAAATATTTGCCTTGTCCAGAATATTCATCAATCAGGAATGATATTTTAGCAATATCTAAATCACGTTTCATTTCTTTTTCAAGAGCGGCTACAGCTTCTTTTTGCGCCGTTTTCCCCTCATTGTAACCCGCCTTATTAAATAATATAATTTTGTTATGCTTACTACTTTTGTTTTTGTCTATAGCCTGTTGGAGTTCTACAAGTGCATTTCTACCTTGAGTATTAATATAGGTTGGCGTATTAGGGACAATCCTGTTATAAGCCTCTAATCGTTTGCAAATTGCAGAATAAGTGCTGCCCCTAGAGTTTGAAGGTTGTCCTCCTTCTTGAGTAAAAGACATTAATTGATAATTCATACTAATCTTTCTATGTTATTTGAGTAGCTGACTTTGAGTAGTTAGTATCTCATATAAATATTTATTGATAACAATATATACATTATACACCATTCTGAAAAATCAATGGCGATGAAATATGCTAAAAAAGTAACTGCTGGTCTAAATAAATTATCTGAAGAGATTAAATCTGGAATACAACAAGATTTTAAAACAAATGATCGTTGGTAGTATAAATCAATAACAACACTTTGTTTGAAACCCTTGCATTCACTTGTAAGGGTTTTTTTTTATATCTTTAGGATCGCACCTCTCCCCTATTTAACACTTCAAGTAATGACACTCAGAGATTTTGAAAAGCTAAACCATAGTGACCGCTACGATGTGAATATGGACTATGCCGAGTTTATTTGCGTCCACTCAGTCTCAGGGAAAAAATATTTACTTTATTCACGAGGCAATTTCTATATTGAGCAAGAATGGGATTATCCAGACAAAAGAATATTAGAGAGAAGAGCTTTTACTTCTGATAATGCTTCGCTTGACACATACAATAGTCTCACTTTATAAATTATGAAAAAACAACACAAAAAGAGTAAAGAAAAGAATAAACCACAATTCACCGACGAAGAAGTCTATACACCGACACTAGATATAGGTGCCCTACTAAATGACCCTGCAATTGAGGCAGCCTATCAAAAACACTACAAAGGTGACAAGCTTTACCAAGAAACAACAAGCGATACGGAAGAGACGTTTCCTAGCTTTTCAACTAAAAAGCTCGAACTCACTTTAAAAGTAATACGTGGTGGCAATGAACCAGGTGAAACACAACGTGTGGGAGATAAAATTGAAAAAGAATTGAATAGAAGGAAACAATTATAAGTTAATCATTAATCGAATCTAAGTAATGAATTTCCAAAATATCATAAATGACATAACTAATCAAGCAATTGCTGAATTAGAGAAATCTCCAGTTTTTCAAAGAACAAATGAGGATAGGCTAAAAGCTGTTGGAAATATTTATTTTTTATATTCTAATGAGAATCTAAAATACATTGGACAAAGACAAGCAAACGGAATAAAAACTAGACTTTCTCAACATCTTTTTGGAAAATCATACTCTGAAGACAATAACAATGTTCAAAACGGAACAGTATCTAAATGGAATAAAGTAAATGAAGAACTCGAAAAAGGAAAAAAAATAACTTTTAGAACAATTCACATTAAACCAGACAGCTTGCGAACAACTATTGAATTAGAATTAATTAACTATTTCAAGCCAAAGTGGAACATTCAAGGAAAATAACATAACAGTTAATCCAGTAGGGAAAACAATATATCCTTTTCAGCTTGCGTAATTCCTAGATAGCTCTTTGTAGTTATTGGGCTACTATGGTTTAACACCGATAAAGATTAATAGTTAATTTCTATTAATTAAATACAGAACGATTTACAGAGCGGAAAATCTAATAGTTAGAATGTATTAGATAAGAATAATTGATTAATCAACTTTTTACAACTTCAATTAATTGATCTTTTTTAATCTTTTAGAGAATCGTTAACAATCTTTTTCGATTCAATAGTTGATTTGTATTGATTCTAAGAAATTGAACTCAATCTTTTTCAAACTTTAATTAATTAAAGTTTATTAATAATCTTTTTTAATTCAGTTAAATGATTTATACTGATAATCATTAATGATGTTTTTTACACGGGAAAAAGAAGCAACTAAAAAAGCTAAAAACCTATACTTTTTTAGAATGGTTTAGTAAATGTTTAGTAAATCATAAATAAAAAAACCTCAACAATCTAATAAATAGAGAGTTAAGGTTTTCTAAAGTACTGATGGCGGGACTTGAACCCGCACGCCCCAAAGAGCACAGGATTTTAAGTCCGGCGTGTCTACCAATTCCACCACATCAGCATCATTCGATTACAGACTGTAATCGGGTAGTTTATTATTTCACAAAGTTAATACAAAAAGCAATCACTTTGCATGAAATGGAGCGAAAAACGGGATTCGAACCCCTGCCTATGACGGCAGGCAGGCGCGACCCGGTCGCATCACTCAATAATAAGACAAAATTAACTATTATCTTAAAAAAATATTTCCAGAGCGAAAAACGGGATTCGAACCCGCGACCTCCACCTTGGCAAGGTGGCGCTCTACCAGCTGAGCTATTTTCGCAGAATGTAATGAACGTCGCTTCAATAAAAAAGCAAGCCTACCCTTTTTGGCAAGCAGGTGCAAATTTAAACCTTTTTAATAAACCTGAAAGTAAAAAAGAAGTAATTTTTAATCAGAAACCGTAGCGCTATTACGATGAGCAGGATACCCTCTATTTTTTAACTTTTACAGACGCATTGCGTTGCAACATACGCTTAATCTCATTTAGTTTCATGAGGGCCTCGACAGGTGTAAGAGTATCAATATCTGTCTCTAAGATCTCGTCACGCAGCTCGATAAGCAAAGGATCGTCAAGTTTAAAAAAACTTAACTGCATTTCATCTTTGGCAATCGACTTCATTTCGTCTGTTAATTCTTCTGAAGAATGCAATTTTTCAAGGCGGCTTAATATTTTATTCGCGCGGTTTAAAACGGCTTGAGGCATCCCTGCCATTTTTGCAACATGAATTCCGAAGCTATGATGTGAACCTCCAGGTACAAGTTTCCGAAGAAAAAGAACATCATCTTTTAATTCTTTTACTGAGACATTATAGTTTTTAATTCGATCAAAGGTCTCAGTCATTTCATTGATCTCATGGTAATGAGTCGCGAATAAGGTTTTCGCTCTTGAAGGATGTTCGTGCAAATATTCACTAATAGCCCACGCGATAGAAATCCCATCATACGTGCTGGTACCTCGACCTATTTCGTCCAATAACACGAGACTACGCTCAGAAATATTATTTAGAATACTGGCCGTTTCATTCATTTCAACCATAAAGGTTGATTCCCCCATTGAAATATTGTCACTAGCACCAACCCGCGTGAATATCTTATCAACGCATCCCATTCGAACTGATTTTGCAGGAACAAAACTCCCCATTTGCGCAAGTAAAACAATTAAAGCAGTTTGCCTTAATATAGCCGATTTACCACTCATATTCGGACCGGTAATCATTATAAGTTGTTGATTCTCCCGATCTAAAAAAACATCATTTGCGATATAGGGACTATCTGGCGGCAATTGCTTTTCAATAACTGGATGTCGTCCTTCCTTAATATCGAGGTCGAATGAATCATCAAATAACGGTCGCACATAATTAGATTCCTTGGCTTGTTGTGCGAAAGAACAAAGGCAATCCAATTCTGCAATTAATGCAGCATTTTGTTGCACAGAGCCAATAAACTGAAGGATCCAATCGACTAACTTTACATATATTTCTTGTTCTAATGCTCCGATTTTCTCTTCGGCACCTAAGATTTTAGATTCATACTCTTTGAGCTCTTCCGTGATATAGCGCTCTGCATTTACCAGGGTTTGTTTTCGAATCCATTCTTCAGGAACTTTGTCTTTGTGAGTGTTTCGAACTTCTATATAATAGCCAAATACATTATTTGAAGCTATCTTCAATGAACTAATTCCAGTACGTGCTGCTTCACGAGTCACAATTTGATCCAGATAATCTTTTCCTCCTCTGGAAATCGCTCTTAACTCATCAAGTGTTTCATTAAATCCTTCTGCGACAGCATTTCCTTTTAAAATATTTACAGGCGCTTCTTCAAATAGGGTTTCTTTTATCTTCGCACGCAATAAATCACATTCTTGAAGCTGGTCACCAATAATCTTCACCGACTCGTTCTCTGAAAGGAGCGCCTGAGCTTTTACCGGAATCACCGCCTCTAATGAATTTTTTAACTGAACAACCTCCCTGGGATTTATTTTTCCCGTGGCTACCTTCGAAATTAACCGCTCCAAATCGCCAATACGCTTTATATGTTGCTGGATTTTATCCTGAACCGTGGCATTCTCTAATAAATAAGATACAACTTCATGCCGACTTGTTATTCTCTCAATGTTTTTTAACGGAAGCGCCATCCATCGCTTCAAAAGTCGTCCTCCCATTGGAGAGATCGTTTTATCGATTACATCTAATAAGGTTACAGCATTTTCTTGATTTGAGTGATACAGCTCCAAATTGCGAATCGTAAAACGATCCATCCAGACATATTCGTCTTCGGCAATACGCGAAATTCGTGATATATGCTGCAATTTATTATGGCGTGTTTCACTTAAATAATGCAAAGCTGCACCCGCCGAAATAACTCCTTCTTCGAGATGATCAATCCCAAAACCCTTTAAGTTCTTAGTGTCAAAATGTTTTTGGAGCGTTTCATTTGCATAATCTTTCTGAAACACCCAATCCTCTAAATGAAAAACATGAAAATTACCACCAAATGTTTCTGAAAAAAGCTTCCTCTTTTGCTTGCTAAAAAGCACTTCTGAAGGCCTAAAGTTTTGAAGTAATTTATCAATATATTCCGCTGAACCTTGTGCAGTTAAAAACTCGCCTGTCGAAATATCTAGAAAACTAACCCCAATTTTAGTATTCTTCTTGAGATTCCCGCCTTCGCGAGAATTAAAGTGAATAGCCGCCAAGAAATTATTTGATTTCGACTTTAGAATATCATCGTTTAATGCCACTCCCGGTGTTATAAGCTCCGTTACACCCCTTTTAACAATGTTCTTGGTTTGCTTTGGGTCTTCAAGCTGATCACAGATTGCAACACGACAGCCGGCCATTACTAATTTTGGCAAATATGTGTTTAAAGAATGATGAGGGAAACCAGCCAATTCGACATGCTCCCCTCCATTATTGCGAGCCGTGAGGGTAATATTTAAAATGCCTGCAGCCCGAATAGCATCCTCCCCAAAAGTTTCATAAAAATCACCCACCCGAAATAACAACAACGCATCTGGATATTTCGCCTTGATGGTGTTGTATTGCTTCATTAATGGTGTTTCCTTCTTTCCCATAAGGCCACTTTCTAGATTGGAAAAGCTAAGGTAGTTATTATTCTAAGTTTGTTAAATAGATAATAATCATACTTGTCGAAAGTTTTTCACAATGAACCTTAAAACTTTAAAAGCCCCCAGCAATTGAGTCGTTAAAGAATAGTTTGCCCTTGAAAAGTTAAAAAAACGAAATATATACGTATTCTGAGGGATAATGTTGACATCACATTTTCAACTAGGCAAACCATTTTTACAACAATTCTGCGAAAGAAAGGCTGCTACTTTCATATAGAAAGTGATATTTTTGCAAGAATGAAATACCGCAAACTTAAAAACAGCGAGCTTAATCGAATCAGTCAGGTGGAATTCATTGCTTCTGAAAAAACTCCGCTTATAATTATTCTCGACAATGTTAGAAGTTTGAACAATATCGGCTCCGTATTTCGAACGGCAGATGCCTTTCTAGTTAAAAAGATTTATCTCTGCGGCATCACCGCAACTCCTCCGCACAAGGATATTCAAAAAACCGCTCTAGGTGCTACGGACAGTG
The DNA here is from genome assembly GCA_047614245.1 of Flavobacteriaceae bacterium. Lineage (GTDB taxonomy): Bacteria > Bacteroidota > Bacteroidia > Flavobacteriales > Flavobacteriaceae > Ulvibacter. The sequence continues at coordinate 73,525 of JBLHIC010000001.1, forward strand.
TTTCTTGGGAATATGCCGAGAACACAATGGACGTAGTTAACAGGCTTAAAAGTGAAGGTGTTTTTATTGCTTCGATTGAACAATCAGAACATTCAATCGCTTTAGATGATTTTTTTCTTCGGAAAGAAACTACCTATGCTGTTATATTCGGAAATGAGGTTAAGGGTATTTCACAAGAAGTGGTTTCAGAAAGTGATATCGTTATCGAAATTCCGCAACATGGAACGAAACATTCCTTAAATATTTCAGTTTCTACTGGTATCGTAATATGGGACTTATTCTCCAAGCTTTAGGACTCAATAAATATAATTTAATCGCAGTATAACTACCTTAGCTTATTTCAATATTTCCGTAAGAATATATAAATAGTCTTTTCTATTTTTTACAAAATCCCTATTTGAAACATCTATTATTCTAATACTAGCCTGGGGTTGAGATTTAATGAATTCTAGATAACCTTCATTAATTTTTTCAAGATATTGAGCCTCAATTGTCTGTTCGTATTTTCGGCCGCGTTTTTTAATATTCTCCAAAAGACGATCTGTACGTTGATATAGATAAACATATAGGTCTGGCTTCGGCAATTCTTTATGCATAAACCGGAATAACTTTTTATATAAATTAAATTCCTCATCCTGTAAGGTCACTTTCGCAAAAATGATAGATTTATGAGCATCGTAATCAGCCACAACACAATCCTTAAATAAATCGAATTGAGTGATATCATCCATTAATTGTTGATAACGATCTGCGAGAAATGACATTTCTAATGGAAACGCATATCGCTGCGGATTTTTATAAAACTTGGGTAAAAACGGATTATCCTTAAATCGTTCTAAAACAAGCTTCGCATTAAAATCATGAGCCAACTGTGTAGTAAGACTGGTTTTACCCGCCCCAATAGTTCCTTCAATTGCAATGTAATTAAATCTTGACAAGTCGTAATCCTTACTCGGGTTTCTAAGCCATTTAGATTGTTTTTCGATGATACTGTCGTCTCGAGTTTCCGCTAATAGTTTAATAACATTTTTAAATAGTGTTGGATGCACAATACTCGAATTAACTTCTGCCAAAGGCTGCAAGACAAACTTCCTGTTTTGGATTTCTGGATGTGGAATTTTTAATTTAACGCTGTTTTTGACCAAGTCCCCCATCAATAAAATATCCACATCAATAGTTCTAGAAACATATCCGTCCGCTTCACTTCGCACTCTCCCTAGTTCCTTCTCAATTCTTAGTATTGTCTCCAATAATTTTCCAGATGGCATCGCGCTTTGCACTAGAAGCACACAATTTAAAAAACTATCTCCGTCAAAACCTATAGCGGGAGTTTTATATACCGAAGATATTTTTACAATACTACCAATTTGATTAAATATGGAGTTGACAGCCTTTTGCAATAATTCGAACTTATTGCCCTGATTGCTTCCTAAGGAAAGATATATGTCTTGTAAAGGTTTAATAGACTTGATTTAAAAAGGTTACATTATTTTTAAACTTTGTTTGTATGGCTAAAAATACAGGTTTATGAATTTAAGACGAAATTAAGGAAAAGAATAATACTTCCAATTATCTTTACCTTTCAAAAAACACAGGTGGCAGTACTTTCAATGAATGACAAACTGGTAGCGCAACGAATCTACCTCATTTTAGGAGGATTGTTTATAGCCTCCCTTGTTGTCTCCAATTTAATATTTCAAAAATTTTTCTATTGGGACTTTTTTGGAATCTATACGTTTGAAATTTCGGTAGGAATTCTTCCCTACCCTATCACTTTTCTCATTACCGATATTATTAGTGAAGTCTACGGAAAACAAAAGGCCAATGAGGTCGTTACCGCGGGTATTTTTGCTTCATTTTTCTCATTACTTATTGTTTTCGTTTCGGATGTCGTTCCCGCTACCGACTGGAGTCCAATTGATGACACCCTGTTTTCAAAAGTATTCGGCGCCACTGCCATTGCGGTACTTGCATCAATGATGGCATATCTACTCGCTCAATATATTGACATACAGATATTTCATTTCTGGAAACGCCTTACAAAGGGTAAACACCTCTGGCTTCGGAATAATTTCTCTACTTTCTTGTCTCAATTTGTCGATACGTTAACGGTTTTACTATTGTTGTGCAGTTTTGGGAAAATTAGCTGGCCCTTATTTAGTGGATTGCTGCTAAGTGGTTTTCTTTTTAAAGTGCTAGTAGCAGCATTAGACACCCCGTTTTTATATGCTGCGGTTTTTGCTTTCAGAAAAAGATTTGGACTAAAAAGAGGAGAAGAGATAGATTTTTACTCTTCCTCGCAAAATGAAATCCCGAATTTATCAAATCAATCATAACAATTTATTTTTACTTTTTATCCTTAGAAATTAAGATATAACAACTTTTAGTCAACCTCAATTAATTATGAAAAAAATTCTTAAAATAACAGGAATTATAATCGTTTTAGCAATCGTGTTTCTTGCAGCTGCTCCTTTTCTTTTCAAGGGGAGTTTAGAAAAAATAGTGAAACGAACAATCAATGAAAACCTAAATGCTACTGTTGCTTGGAAAGGATTAGACTTAAGTCTACTCAAGAGCTTTCCAGATGCCGCACTTACCATAACCGATTTTAGTGTTACAAACAATGCACCATTTGAAGGTGACACCTTAGTAAGTGGAAAGTCCTTAAAGTTGAACATGGGTATTACTCAATTATTTAAAAAAAGTGACGAATCAATACAAGTAGATGGATTACTTCTTAATGAATCTTTAATAAATATTAAAATTGATTCCCTCGGAAATGCCAATTATGATATCGCCGTAAAAAAGGAAGTAATTCCTTCAGAAGCACCTAGTGCAGATAAAGGTAGTTTTAGTTTCGCGCTGAAGAACTATGAAATAAAAGATTCCCGGATTAACTACCTAGATGAATCTTCAAAAACATTTTTAATACTCACTGATGTGAATCATAAAGGAACCGGAGATCTTTCTGAATCGATAACACAGCTTGACACTCATACTGAAGCCAACGCCACTTTTAGAATTGACAAGGCAGAATACTTGAATAAAACTAGTATTACACTAGATGCCGGTTTTGAATTGGATCTTGAGAACCAAAAATATTCGTTTCTAGAAAACGTGTCTAAAATCAATGAGTTACCATTAACATTCGATGGTTTTATTAAAATTAATGAAACGAATAGTGAAATAGACATTAGTTTTAAGACTCCATCATCAGATTTTAAAAATTTCTTGGCCGTAATTCCAAAGACATATGTAAAAGAATTGGACGGTGTGACCACGACTGGAAATTTCACCATTGACGGGGCGGTTAATGGGATTATAGACGAAGTACATATCCCTAGATTGGATATTAAAGTCGCGAGTGATAACGCGTCATTTAAATATCCAGACTTACCCAAAGCCGTTCGCAATATCTCGATAAATGCAGAATTAAAAAATGACACCGGTCTTGTAAAAGACACTTATTTGAATATTGGTGGGATGACGTTTAATATTGACGATGAATTGTTTAGCCTCAGCGGTAGTGTTAAAAATTTCACCGAAAATGCGCTCGTTAATCTAGTAATAAAAGGAACACTCAACCTTGCAAATATTGAAAAGGTACTGCCCGTTGAATTAAAACAGGACTTAACTGGAATTTTCAAAGCAGACGTTAATACTTCTTTTGATATGCAATCAGTTGAAAAAGAGCAGTACCAAAATATTAAAAATAACGGAACTGCTAGCTTAACGGACTTTAATTATTCAGACGAAGCTTTTAACAATCCGATCCGTATTTCTTCCGCAGCTATTGAAATGAGCCCAGGGAATATAAAACTGAATAATTTTGAAGCGACTTCTGGAGAAACAGACATTAACGCTACTGGAACTATTCAAAACCTCATCCCGTGGATTATGGAGAAACAGGATTTGAAAGGTAATTTTCTAGTTAATTCGAACATTTTCAATGTCAATGATTTTATGTCTTCCGAAGAAAAAGGCACAGGAAGTGGAAAGGCAACAACCCCATCTGGTAATACCGAAGAATCATCTGTGAAAATACCAGATTTCCTTGATGCAACAATAGATTTTACAGCAAAAAAAGTTTTGTATGATAATGTGATTTTAGAGAACACCAAAGGTAGAGTGACTATAAAAGATGAGGCTGCTAGTTTAAATAACGTGACCTCAAGAATATTTGGTGGAGACATTGCTTTTTCCGGGAATGTTGACACAAAAAAAGCTATCCCTACTTTTGGGATGAATCTAGATCTACAGAAAGTTGATATAGAAGAATCTTTTGAACAATTGGCCTTTTTAAAATATATCGCACCAATTTCAAAAGCATTAAATGGCAACATCAATACCGTTATCAAATTAAATGGTCAACTTAATGGAGATCTTACGCCTAATCTTGCCACCCTCGCAGGAGACCTTATTGCTAATATATTATCGGCCGAAGTCAATACAAAAAGCACCCCGCTTCTCACAACTTTAAGTGAGAACCTAAGCTTTTTAGATAAGGATAAATTGACACTGAAGGATGTAAAAACAGCCATTAATTTTAGCGATGGTAAAATTATAGTAAAACCTTTTGACTTTAATATAGAAGGGGTGAAAATAACGGCAGGAGGAAGTCACGGGCTAAATAAAAGTATCGATTACAATCTCACGATGAATGTTCCTGCTAAATATTTAGGAGGGGAAGTGAATAGTTTATTAGCAAAATTAGATCCCGAAGAAGCAAATTCGATGATGGTATCTCTCCCTGTTGGATTGAAAGGAAACTTTACCAATCCCAAAGTCTCCCTCAATACTAAAGCTGCTATAAACTCATTCACTCAAACTCTAGTAGCGAAACAAAAAGAGCAATTATTGAATCAAGGCACTGATATCTTGACCAGTATAATTTCTGGGGGGAAGAAACCAAAAGTTTCAATTTCCACCGGCACAAATACCACCACAAACAATACGACTCAGCAAGCCACGGAAGTTGTGACAGATATACTTGGGGGCTTATTCGGAAAGAAAAAAAAGAAAAAAGATACTATAAAGAGTGGTAACTAGCTTATAAGTCTATTAACCAATTAGTTACTAATCGCGCGTAATCTTGCCTGACTTTGCTGGAATCTATCTAGGTAAGGCAGGAATTTTATATGGCTATGGCGTCTTGCACTCTAGAGTGAAATAACGGGCTGGAAATAAATCAAAATTTTACAAGTTTATAGGTATTGTTCTCGTTGCTGTATACCTTGTACAGAAAGTCATATTTTTATTTAACTAATCGAAATAGACACTACATAGCCTTCGTTACTTCTTATATTAAATACCGTGTTATCCTCGAAAATAAGGTATTGACCTTTTATTCCTTTTAAGGTTCCTTCATAAAAAGGGGTCTTGTTCAAATTAAGACTCTTGGGCTTCTCTGGATATTGAAGAACAGGAAACTCTAAATTCGTTTCAGTATTATTCGCTAAAAAATAAGATATGGCTTCATCAGGAATATACTTTTTAAGCTTATCTCTCCATTCGATTAAATTTTCATCTTCAATCTCATTTTTAAGCATAGTTCGCCAGTTCGTTTTATCTCCAACATAGTCTTTTAAAGCTACCTCAGTAATCCCCGCCAAATATCTATTAGGCACTTCTAAGATTTCGATAGCTTCATGAGCTCCTTGGTCAATCCATCGCGTTGGAACCTGAGTCTTCCTTGTCACACCTACTTTTACATTACTGCTATTTGCCAAATAAACAATATGTGGTTGCAGTTGGACTCGCTTCTCATATTCCAAATCACGATCCTCTTTATCCAGATGTGCTTTACTCAATTCGGGACGTATAATCCAGTCTGCTGCCTGAGGAATTTCATAAAAACAATCATAACAATATCCCTGTCTGTATATTTTTTTCTCCAAACAGCAGTTAAGACACTGAAACTTAACAAATGAAATTGACACTTTTTTATTTAGCAATTGATTGACATTTAAAAAATCATTTTCAAAAACCAAATAATATTGAATTGGCGAACCGTTTTCGGTCTGCATTTTAGTTAAAACTCCTTCGTAATTCATAAAAAGAAAATCGTTATTTTTATACCTTAAAGATAGTTCAAAATATGCCATTCCCGATTGTAAATTCTATTGTTTCATGGTTTTTAAAGAAACGGTTTCATCAAATTGAATTATTTATTAAATACCCAATAGAGGTTCAAGAGGATCTATTACACGGTTTGATTATCAAGGCAAAGAATACTGAAATTGGAAAGAAGTATGATTTTGAAAGCATTTCTTCCTACAGAGAATTTGCAGATAGAATCCCAGTCACCACCTACGAAGACAATGAGGAACAAATCGAGCGCACTCGCAGAGGAGAAACAAATATCTTTTGGCCTACACCAATAAAATGGTTTGCGAAATCCAGCGGTACGACCAACTCAAAAAGTAAATTCATCCCTGTAAGTATAGATTCTTTAGAAGACTGTCATTATGCGGCGAGTAAGGATCTACTCTGTATGTACCTCAATAACAATCCTAATTCTCAATTATTTCTTGGCAAGAACCTTAAACTTGGTGGAAGCAAAGAATTATATCAGGAAAATGGAACTGTTTTTGGTGATCTTTCTGCAATATTAATTGATAATATGCCATTTTGGGCAGAATTTAGCAGTACTCCAGGAAGTGAAGTATCTTTAATGGCAGACTGGGAAATGAAGATGCAGGCCATAGTAAATGAAACAATACAGGAGAATGTAACTAGTTTGGCTGGAGTCCCTTCTTGGATGCTTGTATTATTGAATAATGTAGCTGAAACAACTGGCAAGTCGAATTTGCTAGAGGTATGGCCAAATCTTGAAGTATATTTTCATGGAGGTGTAAGTTTCGATCCATATGTAGACCAGTATAAAAAACTATTACCACAATCGAACTTTAAATATTACGAAACTTATAATGCATCTGAAGGCTTTTTTGCCATTCAAGATCGGAATAATGAGGCGGATTTGTTATTGATGCTTGACTACGGAATATTTTATGAATTCATTCCTATGAAAGGATATGGGACTTCTGAAGAAAAAGTAATCCCATTGAGCGAAGTTGAAATAGATGAAAATTACGCAATTATTATTACTACCAATGCTGGACTTTGGAGATATAAAATAGGAGACACAATACGTTTTACATCGATTGCTCCTCATCGAATAAAAGTCACTGGGCGAACTAAGCATCATATCAACGTATTTGGCGAAGAATTAATAATCGAAAATGCCGAATCAGCTTTAAAGAGAGTTTCTGCTCAGATGCAAAGTGAAATTGTAGATTATACAGTAGCACCTATTTTCATGAAAGGAAAAGAGAAAGGAGCACACGAATGGATTATAGAATTTAAAAAACCTCCTCTAGATATAACTAAGTTTTCGGTTCTATTAGATAAGGCCCTTCAAGACGTTAACAGTGATTATGAAGCAAAAAGGTGTAATAACATTACCCTCAAGGCACCGATAATCCATTGCGCTAGAGAGAAGTTGTTTTATGATTGGCTTAAGATGAAAGACAAGATAGGCGGGCAACATAAAATTCCAAGACTTTCAAATTCTCGCGATTTTTTAGAAAAATTACTTCATCTAAATCAGCAGTAAAGCACTATTATCGATAAAGAACACTATTTATCCGATGAATAAATCGCAGTAAAACAGGCATTTAAGTCACTTCATCGAATATTATTAGGCTACGTGCATTTGAACGAGTTTACAACCCACTTCAGCTAAAAATTTTGGTAGTCCTTTTCTTACTTTATAGATTTGCACTGTAATTAACACCCAGCCCTTGTATTATGAAGAATATAATTTATTTAGGAATCGCTTTAATTTTGACCGTATCAGTATCCTCTTGTGGATCTGTTTCAGCAATTCAAAAAAGCGAAAATGAAGTTGCCGGATACACTCTTAAAAACAAAAAGGAATTGATGCAGCAAAAAGTTTTAAATAAAAAAGTTAAGACAATAATCGCATTACCATAAACCGAATATATTTAATAGAATAAAAAATCCCCGAACTGAATTGTTCGGGGATTTTTTATTTCTAATATCTAAATAATGTATTTATGATACAGCTTTAAGCTTTTTAATCGTTGCTTTATTTAGCTTATCGGCTACATATTCTTCATTTACATGAAGCTCTTTCTGATCTGTTCCTGGCAAATCAAACATAGCATCCGTTAGAACAGCTTCACATAGTGATCGCAATCCTCTTGCACCAAGTTTATACTCTATAGCCTGATCAACAATAAAGTCTAAGGCCTCTTCCGTTATAATCATATCAATATCGTCCATTTCGAACAACTTCTTATATTGTTTAATGATCGCATTTTTCGGTTCCGTTAGAATAGCTCTAAGAGTTCCTTTATCCAATGGATTCATATAAGCCAAGACAGGTAAACGACCAATAATTTCAGGAATTAAGCCATAATCTTTTAAATCCTTAGGAATAATATACTTCAACATATCTCCACGATCCATTTTACCCTCACCTTTTGATGCAGTAAATCCAACTGCCTGCATATTCAATCTTTTAGAAATATGACGCTCTATTCCATCAAAGGCTCCACCAGCAATAAATAATATATTTTCAGTATCAACTTCAATAAATTTTTGATCAGGGTGTTTACGTCCTCCTTTTGGTGGAACATTTACTACAGTACCCTCTAATAACTTCAGTAAAGCCTGTTGCACACCTTCTCCACTAACATCTCGAGTTATCGAAGGATTGTCACTTTTTCTGGCAATTTTATCTATCTCATCAATAAAAACAATACCATTTTGAGCCTTTTCCAAATCATAATCTGCGGCCTGCAATAATCTTGTTAAGATACTTTCCACATCTTCTCCAACATAGCCTGCTTCTGTTAGCACGGTTGCATCAACTATTGCCAATGGCACATTCAACATACGCGCTATTGTTTTTGCAACTAAGGTTTTTCCAGTTCCAGTCTGTCCTACAATGATAATATTACTTTTTTGAATTTCAATATCATCATCAGTGACCGGCTGTAATAATCTTTTGTAATGATTATATACAGCTACTGACATTATTTTTTTTGTCTGATTTTGACCAATAACATAATCGTCTAAAAATGCCTTTATAGATTTTGGCTTCTTTAGCATTAGCTCCTTAGACAATTCACCACTTGTAGAGTGAAGCGCTTCTTCTAAAACAATTCCATGTGCCTGCTCAATACAACGATCACATATATGGGCATCTAAACCTGCAATAAGCAAATTAGTTTCAGCTTTTTTACGGCCGCAAAACGAACATTCTAAATCTTCTTTCGACATATTTTTTTTGTCAAGTTTAAACTTGAAACAACAGATTTTTATCCTCGTGTTAATATTTCGTCTATCATTCCATACTCCAAAGCCTTATCAGATTTCATCCAATAATCACGATCACTATCCTCATAAACTTTGTCATATGATTGACCACTGTGCTTTGCAATTATATCATATAACTCCTTCTTCAACGTAATTATTTCCTTAGCAGTAATTTCTATGTCACTTGCCTGACCTTGAGCCCCGCCCATTGGCTGGTGAATCATAACCCGAGAATGTGTTAAACCACTGCGTTTACCTTTTTCACCGGCACACAACAAAACAGCTGCCATAGAAGCCGCCATTCCAGTACATATAGTAGCTACATTGGGTTTGATAAACTGCATAGTATCATAGATACCGAGTCCTGCATAAACACTTCCTCCTGGCGAATTAATATAAATTTGAATATCCTTAGAAGCATCGGTACTTTCTAAAAATAATAATTGGGCCTGAACTATATTTGCAACCTGATCATTAATCCCTGTCCCCAAAAAAATAATTCTATCCATCATAAGGCGAGAAAATACATCAAATATAGCGATGTTCATTTGCCTTTCTTCAATAATATTAGGAGTTAAATTAGTGGGATACATACTACTAATAATCTGATCGTAATACATACTGTTAATCCCTTGATCCTTTATGGCAAACTTTTTAAACTCTTTTTCGTAGTTCATATCTTTTTTAATCGTTTTTTGAAATAATAAAGGCGTTAAATTTATTAAATCCAACGCCTAAATATAACTATTTTATTGCTGAATTATTGGTAAGCGTCCTTAATGAACTTTTCATAGGAAATCTCCTTAGTCTTCAACTTTGCATTTTCCTTAAAATACTGAAGCAATTTATTTGTATTTAACTGCTCGCTTAGACGTTTTACTTCATCTTGGTTTCCTAAAACACGTGCCACAATTCCGTCTATTTCCTCTTCCGAAGGATCTAATTGACCAAACTGCGCCATTTGCCCCTTGATCATTCCCCTACTATGTTCTTTTAGCTCATCGAAAGAAACTTGAAGATTATTTTCTGCTCGAAGCTTCCCTTCAATTAACTGATAACGCAAACCTTTTTCACTTCTTTCATATTCAGCCTTGGCTTCTTCCTCAGTCATTGGTGTTTCTCCAGATATTTGAATCCATCGTTGTAGAAACGCATTTGGCAAATCAAACTTAGTATTGTCAATTAATGATTCAACAACATCATTCAAAAGTTTTTGATCGCTTTGTTGTTCAAATTGCTTTTCAGCATCCTCTTTAATTTTCGCCTTTAATTCTTTTTCCGAAGTTACTACACCTTCACCAAATAGCTTATCGAAAAGCTCTTGGTTTAAATCTGTCATTTCCCGAGTATTTACTTCTTCTATTTTCAAAGAAACTTCAATGTCCAATCCGTGAGACTCTTCGTGAGCTACTCCAAGATATTTTTCATTGTCGTGATCATCCTTAAACATACCTTTAGTCTTCAATGCAACAACATCACCAACTTTAGCACCTACTAATGCCAAAAGTTGCTTCTTTCCTTTTATAACATCAGTACTAAATGTTGCTTTCTTTTCTAAATTCTTTTCTGTAGCATTAAAGGTACCTGTAATCTCGTCTTCCTTTTCAACTACAGTTTTTGAAGTTAATTTCCCATATTGCTTGCGAATTGTTTTTATCTGATTGTTGAGCATTTTATCGTCTGCCACGATTTTATAATTTGTCACAGACTTGCCTTTTACGTCTACTTCAAACTTAGGTGAAAGACCCAATTCAAACTCAAATGAAAAATCCTCAGTTTCCCAATTGATCTCAGCTTCATTTTTTGGAAGTGGATTTCCAAGGACATCCAGTTTTTCTTCAGTTAAAAAAGCATTCAGACTATCTTGTAATAGTTTATTTACTTCTTCTACTAGAACAGCTTTCCCATATTGCTTCTGAACCATTCCCATAGGAACATGACCCTTTCTAAAACCGGGTATATTAGCAGTTTTACGATAATTATTAAGTACCGAACTTACTTTCTCTGAATAGTCTTCCTTCTTTATATCTACTGTAACTAAAGCATTTAAACTATCAACGTCTTTTTTTGTAATATTCATTTTTCTGAAAAATTTTCAATGTCAAAATTGGGTTGCAAAAATATGCTTTTTTAGACTACTCAACAAACATTAAGATGCCGTAATTCAGGTATTTATTTGTCTTTTTTGAGAAACGAGTATAACACAGATTGAAGAAATGAAAGTAACAAGCTAAAGAGCAAAGCCCACCATATATTTCGAACAGCAAAGCCACCTATAAAAAAATCGGCAAATAAAATGATAATTGCATTTATAAAAAGTAAAAACAACCCTAAGGTCACAATGGTTATTGGCAAGGTTAAAATCACCAAGATAGGTCGCACTACCAACCGCAGTAATGCCAAAAAAACTGCGACAATAATTGCCGAGGTGTAACCTGCCACTTCTACCCCTGGCAAAACATAAGCCAAGATTAAAACAGCAACTGCTGTTAGTAACAATCTAAGAATTAGTTTCATTTAATCTATTTTGAATATTAAAGATATAAAAAACCGTCTTCAAGATAACAATGAAGACGGTTTTTTATATTTATAATAACTAATTAGCTATCCACCATTGTTGGTAAGAGTAACGGTACCGAAATTACCAATATCCACCTTAGGAATAGTAGCATCATATTTTCTATTGATCACATCAATAATAGCATTTGCTGTAAAAGCATATCCTCTAGGCGATGGATGAACACCATCTAAAGAAAATGCACCACCTGTTACAAATTGAGATGTTAGAATCCCTCCATCGAAAGGGACTCCCATATCAGCAACTTCAGCTAATGCTGTTTTTGCATCTACATAACCCAAATCATTAGCAGATGCTAAGGCGTTGATTGTAGAATTATAAGCAGCAGCCGCAGTAGCAACTCGCACTCGTTCCGTTGCTGTTAATATAAATTCATTGCTCACTGGGATAGAAACACCAACAACTCCTAAAGGATTACTTGGATCTGGAGCAGTTCCAAGAACCGAAGAAGCTGTAAGTAATGTCAAATCCCCAGAATTTTCCTGACGTAATTGTCCTAAAAGACCTGCAGTTTGAGCTGGTAAATTAAAAGGAGGGCCCTGCAGAATTGCACTAATATCCGTTAAATCATTGTCAGTGATAATAGGGTAATTTTGTCCTGCTGAAAAACTTATCACTCTAGAGGCAGCTTCGTCAGCAGTAATAACTCCTAGACCGGCAAGACCTGGTAAGACCTGCGTATTATATAATGCAAATTGAGCATTCACAGCACCAGCTGTTGCAGCATCCATTGGGATAGCTGGTCCAGGAACTGTAGTGAAATAAGGAATAGATGTCACGTCTGCGATATTAATTAAAACACCTTTCGCTCCACCTCCAGCTAAAGCGCCTACTTGAGCACTATATGCTGCTCCAAATACGTTTGGATCTGTAATGTCATTTGGACCATAGGTAGTAGGATCTAAATTTCCTGTTTGATCAACTCCAGAACCACCAGAGGTTGCATAAGCCAAGATATCATTGTTACCAATCCATAGGCTAAAAAAGGTTGCACCAACTGAAGCGGCATCTGCTATCACAGTCGAACTTGAACTCGTTGCAAACCTTGCATAATATGGGTTAGCAGCACCCGACGCAATTCCTGCCGAATTTCCATAACCAGGAGCATTCAAATGAAAACTTTTAGCTCCAGGAACTCCCATGTTGTTATATGGTCCAGCTACACTTGTCGCAACATCTGTTGTGGGAGTACCTTCCAAACGAACCGGCCCTGGATTTCCATTGGCATCAACCGCCAACACAAATCTATTTGCCGTAATTTGAGCTCCTCCTAGAAGTAAGCCTCCAATATTATCAGCCATTAATGGTTGTGTAAATTCACCCCCACCTGCTAAGGCAAATTGCTCTGCCATAATATTAGGGTAAGAATTGTTCTGACCCGTAATGTACAATGCCCCATCGGCATATCCTGCTGTTAATGAATTTCCAACCGAAACGTATTTAGATAAGTCGGCAGTTCCGCTAGTATAGAACCCAATATCGGTTACTGGATTCTCAAAATCGGCATCGCAGCTTACGAACCCGATAGCTACTACCCCTATAAATAATTTTGTAATGTTTTTCATTTGTTTATTTTTTTACAGTTTGTAAGTAACTCCTAATCCAGGTACAAAGGCATTAGATTTATATTTCCCTCCAAATGGAACAGATTGACCATTTTCAGTATATGCATCATAAGATGCATCGACCTCTTTAAAGTGTAAGTATAAGAATGATGCATCAATTTCAAAACGTTTTCCAACGCTAAAAGTCAAACCAGCTGTATACCCATTACTATCGTTACGTGGAGTTTCGGGAGCAAAGTAACCTTCCTGAACAGGAGACTGATCGAAATAATAACCGGTTCTTAAAGTAACCTTTTTTGTTGCTTCGTATTGTAATCCAAAACGATATGTTGAAGAGTTCTTATAATTACGAGCGTTAAAAGAATCCGGTACATTTGGATCTTCAAAATCAATATCCAGCGACTTATATACATTCCAGAACGTAGTATTAAAATCAAAAGCAAATAGCCATTTATCACAGAACTCATAAGATAGTCCAACAGTCATTTCCGCAGGCAAAGGTAAGTCGGCGTCAACTTTCGTTGAACTTGGAAATGGTGTTAATGGTGAATTTGGAACATTCTCGAATGTAGCATCACCACCTCTAGCCTCCATGATTATTTCGGAACGATAAGTAGCTCCGATTCTCAACTTCTCTGTTGGATTAAACATAGCACTAACGGTCCAACCGGTGGCACTCACGCCTGAAGCATCAACTGTTACCTCTGAACGATTCCCGTCTAAATCTGAAAGTGTTCTATTCAAATTTCTATTAAATCCTACAGAACCATTTACAAAAATAAATCCTCCTCCAACACTAAATTTCTCATTAACTTTAAGTGATATGGTGGGTTGAATATAGATAGCTTTTAAATCAATATTATTAACCAAGTGAGATCCTGCCCAATCGTCTTCGTAGGAAACAGAACTACCAAAAGGAGTATAAACACCCACACCCACAGCTAACCAGTCGGTTGCTTTGTATGAAGCATAGAAATAAAGGGGAGTTCCAGTTGGACTATTTGTCACAGCTGCTGCTCCGGTGGCTTCATTTTGATAAGACACATTAGAGAACACCCCACTTACTCCAGCAGAAATATTCAACTTGTTTTCTAGATAAACTAGTCCTGCCGGGTTGAAAAATATGAGCTCACTGCTGTTTACTACAGCAACTCCCGCATGCCCCATTGCTAAGGCTTTTTGTCCCTGCAAGGCCACACGGTATCCTCCTGCATAGGTTACTGCTGTGGTTAGAAAAATCACAGCTAGAAGTATTATTTTCTTCATAATAAATTAAGTTAGATTAAAAGGTTATTTTCTTATGTAATTCGTCAAAATTACACATTATAGTTGATAAATATGCAATTTATTATGCATACATAGTAAAATAACTGTGTAATATCATAAATAGCTGATTAGATCGCCACGATTATCGAAGATATTTATTTAGCCAGATTTGAATTCTCTAATACATTTTTAGAGAAAAAATCATTAATGCCCGATAAATATTTTTAAAAGCGGGATTTCCTTGACATATTTCCCGCCTTAGTTTATCTTGATTTTTACCACAAGATTAGATATATGGACAAAAGTAATAACTTTAGCAAACCGCCTATTATCAAACAGCTATTAAAGCTAGTTTCTCCCTCTATTATTAGTCGAACAGTAATGAAAAAAGAAAGAGCGCAGATTTACTGCTACACAAACTCCATAATAAGATTATAAAAATCTGTAGGGTTTTCGGCATGAAGCCAATGTCCAGAATTTGAAACAGTTTGAATCTTGGTCATTGGGAAATATTTTTTTATCAAGGCCTCGTCAGTTTCTATAATGTAACCTGAATTTGATCCTTTTAAAAAGAGGGTCGCTTTGGAAAATCCAGTTCCTTCTGGCAAGGCCATACCCACCTCTTCGACTTTATCTATTAATGTTTTAAGGTTTATCCGTAATCCTAGTTCTCCTTTTTGAACCCAATAAAGGTTCTTCAATAGAAATTGACGGATTCCAGCTTCCCTAATATATTTTGAAAGAACTTCTTCGGCCTCATTCCTTGTTCTAATTTCTTGAAAATTTAGTAGAGACAACGCCTTTAATATATCTTGATGATGTTGAGGATAAAATTTCGGTCCTATATCCGCTATTATTAATTTACTAACAAGATCAGGATAGGTTACTGCAAACAACATAGCGGCTTTCCCTCCCATTGAATGCCCCAATAAGATGAATTCGTCAAGTTTGTGATAATCACAATATTTTTTTACATCATCTACAATTAACTGGTAACTAAATGCTTCACTATGAAAACTACGGCCGTGATTTCTTTGATCTACTAAATGAACTTGGTAACCATTCTCAGCAAACCTATTACCTAAAGATTTCCAATTATCACCAGACCCAAGGAACCCATGAAGTATCACCAAAGGGGTTTTGCCGCCAATAATTCGAGAATGTAATATTGGGTTAGGCAAGTCTTTCAAGGTATTTTTTAATTACAGATTCAAGTCCGTCATATAAAGCCTCCGAAATAAGAGCGTGCCCAATCGAGACTTCTAATAAGCCGGGAATATTTTCCTTAAAAAACTTTATATTGTTTAATGATAAGTCGTGTCCTGCATTAATCCCGAGCCCCAATGTATTCGCCAAAACGGCACATTCTGTATAAGGTTCAACAGCCTTTTTGTTTCCTAAAGCATATTGTTGAGCATATGCTTCTGTATACAATTCAATCCTATCTGTTCCAGTGAGTGCAGCCCCTTCAATCATTTTAAGAGTTGGATCGACAAAAATTGAAGTGCGTATTCCATTTCGCTTACATTCCGTAATAATCTCTGTTAGATAGTCTTTATGTTTAATTGTATCCCAGCCTGCATTAGAGGTTATCGCATTGATCGCATCAGGAACTAATGTAACTTGGTTTGGTTTTAAATCCAAGACTAAATCTAGAAATTTGTCCTTAGGATTTCCTTCAATGTTATATTCGGATAACACAAATGATTTAAGATCATAGGCGTCTTTATACCTAATATGTCTTTCATCTGGCCTTGGATGGATAGTAATACCTTGCCCACCGAATTTTTGAATATCAATAGCAACTTGCACCAAATTTGGAGTGTTTCCGCCTCTAGCATTACGGATTGTTGCAATTTTATTAATGTTCACACTTAATTTTGTCATCGTTTTCCTTTAAAAAGTACAAAAATACAAAGCTTCGGCACGGTTTTAAATCTTTATTTTAAGTAATTTGCATTAAAATTGAGATTTTGAAAACCCAACAATTAATTATTAATGATATTAAGGCTTTTGATATTTTATCTGAAATAAAAGAAATTCAAATTGCATTTAATCAACTTACCTATACTCATATCCCAGTAATAAAAGATGAGGTTTACGTGGGTTGCATTTCTGAAACTGACGCACATTGTTTTGAAAGCTCTCAACTTTTAAGTGGCTTTCAATATGCCTTAGAACCATTTTTTGTCCGTGAAAACACGAACTGGCTAGATATTCTTGAAGCATTTGCTTTAAACCAATGTAATATAATGCCTGTTTTAAATCTGTCTAATAAATACTTGGGATATTATGAATTGAGCGACATCATGAATTTGTTTAATGACACACCATTTTTAAATGAAGCGGGGGGTATTATTGTAGTTGAGAAAGGTACAAGAGATTACTCGTTTGGTGAGATTTGCCAAATCGTTGAGTCCAATGACGCTAAGGTTTTAGGTGTTTTTATTTCAAAAATGGGAACCGAAACAATTCAAATTACTGTAAAAATTGGTCATACAGGCATGAATGCAATAGTACAGACTTTTCGAAGATATAATTACGATGTTGTTTCTCATCATGAGGAAGACATATTTATAGATGGCTTAAAACAACGCTCTGATTATTTGGATAAATACTTAAATATGTAAGTCATGAAAATAGGTATTTATGGACAATTTTACCACGAGAATTCTGAATCATATATTCAGCTCATACTGAATGCGCTTCAGAACAAAAAAGTAGAAATTGTTATTGAAAAAAACTTTCTTGGCATCCTTGGCATGCATCAGGATATCTCCTCGAAGTTCTCTGACGTCGCTACTTTTACTAGGCTGGACCCTTCTTACGACCTTTTTTTTAGCATTGGGGGTGATGGCACTATTCTAAAATCTATAACATATGTGAGAGATTTAGGAATACCCATAGTTGGTATTAATACTGGAAGACTAGGATTCTTAGCAACAATTCAGAAAGAAAAAATAACGAAAAGTATAAGTCAAATTTTAGCCAATAAATTTGTCATTTCCGAAAGAAGCGTGCTTACTATCCAAACCTCTCCATCCAATAATGAAATATCGCCACTAAACTTTGCCCTAAATGAAATCGCAGTAAATCGAAAAAATACAACTTCCATGATTAAGGTAGAGACCAAGGTGAATGACAAATATCTCACCTCGTATTGGTCTGACGGTTTGATTGTTGCCACACCAACTGGTTCTACTGGATATTCACTTAGCTGCGGCGGACCTATTATAGACCCAAGCACCAACAGTATGGTATTGACTCCTATTGCTCCACATAACTTGAATGCTAGGCCATTGGTTATCCCTGATAGTAGCACCGTAACTTTGAAAGTTAGTGGGAGAGAGAAAACATATCTAGTATCGATGGATTCCCGTATAGCGACGTTAAAAAACGAAACCACCTTAATTATTAAAAAAGCACCATTCAATATTAAACTTGTACAATTGGAAGGTGACAGTTTTATTAAAACACTTCGAAAAAAGCTTCTATGGGGTGAAGACAAACGAAATTAAACAATAAATCATCATAATTTTTGTTAATCAACTTAGACAATTTTACTTATCTCATCAATAAGCCAAGTTTATTTTTATCTTTGCAAAATTTTAGTGTATATGAAGCATTTCACAAGCATTGTATTAATTATATTCACCTCTTTTATAGGGCTTTCTCAAACGTATGAAGTCGGCGCTATACTAGGCGGAGCTAATTTAATTGGAGATGTTGGATCAACGACCTATATATCCCCAAATACGTTGGCTTTTGGAGTAATTGGGAAATGGAATCGAAGTTCAAGACATGCGTTTCGTTTTTCTATCATTTCCGCCAAAGTGAAAGGAGACGACGCAGACTCACATGAAACTAGAAGAGAAGAAAGAGGATACACTTTTGATAACAATATAACAGAAATATCTGCTGGCTTAGAGTATTCTTTTTGGGAGTTCGATACGTATAGTGCTCGTACTGTTTACACACCATATTTATTCACAGGTATTAATTATTTTTTATACGAGGCTGCATGGATTAGACCTGGCACTGGAGAATTCTTTAAATATAAGGGTGGCAGATCCATTTCAATCCCAATGGTCATAGGCTTCAAGGCTATGATTGCACCTCAATTTACAATGGGCTTTGAGATAGGTGCTCGTTATACCTTTGTAGATGACATAGACGGAAGTAACACGACCTCCAACAGCGAGGCTCAGAATAATGAAGATTTTAAATTTGGTAACCTTAATAATAATGACTGGTATGTTTTTACAACTGTATATATAAACTTTACCTTTGGAAGAAAACCTTGTTACTGTAATTTCTAAAGAGCGATGGCCCTTCAAAATCAACTAGACAAAATCAAACTCCCCAATCATCTGGCTATAATAATGGACGGCAATGGTCGATGGGCCAAACAAAAAGGGCTCTTAAGAGCTATTGGCCACGAAAACGGAACTAAATCTGTGAGAACAGTAGTGGAAGCATGTGCTGAATTAAGCATTCCGTTTTTAACATTATATGCCTTTTCTACTGAAAACTGGAATCGCCCTAAAAGAGAGGTAGAATTACTCATGAAACTTTTAGTTTCATCTTTAAAAAAGGAGATTAAAACTCTTCAAGATAACGATATTAAGCTAATAGCTATTGGCAACCTAGATGCGTTGCCCAAGAAAGTCCACAGGGAACTACAAGAGGTTATGCAAAGCACCAAGGGCAATACTAATATGACCTTAACATTGGCGTTAAGTTATGGTTCAAGAGAAGAATTAATAAAAACAGTTAAAGAGATTAGCCATAAAGTTAAAAATAACCTAATTTCGCGCGATGCTATTGACGAATCGGTTATTAATAATCATCTTTACACGCGAAATTTGCCGGATGTAGATTTGTTGATACGCACCAGCGGTGAACAACGTATTAGTAATTTCTTACTTTGGCAACTAGCATACGCCGAATTATATTTTACAGATACACTTTGGCCGGATTTTACAAAGACTCATCTTTTTGAGGCCTTATTAAATTATCAAAATAGAGAAAGAAGATTTGGAAAAACCAGTGAGCAACTCAAACGATAACATCCAATTGCATATATATCAAAAACTATATTGTATATTTCTTTTTACAGTATTTTCTATATTTAGTCTTAATGCTCAGCAAAAAGAACTTGACAGCGGCAAAAAATACACTATCAATAGTATTAAAGTGACTGGAGCTCAAAATTTTAACGAGCAAACCGTTATTGCATTCACCGGTCTTAAAAAAGGAGATCGCGTCTATATTCCTGGAGAAAAATTAAGTTCTGTTACTAAAAAATTATGGGAACAAAATCTTTTTAGTGATATAGCTTTTTATGTTACTAATGTAGTGGGCGACCAAGCAGATCTTGAGTTATACATAGTGGAACTTCCAAAATTGGGAAGCATTACTATTGAAGGTATTCGAAAAGGAAAAAAGAAAGAAATTTTAAAAGATAATGATTTAACCCCTGGAGTTAAAATCACAAAAAATCTTATTACAACTACTAAAAATTATATTACAGATAAATATAAAGAAGACGGGTTTCTGAATACTAAGGTAATAATTAGCACGATATCAAAGTTAGATTCGGTTGGCAAGGAGGAGTCTAAGGACATGAAAATTATTATAGACAGAGGCAGTCGAGTTAAGGTATCGCCAATTGTCTTTAATGGTAATAGCGAACTCAAAAATGGCAAGTTACGTAACTCGATGAAAAACGTGAAACGTAAAAATTTACTGCGCTTTTGGAAACGCTCTAAATATTCTGAATCTGGGTTTGAGGAAGATAAAGTATCCTTAATTGAAAAGTATAAAGCCAATGGATTTCGAGATGCCAGAATAACTAGTGATACCCTTATTGCTAAAAACAACCATACCGTATCGTTAAATATAAACATAGAAGAAGGGAAGAAGTACTATTTCGGAGATATTCGATTTATAGGAAATAGTATTTATACAGACTACCAATTACGCCAGGTTTTAGGAATTAAAAAAGGGGAAACTTATAATGGTGGCTTATTACAAAAACGTATTGCCGATAATACAGATCCTGAGGCAAATGATTTAACAAACCTTTATCAAAACAACGGGTATTTATTTTCAGGTATTAATCCCGTTGAAGTAGCTGTTAGAAACGACACCATTGATTTTGAAATTAGAATAAAAGAAGGTAAGCTTGCATATTTTGATCACGTTACTGTTGTTGGTAACGACAAGACGAATGACCACGTTATATATCGCGAATTAAGAACTAGACCGGGTCAAAAATATAGCAAACGAAATGTTGTAAGAACCATACGTGAATTAGGGCAACTTGGATTTTTCGACCCAGAACAATTGTCCCCCAATTTTAAAAACGTCGATGCCAATAACGGGACATTGGATATGGAATACTCTGTTGTTGAAAAAGGGTCAAGTCAAATAGAGTTGCAAGGTGGTTACGGCGGCGGAGGTTTTGTTGGGACGCTTGGGCTATCTTTTAATAATTTCTCACTTCGTAATATATTTAACGGAGAAGCATACAAACCCCTTCCGATGGGTGATGGCCAAAAACTTGCCATTAGAGCTCAGGCCAGCGCATTCTATCAAACATATAGTTTGTCGTTAACTGAACCTTGGCTGGGTGGAAAGAAGCCTATACAATTTAGCGCCTCTTTTTCTCATACGATTCAGTTTCAGTTTAATCAAGCAACAAGAGACATTAACAAAGACGAACGATTCTTAATAACAGGAGGTTCTATTGGTTTAGCTAAGCGACTTAAATGGCCGGATGACTATTTTACCTTATCGCAAGCAGTGAGCTTTCAGCATTACAACTTGAAAAATTACAACACAAGATTGTTTACATTTGGAGATGGTTATTCAAATAATTTAGCATATACATTTGGTATCAGCCGAAATAATACAGCAACCAACCCAATATATCCAATTACTGGTTCAGAATTTAGTTTGACAGCAAAGGTTACCATACCATATTCAGCCCTTAATGGTACCGACTATGCTAGCTTGAAAACAGAAAGGGATATGAAAGAAGAGGTTTTACCAACTGATGTTGGTTATATTGATGCAAGAGATAGGATTGCTGTAATTGACCAAGAGCGCTTTAAATGGCTAGAATATTATAAAATTAAATTTAAGGGAACTTGGTATACAAGAATTATTGATAAATTAGTGCTTCGAACAAATACGGAGTTTGGATTTTTGGGAGCCTATAATAATGATCGAGGAATTCCTCCTTTCGAGCGATTTTTTATCGGTGGTGATGGATTAGGAGCATTTAGTCTTGATGGAAGAGAAGTGATTCAATTGCGTGGATATCCAAATCAATCGTTATCATCGCAGGACGGAGATAACATTTATAATAAATTTTCGTTAGAATTACGATATCCTATTACTTTGAAGCAGCTGGCATCAATTTATGTTTTGGCGTTTGCTGAAGGAGGAGCATCTTATGATGGATTTAAAAATTACAATCCGTTTAGTGTTCAAAGGTCTGCTGGCGCAGGATTACGTATATTTATGCCTGCCTTTGGATTACTTGGGATAGATTTTGGATATGGTTTTGACCCAGTTCTTAATGGAGTTCAGAAAAATGGATGGGAAACTCATTTTATTATTGGACAACAATTTTAACTTTGGCACGATATTTTCTTAAAAACAACCAACTATTATGAAAACCAGAAAGTTAATTTTTATTACAATTGCCATTTTTTGCTTTTCCTTTGCCGTACAAGCTCAAAGAGGCGCGCGAATTGGATATATTGATATGGAATATATTCTGGAAAGTGTTCCAGAATATCTAGAGGCTTCAATGCAATTGGAAGGAAAAGTACAACGTTGGAAACAGGACATTGATAAAAGGCAGAAGGAAATTGATTTAATGAGTCTTAATCTAAGTAATGAAAGAGTTCTTTTAACAAAGGAGCTAATTGATGAAAGAGAAGAAGAGATTAAAATTAAGGAAGATGAAATGCTTCAATACCAACAGGACAGATTTGGTCCCAGAGGTGATTTAATGATTCAGAGGAGACAATTAGTTCAACCAATTCAAGATCAAGTTTTCAATATTGTTCAAGAAGTTGCTGAGGCAAAAAAATATGACTTTATATTTGATAAATCTGCCGACGTTGTTATGCTCTTTGCCGCGAAGAGAAATGACATTAGTGATCTAGTACTAAGAAGTATTAACAGAGCTTCCAAAAGAAAGGAAGCAACAACTAGAAAAGAGAAAAAAGCAATTGAACAAAGAGATGGACTTGACTTGGAACAAGATAAAGCTGTAACCGAGAGAGAAACTGCTGTAGAAGAAAAGAAAGATGCTCGTGAAAAGGCTATGGAAGATCGTAGAAAATCCCGTGACTCAATACGCTTAATAAAAAAAGCTGAGTTCGATGCAAGAAGACAAAAACTACTTGACGAAAGACAGAAACGAAAAGACTCCATTTTAGAAGTTCGTGCAAAGAAGAAAGCGCCACCAGCAGGAGACGGTGACGGGAATTAAAAACTATTAGTTTACCATTTATTAATTATTATAACACTCAAATATTAAACACTATTACAATGAAAAAAATTAAATCGTTATTAATTGCTATTGCACTCGTATTAGGTGCGACAAGTTTTGTAAATGCCCAATCAGAGATGGCACATGTAGACACTCAGGCTCTTATGGAATCTATGCCAGAAATGAAAGCGGCCCAAAATCAACTTGAAAAACTTCAAAAAACGTACGATACTGAAATAAAAGCTATGGCTAAAGAATTTGAAGCCAAGGTAAAGCAATATGGTAACGAAGAGGGTACAAAAACTCAAGAAGAAAACGAAAAACGTGTTCTTGAGGTTCAAGGAATGGAAAAGAACATATCTGCCTACAGACAGCAAGCAATGGAAGATCTTCGTAAGAAAGAATTAGATGTATATCAACCGATTCTAGATAAAGCACGTGCTGCTATCCAAAAAGTTGCTAGAGCACAAGGAATAAACTATGTGATGGATTCTACTGCAGGTAGTGGTTTATTGTTAGCAGACGGTAAAGATTTACTTATAGACGTTAAAAAGGAATTAGGTATTTAATACTTGCTTTACATAAAATATTTTGAACTGCCCATCTTATGATGGGCAGTTCTTATTTTAGACAACTTAGATTTGCTATTTTTACCTGGATGAAAAAAAATGCTCCAATTGGTATATTTGACTCCGGTGTGGGAGGGTCTTCTATTTGGCAGGAAATTAATCATCTATTACCCAATGAAAATACAATCTATCTGGCTGATAGTAAGAACGCGCCTTATGGTTATAAAACACCTGAGGAAATTACCGCTTTGAGCATTAAAAATACTGAAGTATTGATACAATTGGGATGTAAACTTATTGTTGTCGCGTGTAATACGGCCACAACAAATTCGATATCAGATCTGCGTTCTAAATTTAATATCCCAATAATTGGCATCGAACCGGCCGTAAAACCCGCTGCTTTGAAATCCGCCTCAAAAAGTATTGGGATCCTCGCTACTAAAGGCACATTAAGTAGTATTCTATTTTCCAGAACCTCGACAAAATATACCAAGAATATTTCAATGGTGGAGGTTGTTGGAGAAGGGCTAGTATCACTTATAGAAGAAGGTAAAATCGATAGTAAGGAAATGACTAAATTACTTCTAAAGTATACAAAACCAATGATTGAGAGGGGTATCGATTATCTTGTCTTGGGCTGCAGTCATTATCCATATCTTATTCCTCAATTAAAGGAAATACTACCCGCTCATATTAAAATTTTACATTCAGGCAAAGCAGTTGCACAGCATACAAAGCGTACTTTGGCTTCTATGAACTTACTTCAAAATGAAAAAAATAGACCATCGCTTCAGTTCTATACTAACACTGAGACTTCAACTTTACAATATTTATTGCGAGAATACTCCGAAGATATAACGGTACATACAAAAGGATTTTAATTTTTCTATTCTTTAAACCAACTTGAGTATTTTACATAATTATCTGCAATTCTATCGATCTCCCCTTTGATGAGTTTTTCACTAATATCTTTTACCTTTTTCGCCGGTACACCAGCATAGATTGTTCCCGTTGGAACCCTTGTTTTTTTAGTTACAACGGCGCCAGCAGCTATGATAGAATTGCTCTCTATAACACAATCATCCATAATTATACTTCCCATCCCAATCAAAACATTATCGTGTATTGTGCACCCATGAACAATCGCATTATGACCAATAGATACATTATTCCCAATGGTTGTAGGTGACTTTAAATAAGTCGCATGAATCACAGCGCCATCTTGAACATTTACCTTATTACCCAATTTAATATAATGCACATCTCCCCTAATAACCGCATTGAACCAAATGCTACATTGACTCCCGATTTCAACATCGCCAACAATAGTAGCATTTTCGGCAATAAAACAATCGGTTGGAATTTTTGGTGATTTACCATTTACAGCTTTAATGATCATACCTTTTAATTGAAATTAAATTAATTGAAAAACGCTAAAAGTTCTTTTTTTCGTGACGGACTTACGATAATTTCCTTTCCACTTGATAACACAATACTGCCTCCTTTACCTTTTATATATTCGATGATAGCATTAACATTAACCAAATAAGATTTATGAACTCTGGCAAATCCGCTCTTAGATAAAATTTCATCAAAATACTTTAACGTTTTGCTTACCAGTTTTTTCTTCTCATTGATAAAAACATTCGTGTAATTATCATCAGCTTGACAATAAAAAATATCTTTAATTTCTAATACTTCAAATCCATTTTGCAACGGAATTGTAATTTTTACATCCACTTGTGTAAACTTAGGTTTTAAGACTGTATTCTGTAAGCTATTTTCCTTTGCTTTGATTTCTGAAACATAATCAACAGCTTCGATCAAAGTCTCAAAAGCTATGCTATTCTGAGCGTTCGTAGCTGATTTGCCAGGGACCGACTCAAGAGCTTTAGTTACATACTCAATGCTCTTTTCTGCATCCTTCTTGGTAAAGGTTTTAGCTGAATCAATATAACTTCTGAAGACATCTGTGGATTTACTTCTTTTTGATCTCAATTCAGGAATCTCTTCAATGTTCTCAAACTTTAATGTAATCTTTTGCTTATCAGTTATAGTATAATATATGGTTCTAAAATCATCACTCCGTAATATTAACTCATCACCAACCTTAGCTGAAAGAGAAAATTCTCCTAAATTATTTGTAGTCGTATAGTTTCCTCCATCTATTTCAATATTTACCCTTGAGATAGGCAAATTTGTTTCCGCCTCTATAACACTACCCTTAAGATTGAAGTAGATTCCAATCGAGTTTTGCTCCTGAGCCAATAGATTGAACGAAGTAATAAATACAAAAGCAAATAATATGTTTGAAATCCTTTTCATTCTATTCTCAATAAGGTAAACATACATACTTTAATACAATTAATAAAATCATGATTTCTTAAAAACCCCTGTTATTAAACAAAATGAAGCACTTCACTCAATTAGAAGATTCGTTCCCTAATCATTCACAATGTTTTACTAAATGGCGTTTTTATAAATTAGATGTTGGTTATATGTTTGGATTAAATTAAACCTTAAATTATGAAAACCTCACGAAACTTATTATTAATCGCCGCTCTAATTTTAATATTTAACTGCAGAGCAGATGTATCGAAAGAATTAGCTCCAAACATAACTTTCAACACTGAAACTACATCAAAACATTTTATAAAAGTCGCCTTACTATTAGACACCAGCGATAGCATGGACGGCTTAATTGATCAAGCCAAAGCTCAACTTTGGAAAATCGTGAAAGAATTATCATATGCTAAATGTAAAAATGAAAGCCCCAATCTTCAAATTACTCTTTATGAATATGGCAATGATGGCTTAAAAGCGACAGAAGGCTATGTGCGAAAAGTTCTAGCATTTACAGATGATCTTGACGACATTTCAAAAGAACTATTTTCACTCACCACCAACGGGGGAAGTGAGTACTGCGGCACAGTGGTTCAAGCATCACTCAACAAGCTAGATTGGGGCAATGATGGCGATGACTTGAAAATGGTTTTTATCGCAGGAAATGAACCTTTCACTCAGGGAAAAATTCACTGCAAGGACGCCGCATCAAATACTAAAGAAAAAGGCGTAATCGTTAATACCATTTTCTCTGGTAATCATCAACAAGGAGTTGCAACCAAGCGGCAAGATACCGCCTTACTTACCTATGGTGATTATATAATAATTGATCACAATAAAAAAACCGTGCATATTAACTCACCATATGACGATATCATTATTCAATTAAACTAAACAATACTTATATACCCTATGGCCAACCTGGAAAAAAGAAAATAGCAATGCAGGAAGAACAAGATAGTAATGCGGCCCAATATAGCATAGCCAATGCTGTTAGCAGAACTGTGACAAAAGGATCACATCTTTATAAAAATAGTACGTGGGATTTAGTGGATGCTGAAAAAGAAGAAGGTTTCAGTTATGATGAACTAAAAATAGAAGATCTTTCCAAAGAACTTAAAGGAAAAACAAAGTCAGAGATAAAATTATACGTCAATAAACAAAGAATGGAAAGAAATCGAATTCAATCTAAAATCACCAAGTATAATAAAAAGAGACGAGAATTAATTTCAAAATCTGAAACATCTAACGGATTAGAAAGTGTTATGATTGAAGCTATTAAAAAACAAGCTCAAAAGAAAAACTATTCGTGGAACTAACTTATAATAACCCTCTGAAACTATTTATTGAAGAGGGTTTATATCATCAGAAACTCGGTCTTAGCTTACCATTATTTCGCATGTCCTGTTTCCAAAAGCTTGCTTTACCATTGAAAATATTGTAACCAAGTGTAATTTGATGAAAACCTCCATTACTAAATTGTACACTTCCAGATTGAATGGAGTATGTATATGCGAACATAAAATTATTCCAATTTATACCCAAAACGGGTGTAATGAATTGAAGTTTTTGATTTTCAATTTCCGTTCCATTTAGGTATTCAGAGCCATCAAAGCTTCTTCTAAAGGATAATCCACCCCATATTCGACCAAATCGCATTGATCTATACACCTTTAAATTTATGTCAACCGTTTGTTCCCCAGTTCTCTCAGAGACCTGCAACAATAACGAAGGCTCATAACTAAAGGCAGTATTCGTGTCAATACCATAAGAAGCCCCAATAATATATCGGCGTTGATTATTGGACTCCAACTTATCACTATAAATATTTCTATTCTGAAAAATTAAATTTTTAATAGTAAGATGACCAGAAAAATTTAAAAAATTATATGAAACACCTACGTCAAAATTAATATAAGAACTACTCTGAACAATCCCAGCGATTACAGGGTCAAAATCATTCAAATCAAATTGAGTTTCATCAAGTTTCTGTTGTATAAAGCCAAGTCTCATTCCAAATGACACCTGATTTAAATCTGATCTACTTCTTGAAAGCAAAATATGATGAGCATATCCCAAATATCCTCCAGTTTGAGAATGGTAACCATTTCTGTCTGTAAATAAGATAACTCCAATTCCAGATTGAGCACCTAGACTTGTGTTAAAACTTAATGTACCGAGGTTTGGGGCGTCTTCTTGATCAAACCATTGTTTACGATTAGTAAAACGAATTTGATTACTTCCTGCCGCCCCAGCCATTGATGGATGCAATAAATGCAAATTATCAGAAAAATAATCTGAATATACTGGAATACCATCTTGTGAAAATGCAAATTGGGTAATTAGCAAAAGTAGGATTAAATAGATACGTGTAATCTTCATAATAGTATAGCTATCGTTTTAGGGTAAAGTGTCCTTTAAATTCTTTTTGCACATCATTTTCGCTGTACTCAACCAAGAACCAATAATCACTCGATGGTAATGGATTTCCGTTATACGTGCCATTC
>JBLHIC010000002.1:0-81219 GCA_047614245.1 Flavobacteriaceae bacterium
TGTCAGGGACTGGATCAAACTTTGCTGCGTCTGGTGGGTTTGGGCCAAATCAAGTTGCGACAATTTTGGGCTTGGGTATGTTCATTCTTTTTACACGACTCTTAACAGTAAAAAATAAAACGGTTAATCTAATTGACCTCATTCTTCTCGGATTTATGAGTTACAGAGCAATTGTAACATTTTCGCGAGGTGGTGTATTAACTGCTGCCGTTTGCGCAATCCTTTTTTTATTTTTTTATTTTAAATTGCTGCCACAAAGAGAAAGATCGATACTTCTTCCGAAGGTGTTTATCATTACCGGAGTGCTAGCCATAGCATGGCTTGTAACCGTTTTTTTTAGTTCTGGATTAATAGTAAACAGATATTCGAATGAAGATGCAGCGGGAAACTTAAAAACGGATATTACAACTGGGAGATCCGAAATAATAGGAACAGAATTGGCTGCTTTCTATGACAATCCAATTACCGGAGTAGGGGTTGGTAAGGGAAAAGAATATCGTGCTGAGAAAACGGGAATAGAGGCTGCCACCCATAACGAAACCAGCCGAATGCTCTCTGAGCATGGTCTCTTTGGACTTATTGGACTTTTGGTGTTGTTATTTACTCCATTGCTATTAAGACTAAAGAATAGAAGTAATTTCTATTTCTTTTCGTTTCTGGCTTTTTGGTTTTTGACAATAAATCATTCTTCTATGCGTATTGCGGCCCCTGCCTTGATTTATGGTTTATCTTTAATTAGTATTATAAATAATGGGGAAACGAAAAACAAATAATAATTTTGAAAGAATCTATCCTCTATATCGGTAATAAACTTTCAGAGAAAGGAGCTACGGCGTCAACTATCGACACCTTGAGTTTGTTGCTGGAAGGAGAGGGATATACAGTTTATACTTCTTCTTCTGTGAAAAATAAGGTGCTGCGTTTCCTAGATATGATCCTTGCAACTTTAAAATTCTCTAGAAAAGTTTCCGTAGTACTTATTGATACTTACAGCACTCAGAATTTTTACTTTGCGGTAGCAGTTGCCAAACTCTGTCGGATATTAAATATACCTTATATCCCAATTTTACACGGGGGTAATTTACCAAACCGACTCTTAAAAAATCCTGGTTTATCTAAAAAACTATTTGGGAATGCTAAAACTAATGTCTCTCCTTCGATGTATTTGTACGAGGCCTTCAAAGCGAAAGGATTTGATAATATTAGCTACATTCCGAACTCGATTGAGATCGATCAATATTCCTTTTCTCTTCGGAAAGATATAACTCCTAATCTTCTTTGGGTTCGTTCTTTTGCTGAAATTTATAATCCTATGCTTGGTGTTGAGATAATTAGGGGATTACTAGAAAAAGGCGTTAAGGCATCCTTGACAATGGTTGGTCCCGAAAAAGATGGTGCATTAAAAGAATGTAGAAAGGAAACTGAAGAATCTAATTTGCCCATAACATTCACGGGCAAACTTGAGAAAAATCAGTGGATCGATCTTTCAAGATCTCACGATATTTTTATCAATACTAGTAACTTTGACAATACGCCCGTGAGTCTTATTGAAGCAGCGGCATTAGGTATGCCAATAGTAAGTACGAATGTGGGAGGAATTCCTTACTTGATCGATAACAATTTAACCGGAATACTCGTTCCGCCAAATGACGCCGCAGAATTTACTATTGCAATTTCTAGCTTGTTGAAAGATAGCTCCTTGGTAACCTCGTTGTCTGAAAATGCTCGTAGGAAAGTTGAGGCCTTCGATTGGAAAGGAGTAAAAGTTTCGTGGGTTGCATTATTAAGCGAAGAAATACCTACTTTTGAATTACCATCACGAAACCATGAGTCGGAATTCTAGCATACATTTTGATATTTCGGAGCGAAAAGTCCTTTTGCGTTTTATCGATATTGCAAGCGTTCTTTCTACCCTGTATTTTGTTGGGCAGGTGTTCGATTTTGATTATTTTAAAATCAATCAAGAAGATTGGATGTGGTCAATCGTATTAGGGCTCTATTTAACGATATTCGCTACTATTTTTGAACTATACAACCTTCAAAAAGCAAGTAAGTTTGAAATTGTTGTTCAGAATATTATTCTTACTTCTTCTGTAACGGTATTAGTCTATTTATTAACACCTTTTTTCACACCAACCCTTCCGGAAAATCGGCTGCAGATTGTCTACTTCTATCTTTCAGTAAATATTGCACTCTTTATTTGGAGGTATGCCTACATTGTTTTGATTTCAGCCCCAAGGTTCTTTAAAAGAGTTTTGTTAATCGCGAACGCGTCAGATATTGATAAAATTGTTATTTCTCTGCAAAGATCTGATCCTAATTATAGGGTAGTTGGTTTCGTTAATACTAGTTCAGTCGAATATATTCCCACGTTATTTGATAAATTTGAAGAAATTAAGGTAGAAGATATTAAGAAAACTGTAGATAATAATAGTATTTCTGAAATCGTGGTAGCAACACCACAGTCAAGCGGGATGACGGTTTCATTATACAATAAATTAATTGTTCTTCTTGAAAATGGCACTTCAATTAGGGCCTATACACAAGTTTATGAAGAGATTACCCATCGAATCCCGGTCCAACATGTAGATAAAGATTTCTATCTATATTTTCCGTTTAGCCGAAGCAATCAAAATAAATTATATCTATTTTTTCACAGGATCTTAGACTTATTATTTTCTGTGATTGGTTTGATATTCGGATTCATTTTATTCCCAATTATTCTAGTTGGAAATTTATTTGCGAATAGAGGTCCTCTCTTCTATACACAAATTAGAGTCGGGAAAAACGGTAAGGATTTTAGAATTTATAAACTGAGAAGTATGGTCACGGACGCAGAAAAAGACGGGGCCCAGTTTTCGCGCAAATTTGATTCTCGGGTTACAAAATTTGGTCGTTTTCTTCGTAAATCTAGATTTGATGAGATTCCTCAATTTATAAATGTAATTAAGGGGGATATGAGTGTTATTGGCCCTAGACCAGAACGCCCAGTGTTTGTTAAAGAACTTTCAGAAGAAATTCCATTTTATGAAGTGCGACATCTTGTAAAACCAGGAGTAACAGGTTGGGCCCAAGTAAATGCTAATTATGGTTCTTCAAAAGAGGACTCCCTAGAAAAGCTACAATACGACCTTTATTATATTAAACATCGAAGTTTGATTTTAGATATAAGTATTGTGATAAAAACGCTAAGCACTATTATTTTCTATCGCGG
Organism: Flavobacteriaceae bacterium; assembly: GCA_047614245.1. GTDB lineage: Bacteria > Bacteroidota > Bacteroidia > Flavobacteriales > Flavobacteriaceae > Ulvibacter. Next base: position 3,215 of record JBLHIC010000002.1, read on the forward strand.
GCAGTGAGTTATAAGTATCAAAGGAGTAAGCCGTCAGACTCTAAAGGCTAAATTGCTTAGTACAAATTAAAATTGCTTCTTCCCTAAGAAATACCACACATAGATATATCGTATGCCCAATGCTAGTAATAGTGGTAATAGACCGACAGCAAATACTTGAACGCCAGTTGTCCAGTGAATGGCTAATAGTGATAAGAGCATTATGAGGAAAAATATATATTTCCGCAGCCAAGCTCTTGGGAACTTTTTATAGATATGTAAAACGAAAAGAATTGAAAAAGGGAATGCCCAAAGCAAATTGTAGTTATTAACCGTTGCTGTATGATCTGTAGCTACCCAAAGAAGTAGTAATGCCAATCCAACAATTCCAGTAATAAGAAAAATTAGCATATCGGGTAATCGACTGCGTGTATTGTTTTTAAAGTCTTTATAGGTAATAAAAATAAGGCATAATCCAAGGCAACCAAAAACGAAGAACGGACTTAAAAAGAAGTTGCTTTTAGGTTCTTGCTTTTTAGCTTCAAAAAGATAGTTGTATTTTTTTACCAATGAAACTTCTGCATCATTTCTAATTACTACAGCATTATTAGCGCCTTCGAATACATACTGAGGTAAAAACTGATACTCTATGGGCCTGGCCTTACGGTCAACTACCGCTCCTATTGCGATATCCATTCCAAGGCTTCCCCAGGAATTAGCCTTTACATTTTTCTGAATTAATTCTCGAAACGTATAGTTTTCTGTTATGTGGTCCTCTTTATACTCAAGTTTGTCTCCTAATATCTCAATTATAACATCCCGGATTTTTGTCGCGCAGTTATCATAAAAGAAATCGTATTTGTATTTTTTATTTTCAGGCTTAATATTTGTCTGAAGATATTTAAACAAGGCCTGCTTTTCAGAATAGTTGAGATTCAACACCTGTTCTTTAATCCATCGATTTTGCTTTTTGTAATAATTGAAAAAAGGATCAAAATTATTGGAACCTATTTCGTAGAGCAATTTTCCTTGTGCAAATTTTAAATAGAAATTTGGAGTATTAAAATCGAAGCGTCCATAGTCAAATATAACATCTATGTTTCGGCTTTGATCTCTAATACGAAAGCCATTATGCCCAAAAGAATCGTTTAAATTAGTGCCAGGTCCAACGGTGATGATGCTAACTTCAGCATTTTCACTTAAAGGAATACCTTGTCCAGTTACAATGGCAGTTATGAACACTATTAAAAATAACAAGTAATATTTAGTCACGGAGTTTATAATTGTGGATTTAGAAATCAAATTAACGAATATTCAGTTAAATAAATAGAGGATTTAATCAATTAGCGAAAAACAGTCCAATCTAGTTTTAATGAGAATACATTCGAATACAGGGCCACACTTTGATCCCCAATATCCGTAAGTGCGTAATCTACGTATATACCTTTGTACTTGAAGCCAATTCCAATATTAGGTTGAAAATTAACAGAGTCATTCCCATCTAGCTGTGTAACATTTTGAAAATTACCAACACCAGCACGTACAAATATCATATCGATATAGCCAAACTGCAAACCTAAGGAAGGAGTTATACTTGCCGTAGAAGAAGAGACAATATCATTTGTTTCAGCAAATCTGAAATTTAAATCTAGCTCAGTTTGTAATGAATAATCATAGTCATATACAAACTTTTTGGCGAAGCCTAATTGAAGTTTAGGGATGGTAACCTCAGTAGTTTCTGGCAGTTCTTGGTTTTGACCAGTTACGGCACTCTGAATGGTTGCAAATTCGTCTTCATCAATTGTCCAAGCGTTGAAGGTCGTTGTAATATCCCTTGCCATTAAGCCAAAATGCCAATCTCCTTTACTTATAAACTGAACACCGACATCTAGTCCAAATCCCCAAGAAGATGCAAATTCTCCTATTACACGGCGGATAACCTTTGCATTGACTCCAATATTTAGACCATCTAAGGGTAATTTTTTAGCGTATGAAAAAGTAAAGCCATAATCAGCGGTAGAAAAACTACTTATACGATTGTAGTCTATATTTCCTTGATCATCGATGAGCTGTGTTGTATTTAGGATGTCGTCTACTCCAAATCTAATAATTGACAATCCAACTGCGCCACCATTTTCTAGAGGCATAGCAAAAGCCGCATAATCATAAGAAGCTATGTTAGCAAAATAGGAGGCGTGCATAAGGGAAAGCTGTTTGTCTTCTAGATTGACTAAGCCTGCAGGATTCCAATAACCAGAGTTTACATCGGAGGTAGAAGCGACAACAGCATTAGACATTCCAAAGGCAGCTGCATCTACACCAATATTCATAAATTCGTTAGAATACTTTCTAACGGTTTGTGAATGAGATATAAATGAAACAAATAAAAAGACAAAAAATATTTTCTTCTTCAAGCTTGAAAATTTATGCAAATATCTTACTATTTTATAGAAATGTAAACAACAATTTTATGTACATATTGTGTTTTCTTATCGTTAGACGCAAATACTTTGCTATTTTTACATAGAATTCATAAAGTCAGTTGAAATACTCCTGTCTTGACGCAGTTTAAGTATGATAAAGCAGATACCTAACATTATTACTTCCCTTAATTTGCTATGCGGTTGTGTCGCTGTGCTTTTTGCAGTATCCGGTGATTTAATTTCGGCATCATTCTTTGTTTTCTTCGGAATTTTCTTTGATTTTTTTGATGGCCTTGCTGCACGTCTATTAAATGCACATAGTGATGTGGGATTGGAATTCGATTCTTTAGCAGACATGATTACCAGTGGTGTAGCACCCGCTATTGTAATGGTGCAGCTTCTTAACGAATCTTTTTTCGGAAACACCCTAAATATTGCTGAAACCTTTTCTGCCGATGGATGGAACTTGGGAATGACAAATTACCTTCCTTTAATTGGTTTAGTCATAGCGATGGCTTCTGGTTATAGACTTGCTAAATTTAATGTTGATACAAGACAGACCACTAGTTTTATTGGACTGCCAACTCCTGCAAATGCACTGCTAATTTTAAGCTTACCACTAATTTTGCATTTTCAATCTTCAGACTGGATTGAGGAAATTATACTTAATAAATGGTTCTTAATAGGATTAACTCTTGTGAGTAGTATGTTATTAAATGCTGAATTGCCTTTGTTCGGACTGAAATTTAAAACTTGGGATTTTAAAAGCAATGCAATTCGCTACTTGTTTTTAGTGTTTTGTGCTGTGTTATTGGTGTTGCTGAAGTTTATCGCAATCCCACTAATTATTGTTCTTTATATATTATTATCTGTCTTTTGGAAAGAAAATTAAAGAATTAAAACTCTAATTTCTTTTTACGTAGCTCAAAATTCTGGCCCAAATATACTTTACGCACCATCTCGTCTGCCGCTAGTTCTTCAGGTTTTCCATGTTTTAATATGCTGCCTTCGAACATTAGATATGTTCTGTCTGTAATAGCTAGTGTTTCCTGTACGTTATGATCTGTGATAAGGATTCCGATATTTTTATTTTTCAGCCTTGCTACAATTCTCTGTATATCTTCAACAGCAACAGGATCTACCCCTGCGAAAGGTTCATCCAATAATATAAAATGTGGGTCCGTAGCCAAGGCACGTGCTATTTCAGTACGACGACGTTCTCCTCCACTTAATAAATCTCCACGGCTTTTACGTATATGCTCCAAACCAAATTCTTCGATAAGCGATTCCATTTTCAAGAGCTGTTCCTTTTTCGAAAGTTTTGTCAATTGTAGAACACTCAAAATATTATCTTCAACACTTAATTTGCGAAATACCGAAGCCTCCTGTGCTAAATATCCGATACCATTCTGGGCCCGTTTATACATTGGATAGTTCGTAATCTCTGTTCCTTCTAGATAAATACGACCTCCGTTTGGTTTTACTAGCCCGACAATCATGTAAAACGAAGTGGTTTTTCCGGCACCGTTCGGACCAAGAAGGCCAACGATTTCGCCTTGATTTACCTCAACGGTAATACCTTTAACGACTTTTCGTCCTTTGTATGCTTTGACTAGACCTTCTGCTTTTAATTTCATTTATTGGGATTCTAGGTAGGTAACGGTAAATGTAATAATTAATTCTTTGAGAGAACCTCAAGGGCTTCCCAATGTTCAAAAGACTTCTTAGATGAGGAATTAAAATAGTTTCACTTATAAAGGCAAAGAGACACTCCTAGCTTCAAAAAATATTATTTGGCTTGCGCTTTTTCTTTTCTTTTCTGTTTCCGTACCACCCATTTAGATATATATATACTTACCTCGTATAAAATTAAAACAGGTACTGAAACTATTACTTGACTGGCAATATCTGGAGGTGTAATTATTGCCGACAGAATAAGTACAATTACCAATGCAAATTTTCTATACTTCCGAAGAAATTCAGGCGTTACGATACCGACCTTAGTTAAGAAGTAAATAATTATGGGTAATTCGAAAATAAGACCGCTGGCAATAACCGAAGCGCGCACCAAACCAATATAACTACTCAAATCGAAATCATTAAATACTTGATCGCTCACGCGATAACTTCCTAAAAAGTTAATAGACAGTGGGGTAACGACGTAATAGCCAAATAACACACCTATAAAGAACAATAGAGAGGCTATAAGAATAAAACCACGGCTAGTAGACCGCTCGTTTTCGTGTAGACCAGGACTAATAAATTTCCAAAACTCATATAGAACATAGGGAAATGCAATAATAAATCCCGCCATTATTGAAGTCCAAATATGCGCCGAAAACTGTCCAGCCATAGTCCGACTTTGAATTCTAAACTGTTCTTCTGTAAAACAGAAGCTGTCCTCTAATCCTATATTGGTAGCTAGTCTACAGAGTAATTTATATGTAGGGAAATCAGGATTTTTTGGTCCAAATATTAAAACATCAAAAATAAAGTCCTTTGCGAGAAATGCAATAGTAGCGATAATGATAATAGCCAATGTAGCTCTAATTAAATGCCAACGTAGGTCTTCCAAGTGATCAAGGAAGGACATTTCTTTTTCGTTATCTTTATTTTCCTCGCGTCTTGACATTAAATAATACCTTCTTTGGTAAGATTGTGAATATGTACCACCCCGCTATACTTACCATTTTCTTCAGCCAGGATTTGCGTAATTCCAAAGGTATCCATAATTTCTATCGCTTCCACAGCCATAGCCTTGTTACTAATTGTTTTTGGGTTTTTGGACATTATATCTCTCGCTGTAAGACCTTTAAATGAGTCAACTTTCGAAAGCATTCTACGTAAATCACCATCAGTGATAATTCCAACAATTTTATCGTCTTCGACAACCGCAGTAACACCAAGCATTTTTTCAGAAATTTCAACAATTACATTTTTCACATTTGTGTCTGGATGCACCTGTGGTTTTTCATTCAAGGAGGTAAGGTTGTTTACACGTAAGTATAATTTTTTACCTAATGATCCACCTGGATGAAATTTAGCAAAATCCTTACTCGAAAACCCGTGTAAATCCAGAAGGCACATTGCAAGTGCATCGCCTATTACTAGTTGAGCAGTTGTACTCGTTGTTGGTGCTAGATTATTCGGACAAGCTTCTTTTTCAACATAAGCGTTCAAGACATAGTCCGCTTGCTGACCAAGAAATGAATCTTTAATAGAAGTAATTCCTATTAATTTATTTCCAATGGACTTAATAAGCGGTACCAAAACTTTTATTTCTGGAGTATTTCCGCTTTTCGAAATGCAAATAACAGTATCGCTTTCTTGAATGGTTCCAAGATCACCGTGAATCGCATCCGCTGCATGCATAAATATTGATGGAGTACCGGTAGAGTTTAAAGTGGCCACAATTTTTGTTGCAATATTTGCGCTTTTACCAATTCCAGTGATGATCACTCGCCCCTTAGAATTGTAGATATAATCCACAGCTTCAGCGAATTCCTCATCTACTAGAGCAGCAAGATTATGTATGGCTTTGCTTTCGGTTTCAATCGTTTTTTTTGCAACTGAAATTATTTGAGAGTATTTATTCAAAATTTTACGCTTTTGATTGTTTGTAACTGTTTCAGAATGTAGTATATTTAGAATGAAAACATAAACAAGTGTTAGTTTAACAATAGTTATACATATTATTAAGATGCAGTTTAATTATAATGGTTGCAAAATTACAATTGTTCCTCTGTTAAAACAATTTATTTTGGTGCCCAGAATGAAAATAATAATAATTCAAGTTAAGAAACGTGAGTGATACAGATTTATATGCAGGGCTTAAGTTATATTTTGGCTTTTCAAAGTTTAAAGGACTGCAAGAAGGTGTAATACAATCTATACTTTCGGGACATAGCACGTTTGTCGTTATGCCAACAGGTGGTGGAAAATCATTATGTTATCAGCTGCCGGCCTTGATGCAAGAAGGAACTGCAATTATTGTTTCCCCTTTAATTGCATTGATGAAAAATCAAGTTGATGCTATTAGGGCACTATCTGCGGAAGATGGAGTTGCCCACGTGCTTAACTCTTCTCTCAACAAAACGGAGGTTAAACAGGTAAAGTATGACATTGAACGAGGAATTACTAAGTTACTTTATGTAGCCCCTGAGTCTCTTACTAAGGAGGAATATGTCGATTTTTTATTAGAACAGAAAATTTCTTTAGTTGCCATAGACGAGGCACATTGTATTAGTGAATGGGGACATGACTTCAGGCCAGAGTATAGAAACCTAAAAGCTATAATTAAGCGAATAGGAGATAATATACCAATCATAGGGCTTACAGCGACTGCAACACCCAAGGTGCAAGAGGATATATTAAAGAATTTAGGGATTCAGGATGCCAATACTTTTAAGGCTTCATTTAATCGCCCAAATCTATATTATGAAATCCGCCCTAAGACGAAAAATGTCGACAGTGATGTCACTAGATTTGTGAAACAACATGAAGGTAAAAGTGGTATTATTTACTGCTTAAGCCGAAAACGCGTTGAAGAATTGGCTCAAATATTACAAGTAAATGGTGTGAAAGCGGTGCCATATCATGCAGGACTAGATGCAAAAACACGTGTAAAGCATCAAGACATGTTCTTAATGGAAGATACGGATGTTGTAGTTGCTACCATAGCTTTTGGTATGGGTATCGATAAACCCGATGTTCGTTTTGTTATTCATAATGATATCCCCAAAAGTATTGAAAGTTATTATCAAGAAACAGGTCGCGCTGGACGCGATGGTGGAGAAGGAATTTGCTTAGCTTATTACTCCTATAAGGATATCGAGAAGTTAGAGAAGTTTATGAGCGGAAAACCGGTAGCGGAGCAAGAAATAGGGCATGCACTTTTACAAGAAGTTGTTGCTTTTTGTGAAACTTCCATGTCTAGGCGCAAATTTATTCTACATTATTTTGGAGAAGAATTCGATAATGAAACTGGAGAAGGAGGGGATTTGGATGATAATATGAGACATCCAAAGAAGAAGAATGAAGCGCAAGATGAGGCGGTTAGACTTTTGACGGTTGTCAGTAAAACGAATGAACAATATAAGTCAAAGGAAGTAGTAAACGTATTGGTGGGGACAGTGAATGCCATGATTAAGTCACATCGAACTGATACTCAAGATTTTTTCGGAATTGGTTCAAGTCTTGATGCTGCTTATTGGATGGCCTTATTGAGACAAATATTGGTAGCAGGTTATCTCAGAAAAGATATTGAAACATATGGAATTGTAAGGCTTACAGATGCCGGAAAGGATTATCTAAAGAAACCGGTTTCATTTATGATGACGGAGGATCATTCGTTTAAAGAGGCCAATGATGATAACATTATTGTCGCACAAAAAGGCAGCGGTGCTGCAGACGAATTACTTTTTAAACTTCTAAAATCGGAGCGTAAAAAAGTCGCGGATAAATTAAATCTACCACCATTTGTGATTTTTCAGGATCCATCTTTGGAAGATATGGCCTTAAAATATCCTATAAACATTGATGAATTGTCAAATGTACATGGAGTGGGAGATGGTAAGGCAAAAAAGTATGGTGCTCCCTTTTTAAAACTGATTCAAGCTTATGTGGATGAAAATGACGTGATGCGACCAGATGATTTTATTGTGAAATCAACTGGAAGTAACAGTTCTTTAAAACTATATATCATTCAAAATGTAGATAGAAAACTACCATTGACCGATATAGCCAAATCTAAAGGCCTAGAAATGCCTGAGTTTATTAAAGAAATGGAGGCTATCGTTTACAGCGGTACAAAATTGAATATTAGTTATTGGATTGATGATTTGCTTGATGAAGAGCAACAAGAGGACATTCATGAATATTTTTTAGAAGCCGAAACCGATAGCATTGAAGCTGCCATGGATGAATTTGACGGTGATTACGACTTAGAAGAACTTAGATTGTATCGCATCAAATTTATTAACGAAGTGGCGAATTAATCATTGAAGCCGAATAATTTCTTGAATCTATTCCGATTGAAAATTCAGGCTGAACTAATCTTATTTTTTCAGTATCAATCCGTACCTTTGCCGACTTAAATCACCAAGCTAAAACAGTTGGTGTTAATCACTTAAAGAATAAAAAAATGCAAGACGGTATTTACGCAAAAATAACTACTGAAAAAGGAGAGATACTAGGTCAATTGACCTACAAACAGACTCCAGGAACTGTTGGAAATTTTGTGGCATTAGCAGAAGGTAATCTTGATAATGAAGCAAAACCACAAGGAACCCCTTACTATGATGGATTAACTTTTCACAGAGTGATTCCAGATTTCATGGTTCAAGGTGGCGACCCTGACGGTACAGGATCAGGTGGGCCAGGTTATAAATTTGACGATGAGTTTCATCCTGAATTAACACATGATAAACCAGGTGTTTTCTCTATGGCAAATGCAGGACCAGGAACTAACGGAAGTCAGTTTTTTATAACACATATACCTACCGATTGGTTGGATAATAAACACACCGTATTTGGAAATGTAATTGAAGGACAAGATGTAGTTGATAGTATTGCTCAAGGAGATACGATGCAAATAGAAATTGTTCGAGTAGGAGAAGAGGCGAAAAATTGGAATGCGGTTGAGGTATTCAGACAATTCACTGGATCTAGAGCCGAGCGCGAGGAAGTAGCGAAAAAATCACAAGAATCTGCAATGGCAGAACTGACTGAAGGTTTTGATAAAACTGAAAGTGGGTTGCATTATAAACATATTCAAAAAGGTGACGGTGCAAAAGCTAACAAAGGGCAAACGGTAGCCGTTCATTATAAAGGAATGTTACCAGACGGTAGTGAATTTGATAATTCATACAAACGTGGCAATCCGATAGAGTTTCCTATTGGAACAGGACAGGTAATAGAAGGATGGGATGAAGGTATTTTGTTGTTAAATAAAGGTGACAAAGCTCGTTTCGTAATTCCATCACACTTAGCTTATGGTGAAGCTGGTGCTGGGGGAGTAATTCCTCCAAATGCAACGTTGGTTTTTGATGTTGAATTAATGGACATAAAGGACTAGATATATAGTTCGTCGGAAGGAATAATCTTTCAGAAAATATAAAATTATGACGCCTTTGGAGACAGGGGCGTTTTCTACTTTTTATCAATGGATTTAGAAAAGCTGAAATATCCAATAGGTAAGTTTGAATATCCTTCGAATATTAGTCCGCAAGTTTTAGAAGCTTGGATTTCTATTTTGGAGCATTTTCCGAATAGACTTAATTCCCTAGTCGAGAACCTTTCCGAAAAACAATTAGATACAAGATATCGACCTGACGGATGGACAATTAGGCAGGTCATTCATCATGTTTATGATAGCCACCATAATAGTTATACTAGGTTTAAGTGGACGCTAACGGAGGATACTCCAATTATAAAGGCTTATAATGAAGCAGATTGGGCAAAATTAGTCGATTATACTAGTGCTCCCGTTGAAATGTCATTACAAGGGCTTGAAGCTTTGCATGCCAAATTGGTTTTTCTACTTAAAGGAATGACGGATGAAGCTTTTCAAAAAGAATTTATTCATCCAGAGAATAACGAAAAAGTATCTCTTGCAGAAAATACAGGAATTTACGCCTGGCATTGCAACCACCACTATGCTCATATCGAAAACCTAATTAAGCGTGAAGGTTGGAAGTAATTCCAATTAGGCTTATTCTATTTGTTAATCGATATAATTAACTTTTCCACTTGATATTACAACCCATGCTTGGTTTTTGATTCTTACGTTGCGCGTTGTTATTAAGTATATTATCTAGGGCTTCACGCAAATCTCTTCCGTTGGATGGAATTCCATTTCCGGGACGTGAATTATCTAACTGACCCCGATATACTAGTTTTAGTTCAGCATCAAACAAATAAAAGTCTGGAGTACAGGCGGCATCATATAATTTGGCAATTTCCTGAGTTTCATCGTATAAATAAGGGAAGCGATAATTTTCATTGCGAGCAGTTTCTCTCATGAATTTTGGAGCGTCTTGAGGGTAATTTACTGCGTCATTACTGCTAATGGCCACAAAACCAAATCCGGTTACATGATAATCGTTGGTCACTCGAACTAATTCATCATTTACGTGTTTTACATATGGACAATGATTACTTAGAAACATTACCACTGTACCCTTTTCTCCTCTTATGCTTTCTAATGAGACGGCATTGTTGGTTACTGGATCATTGAGACTGAAATTAGGCGCTACTGTCCCTAAAGGAATCATATTTGACGGAGTAAGTGACATAAGTTTGTATCTTAGATTGTTAAAACTGCAAGGTAGCATATAGGTCGCAAAATTAGTATCTTGGTTACAGAAAATTAATAGCTATGGAAATTTCTTGGTCCGATTTTGAAAAAATTGAAATGCATGTCGGTACGATAATAAATGTGGAGGAGTTTCCAGAGGCGCGAAATCCGGCTTACAAATTGCAAATTGACTTCGGAAAGGGTTTGGGTATTAAAAAATCCTCAGCTCAAATAACTACCTTGTATTCTAGAGAAGACCTTATTGGGAAACAGATCGTTGCCGTAGTTAACTTTCCGAAGAAACAAATTGGGACGTTAATGAGTGAATGCCTAGTTTTAGGAGCTGTTAGCGGTAAGATTGTTACGCTGCTTCAGCCAGGGAAGGAAGTAGAGAATGGATTGCGAATTCTCTAAATCGAGAATTCGATTTCCTGATAATTAATACTTGGTTCACGAGGTGTAAGTTTATTAAAATGATAAAGTATGTTTAGAGTTGTTATTGTAATGAGTGTATTGGCTTTATTTTTTTCCTGTAAAAATGAAGTTAAGAATGAAGTTATTTCAGAAGAAATAGAATTTAGTAAAATTGTTGAACTGGGATGGCTTGAAGGCACTTGGACGAATATTAATGATGAAAGCCAGTCGTATGAAAAATGGGTCCAAATAAATGATAGCACAATGAGCTCTTTTAGTTATGTAATGGTTAAAAATGATACTGTTTTTGTGGAGGTTGTGAATCTTCAGGAACGCTTGAATGATGTCTTTTTTACTGTGAAAGTGCCAGATCAAAACGACTCAGAAGCGGTTGCTTTTAAATTAATTCCTTCGGATGAGGGGATCTTTACATTTGAAAATAAAGCTCATGATTTTCCGAAGAGAATCACCTATTCAAATCCTGTAAAAGACTCTATTCATGCCTGGATTGAAGGTGTTGTTGAAGGGGAGTCCAAAAGAGTTGATTTTCTATATAAACGTGATAACGATTAAAAGTAACACTATACTTCGCTATCCAAGATATCGGTAACCACATAGTATCTCGGATCATCAATAGCTTCTTCAATAACATGCTCAAAATCTGGGTCCCATTTTAATAATAAGGTCTTACAATCTGGGCTGAGATGAGTTAGTTTAACTTCTTTTCCAATTTCTAAATATTTATTAGCCATATTTCGAAGCGCTTCAACCCCGCTATGGTCACTTACCTTCGATTCAATAAAATCGATTTCTACTTTGTTGGGATCGGTTTTAGGACTGAACTTTGAATTAAAGTTTTGAACGGAACCAAAAAATAAAGGTCCCCAGACGGCATAAACTAAAGTGCCATCTTCCTTAGTCGTTTTGCGAGCACGTATCATCGTTGCGTTTTTCCAAGCAAATACCAAAGCAGACATAATAACTCCGGCAATTACTGCTATTGCTAAATCTTGCCAAACAGTGATTGCTGAAACAGCAATTAAAACAAATGCATCTGGTTTAGGAATTTTATTGAGTATTCTAAAACTGCTCCAAGCAAAGGTTCCAATAACCACCATAAACATAACACCTACTAGAGCAGCGATAGGTATTTGTTCTATTAGGGGTGCTCCAAACAGCACAAAACAAAGTAATGCAATTGCTGCTACTGCTCCGGACAATCTTCCACGTCCACCTGAATTCACATTAATAATAGATTGACCAATCATAGCGCAGCCACCCATTCCACCAAACATTCCGTTTAGAATATTCGCACCGCCTTGTGCTACACACTCTCTATTTCCACTTCCACGTGTCTCGGTCATCTCGTCAATTAGATTCAAGGTCATTAAACTCTCGATTAAGCCTACGGCTGCTAATATAAGAGCGGTTGATAATATAAGTCCCCAATGTCCGCTTAAGGTGTCAAAAAGTCCAAATATCTGCACTTGAAAAGTAGGAAGACCACCTTGTAATCCAGCGCCACCACCGTCTTTAATAAATGAACCTACAGTGCTCGCTTCAACCCCTCCAAAAATGGTAATAGAAGCCACAACTACTATCGCTACTAGGGCTGCGGGAACTTTCTTTGTTATTTTTGGAAGTCCAAACATAATTGCCATCGTTAATAATACCAAGCCTAACATTATCCATAGATGGCTTCCTTGCATAAATTGCATTGTGCCATCGACATTTTCTTTAAACAATCCTATTTGTGATAAAAATATTACGATTGCTAATCCGTTTACAAATCCCATCATAACGGGGTGCGGAATGAGTCTCACAAATTTTCCCAACCTGAAGACTCCTGCTGCTATCTGAATAGCACCTACAAATAGAAGGGTAATAAACAACCATTGCAATCCGAGATTTTCTATTGGAACAGCAAGTGCGTCGCCAACTTCATTCCCTTTTTGGATCATATGAACCATTACTACAGCCATTGCACCAGTAGCACCTGAGATCATTCCTGGGCGTCCACCAAATAATGCCGTAACAATACCCATCATAAACGCACCATATAGTCCGACAAGTGGATCGATACCTGCAACAAATGCAAAAGCGACTGCCTCAGGGACTAAAGCTAAGGCGACTGTAAGGCCTGATAGAATATCATTCTTCGGATTCTGAGTAAAGTTTTTAATGGTTTTTTGTATCATAATTGTCCCTTAAAAAAGCGGCAAAGATATGGCTTTCATCGTGGTGAGCCCTATAAAAATTGGCTAATTAACAGTAGTTGATGAAGCTTTCGATAATTGAACAATTGAAAGTATATGGATAAATACGGCAGAAGGCATCAAAAAGCCGGGGACCAAGACATAGGGGTATTTGCCAAAATCTGTGGAAATGAGATTGGTTTCATCTCCATACATCTGAGGAGCGTAAATAGTCGTGAAAAACAAAAAGATAATACTAGTTATGACTGCTAAACCCAGATAGTTCCAAAAAATCACAATCTCCTTTTTGAAAGGTTTTTTTCGAAATAATAAAAACGCAACGAAGGGAGCCGTGAAAGCAAAAACCATATCATAATTGAAGCCATGTATGGTTACATTTGAATGTAATATTCCAGCTGTTGCGGTTAATGCCAAAAGAGTCTCAACCGCGATTCGAAAAGTTTGATAATAGACCAACCATTGCTTAGGAATATGCTGAATCCAATTATAATTACGATTCTTATAGATAAAAATTCCCGTGAATAAGAAAGCTGGAATAATAAGAAATACAACAAACCTTGGAGGGAAATCAAAATTTTCTAAGGTTCCTGTAGAAGCTATGGTGAAAATGTATAACTGCCATATTACTACGGAGGAAACAAGTAGTGTTTTCTTTCGTTTATTTTTCGAAACATCAAATTTATAGGCATTGATAGCTTTGATTCCAATAAATAGAAGAATTAAATTAATCAAGATAGTTAGACCAATATAACCAATTTGTAAAACCACGGATTTATTTTTATGGATTTATAAATTTAAAGCTTTTTTTCGTCATCTAAGGCTTTAAAGAGACGCCACGATCTAAGTTTTAATATTGTTGTCGCACATGAAATTCTCGAAAGCATAGCTCCAGAAAGACCTACTAAAGTAATGTCTTAACCAGCTAACTTCAAACCTTTAATCTTCTATTTTGGCCTTAAGAAAGGAAGTTTGAATCTATTTGGGCTATGAGCTAAACCATAAATTTCGCCATTTTTATAATTTTAAAAATTCCTTGTTGAAAGAGGAGATGATACTTCAGTAACCTGAATATTGCCTTCTGTTTGTGGAAATAATTTGTAGATTCGTTTAAGCATCAAGACTTCAAAATCGGTCTATTTAGATAATGGTTCCATGTTTTAATCAAGTTTTGCTAGGTCTAATAAAATCACATTTCATCACCAAAGAAAATGGCGTTCATTAGTAACTTATTAGTCCCATACCAGAAGGCTCTAAAGTTCGTGTTGTCTGTAAAGTATACTACCTGACCTTTTCCTAATCCTTGCGTTTTAAAAGCAACTGTATTCTTTAATTTTTCCAAATTTGGTTTAGAAATATAACCGCTAAGTAACGGCCTGTCTGTATATGTTATGGGATTGTTATAACTATTCTTGTCTGGCTTAAGAAAAAGAGTGGAGTTTCTGAATATTGGTAGGTGATCATTTTTGTATCCAAATGCTATCGGATGAGAGCGATCAAGTTTCGTCTTGAAAATAGCACCACCAATTACCTGAGCCCCTCGATAATCTCCTTTCTGCTCAAAAGAAATGTTTCTTGCAGAGTCTTTTTTAGTAATGAATTCCATTTTAAGTAATTCATTGCTATTTAGCCATCTCCCACTGTTCTTATAGCCAATGACTGTTCCGCCTTTCTCAGCCCATGTTTTTAATTTTTCAGCTTGTTTTTTATTAAGAGCATTACCCCACATACTCGGTAAAATTATATCTGTATACCTACTCAAATCAGCACGATTAAATGTTTTTGTATCTAATTTAGTTATGGTCATATCATATCGCTGGTCAAATAGGTGCCATAATTCTCCCGCATCGTAACTGCTCACTCCTTCACCTACCAATAATGCAATTCGAGGTAACTCTAAAGCTCGAAAATCACCGCTTCCCAGATCAATACCTTTAGTCAGTCCTGTATTCACATTTTTAATGGTGACGTGAGATGTAGTTGCCACTTCGGAAAGGAAATCGCCTAGCTCCTTAGCGTCGAGATTTTGATTTTGAACGGGAATAAGGATACTTCCATAATCGTAATTGTTGTTTTCAAGAGAAAACGTCGTCATTCCAACCTTTGCCCTAAGCCCTTTTTTAAGAATCATATTTAATGCTTTTGGCGCATAATAATCATGCCATTCCATAATATAAGCATAGTTCGAAATGGCAGGTGTTGAGGCTTTCGGCATTTCAAGATTGGCTACTTCATCACCAGCCTTAGCCATAGTTACGTCTTCACTATAATCTAAATTAAATGCGAGTGGGAAAGTCCAGGCACTAATATCATAAAAAAGGCTATCCCTAAATTTGGTGCGCTTTTCGAACATCGCCTTGATAAGTCTGTGTTGTTTTTGATTTCCTGGTATGATATAACCATAACCTTTCTTGAATGTTAAACCGTTTTTTGAAAAATCTGAAGCAATTTCGTGAAATTTTATTTTGTGTTGTTTTAATATTTCAGCTAGATGAAACACTTTTGATGCATCTTTTTCATCTCCAAAAACGATAGCTTTAGATCCGAGAGCCTCTTTGCGGGCTTCATAAAAAAATTGACGTTGATATTCTAGGACCTTTGTTCGCATCGAAACAGCTGCTTCCAAGGTTGAAAGTGCCGTGGTAAATTGATTTCGAATCGTAAATGGAAAGGTGAGGATGCCATTATCACTTTCTTGTGCATGACCGCGTGATGAGGCTTGTTCAAATAAGATGCCAATACTTCCATTAATGTCTGGGAAGGTAGAGCCCTTGCCGTAGTAAAAGTCATCGTAGTCTTCTTCGGAATAATATAAACTCCCAATTTTATCGAGTGCTCTGGCGTGAAATTTTCCTATTTCTCCAGTCAGATCTTGATTTTTTTGTGGTGTTAATGGATGTGTTCTTGAAGGAATGCCAGGTTGAAAAAAGAATGTTGAATTTGTTCCCATCTCGTGATGGTCTGTTAAAATATTCGGGTACCATTGGTGAAAAGTTTCAATACGTGCCCGACTCTCTGGTAATTGAACCGGCAGCCAATCTCTATTCAGATCAAACCAATAGTGATTGGTTCGACCACCGGGCCAGACTTCGTCATATTCTCGATCATTGGGATCTGGGTTTATATTTTTGCTTTTGTTCGTATTTGCCCAATAGGCAAAACGCTGCAAACCATCTGGGTTGTATGATGGATCAAAAAGGATAACCACATTGTTTAGCAAGTCATCTATTTTTGCACCTTGAGCTGCTGCTAGATAATAGGCGACGGCAAGTGCTGCATTGGATCCACTAGGTTCGTTTCCGTGGATAGAAAAGCCCTGATAAACAACTATAGGCATGTCCGCAGTGTTTAACGAATTCGAATTCCCTTCGGTGAGTGACATATGGCTTTCTCGAATATTCTCAAGTCTTGCGTGATTTTGCGGAGATGTTATTTTAAGAAGTAGTAACGGGCGACCTTCGAAAGTGGCTCCGCGATTTTCTATACTGATACGTTCACTCGCTGTCGCCAAGGCATACATATATTGCACTAGCTTATCATGCGTAACATGCCATTCTCCCGGTTCATGACCAATAATGCTTTTCGGAGTTGGAATATTTTGATTGTAGCTTACGTCCTGTGGTAGGTAGTATTTTAAATCTATTGCCTTGGATTGCGCAAATGTCCCTGAAGAACAAACTAAAAATGCGAGATATATCAGTTTTTTCATATGGTTTGTTTGGAAAGCTTAAATATAAATGAACTGGTCCAAACTTCTTTGATTGAAGCTAAAAAAATTATTATAGTTCAAGAGTAAGGAACATTTTAAGAGCTATTGATTTTTATTGAAATCCATAAAAAAATCGATCTCAATAAAATTTGAGATCGATTTTTTGAAAAGTTATACCAATTAGCGAGTGAACTGAGCCTTAAATAATTCGAATTATAGTGTGCTTAGATGAAATAGAAAAAAAAGGAATATCCTTAATTATGGTATTATTTTATCTTGAAACTTGCTGGCAGTTATAAGTGGAATAGAAGCGAATTATTAGGCTTATTTTATTTGTTAATTGGTGTTGGGTGTGATTTTTTAATTAAATATCATCAAAATCAACATCGGTAAAACTAGTGGAAGATGGTTCTTCCGCTGCGGTCTCAACTTCGTTTGGAGTCATATCCGACTCTTTTTTAAAATCTTTTTGATGACGTTCGCTAATAACTTCGTCTCCTTTTTCATCAATAATATATTGAAGCATTTCATTCAAGCTATCTTGAAATTCAGAAAAGTCTTCCTTATAAAGATAAATTTTATGTTTCTTATAATGAAAAGAACCATCGTCATTAGTAAACTTTTTACTTTCGGTAATAGTCAAATAATAATCTCCTGCTTTAGTAGATCTTACATCAAAAAAATAGGTGCGTCTACCTGCACGCATTACTTTCGAAAATATTTCTTCTTGCTCCATCGAATAATTCTCACTCATAATTGTAGATTGTAATTTACGTTTACCCAAAAATCTAAAAAAAAACCAAATATGCCAACTTTAAATTACATTTCTTTTTCTAAAAGTTGTTTAGAGTACAATTCTTTATAATACCCTTCTTGATTTACAAGCTCACTGTGAGTGCCTTTTTGGATAATCTCACCCTCATTTAAAACAATAATTTTATCAGCGTTTTTCGCTGAAGAAACTCTGTGACTTACAATAATAGTAGTTTTGTTCTGCGAGATTCGATTTAAATTTTGTAATATTTCTTCCTCGGTTTCTGTATCTACGGCAGAAAGACAATCGTCAAATAATAAAATTTGTGGATCTTTAATTAGTGCTCTGGCTATTGATACTCGTTGCTTTTGCCCTCCACTCAATGTTATGCCACGCTCCCCTAAAATAGTTTCGTAACCCTTGGCAAAACCTTTAATATTTTTATGAACTGCGGCCAACTCTGCGGCGGCTATAACTTCTTCATCTGTGGCGTTTTCTTTGCCAAATTTAATGTTATTGCCAATAGAATCACTAAATAGAAAAGCATCTTGGGGCACATAACCAATACTGCTTCGAAGGTTATTTAAATGAAGGTTCTTTACTGCTGTTTCGTCGATAGCCAATTGATGATCGTCTACGTCATATAAGCGCCCAATGAGTTCCAGGATGGTTGATTTTCCTGAGCCTGTATTTCCAACAATTGATAAAGTTTCTCCCGGATTTACTGTAAAAGAAACGTTCTTTAAAGCGTTTATTCCGGTGTCAGGATATGTAAAAGATAGATTTTTGAATTCAACTCTCCCTTGTATTGGAGTTTCGTTCAAAGCTAGGTTCTCGATACTCGGTTTCTGTTTTAAAAATTCATTTATTCGTTTTTGAGATGCCTCCGCTTGCTGAATCATGGAAGTTACCCAGCCAACAACGGCAACAGGCCAAGTAAGCATATTTACATAAATAAGAAACTCTACAACGGTTCCGAAGTCAATTTTACCCTCAATAAACTGGCTGCCGCCAATATAAATGACGAGTAGGTTACTTGCCCCAATAAGCATCATCATTAGAGGAAAGAATAGTGCTTGTACCTTGGCGAGATCAATATTTTTTTCTTTTGATCCCTGTGCTAATTTAGTAAAATCAACGTTTGTGCGAGATTCAATTCCATAAGCTTTAATTACTGCAATTCCACTAAAACTCTCTTGAGTAAATGATGTGAGTTTCGATAAGTACTCTTGGACGACCGTACTTCGTTTATGGATCGCAGCACTTAGGCTGTAAATTAAAACAGATAATATAGGTAAAGGTGCAACTGCATAAAGAGTTAATACTGGGGCCGTATAAAACATATAGCTTATAACCACAACAAAAAGAGTAATAGTTGTGGCACTATACATTAAAGCTGGCCCTGCATACATGCGTACTTTCCCAACATCTTCACTTATACGATTCATTAAATCTCCAGTGCGATTTTGCTTGTAGAAACCTAAAGAAAGGCGCTCATATTGCTGAAATATTTCATTTTTAAGATCGAATTCGATATATCTTGAGACAACTATTATAGCCTGTCTCATTAAGAAAGTAAAAAATGCAGCAAGTAAAGTGGTGCCAAGAATAAGCAGGATGTTTGTCAATAATTCTGATTCAACTTCTGCAAGTTCTAAAATATCACCATTGATATATTTCTCAACAATATCAACAGAGTCTCCAATAAACTTTGGAGTTAGTAGCGCAAAAATTCTTGCTATAATAGTAATCAATAAACCAAAAATAAGGCGCCATCGGTATTTAATAAAATAGCGGTTGAGATGCTGTAGCTCTTTCATTTATGCATTAAAAAATATTAGCAAATTAGTATTTAACATTAATTCATTTGTTGGGAAGTTAGTTAACCACTATTTTTGCGCGTTCTTTTTTATGGATGTCTTAATCAATTAAATTATGATTACTGAAATATTGACTTCAGGTGAGCTTAAAAAAATGGCCCCCGTTTTTGGGAAAGCCTCTTTCGATGATCACGAGCAAATTGTTTTTTGCAACGACAAAGATACGGGATTAAAAGCAATTATTGGAATTCATTCAACCGTTTTGGGACCATCTCTTGGGGGTGTCAGAATGTGGCAATATGACAGCGAATGGGATGCTCTTAATGACGTTTTGAGATTGTCGCGCGGGATGACTTTTAAATCTGCCGTTACTGGTTTAAACCTTGGAGGCGGTAAAGCGGTAATTATCGGAGATGCCAAAACTCAAAAGACTCCCGAATTAATGCTTCGTTTTGGAGAATTTGTTCATTCTTTAGGCGGAAAATATATAACCACGGAAGATGTAGGGATGGAGACCAGAGATATGGATCTAGTGCGAACTGTTACACCTTTTGTAACGGGAATCTCGGAAGATAAAGGAGGTGCAGGAAATCCATCGTCAATTACGGCCTACGGTGTGTTTATGGGGATGAAAGCTGCTGCAAATTTTGCTTACGGCAGCGATGTCTTGGAAGACAAGGTTGTTTATGTACAAGGAATTGGTAACGTGGGAGAAGCTTTGGTCGAGAACCTCACTAATGAGGGTGCAAGGGTTTTTATTGATGATATCGATCGAGATAGATTGGAAGTGATTCGCGATAAATACAGCGTTGAAATTTATAACGGTGATAATATATACTCCGAAAAAATGGATATCTATGCTCCTTGTGCCTTAGGAGCCACAATAAATGATGCTACGATAAGTGTTATTCAGGCTAAAGTTATTGCCGGTGCTGCGAACAATCAACTTGCGGATGAAAATAGGCATGGTTTGATGCTTCAGGAAAAAGGAATAGTATATGCTCCTGATTTCTTAATAAATGCTGGCGGTGTTATTAATGTGTTTGCTGAACTTGAAAATTACGGCCGACAAGAAATTATTCGTAAAACTGAAAATATTTATAACACAACCTTAGAAATACTGAATAGCGCTCAAACGACCGGGATAACAGCACAACAAGCGGCAATGGATATTGCTCAGATGCGCATCAACGCTAGAAGAAAAGAAAAGTAATTTTCAGTTTTTTTATGATACCTTTGCGGCATCTAAATTAATATTTAGACTCCGTTAATATATTAAAGTTCTTTAAACATATGCTTACACGAAGACATATTAGAGTAAAAGTATTACAATCTATTTATGCATTAAATCAGAATGAACATTCTGAACTTAGTAAGCAAGAAAAATTCCTTTTTTACAGCATAGACCAAATGCATGATTTGTATTTGTTAATGCTTCAGTTAATGATTGAAATGCGCGATCACGCTGAAAATTACCTCGACGTTTCTAAAAAGAAACACTTAGCCACAGACCTTGAAAAAAATCCTAGCAGAACATTTATTGAAAATAAAGTTCTTCTTTTAATAGACTCTAACGCCATATTAGAAGCAACTATTAAGAAGAAAGGGCTTAATTATTGGGCACAGGATACGGAGTATGTTGGTATCTTATTCAAAGAGCTTAGGGAAAAAGATTGGTATGATGCCTATCTTCTAAAAGCAAATACATCTTTTGCCGAAGATCAAAATTTCATTTCCAAGGTTTATAAGGAGGTTATTGCTCCAAATGAAAAGTTGTATGAGTATTTAGAAGATAAGCGTCTTACATGGATTGACGATTTTCCTATTGTCAATACAGCGATGGTTAAAATGCTAGGAAAAATTTCAGAAAAGAGCGTAGGAAGCATTCTAATTCCAAATCTTTATAAAGATATCGAAGATCGGGAATTTGCGTTGCAGTTGCTCCGCAAAGTGGTTCTCAATGAAGAAAAACTTTCTTCAGAGATAGATGGAAAAACCCCTAATTGGGACCAAGACCGCATTGCCGATTTGGATTTTATTATTCTGAAAATGGGAATAGCTGAATTTCTTCACTTTCCTTCTATACCAGTTCGAGCAACCATTAATGAGTATCTGGAAATTTCGAAAGAATACTCAACCCCAAAAAGCAGTATTTTTATTAACGGAATCCTGGATAAACTGGTTAAAGAGTTTGAAATTTCAAAGAAGTTAAATAAAATAGGGAGAGGGCTTCAATAAACTTAAAAAATTAAGTATTTTTGCTTTTCAAAAAATTTAAATTTAAATCCAAATGAAAAAATCAATTTTAATAGTAGCAGTACTCTCGATATTTGCTTTCACATCTTGCAAAGAAAAGGCTGTTGATAAAGTAAATGTAGAAAATGTTGCTGCTGCTGCAGATCGTGACGCTAAAGCTGGAGAACAACCTGTTATGACATTTGAAGAAACTGAATGGGACTTTGGAAGCATTGAAGGCGGAACAGGAGTTGAACATATTTTTAAATTCACAAATACAGGAACTGCTCCTTTGGTAATTGTTGATGCAAAAAGTAGTTGTGGTTGTACGGTACCTGAATATACTAAAGCACCAGTTGCTGCAGGAGAATCAGGTGAGTTACTTGTAAAATTTAATGGTAGTGGTAAAAACCAAGTGAGTAAAACAATTACGATTACTGCAAATACTGCAAAAGGAAAAGAGGCTCTAGTAATTAAGGCCTTCGTAAACGCTAAGGAAGGTGCAGCTAATGGAGCTGTTCCCATTAAATAATTATTTTTAGTTAACTAAAACATGGAGCAAATTCAAGGCTTTTTGCCAATTATTCTTCTTTTTTTGGTGATGTATTTATTTTTAATACGTCCTCAAATGAAGAAGCAGAAACAGGAAAAAAATTTCAACGCTGAAATTAATGTTGGAGATAAAGTAGTAACCAAAAGTGGCTTACACGGAAAAGTTCTAAATTTGAACGATGATGGTACCTGTATTCTTGAATCTGGTGCTGGAAAAATGAAATTTGAACGTTCTGCTTTATCGATGGAGATGAGTAAAAAGTTAAACCCTCCCGAAAAGAAATAGCAAACAAGTTTGTGCAAAAAAAACCTTCAACGAAAGTTGAAGGTTTTTTTTTATTTATAGCTTTTTATTCTTCGTTTTTGGCGACTAATTGCGCAATATTTACAATCACTTCTATTGCTTTTAACATGCTTTCAACGGGTATATATTCATACCTGCCATGAAAATTATGACCTCCGGCAAATATATTTGGGCATGGTAATCCCATAAAACTTAATTGAGAGCCGTCAGTTCCACCACGAATAGGCTTAATCAATGCTTTTATACCTGCCATTTTCATAGCGTCTTCTGCAATGTCTACAATATGCATCAACGGTTCAACTTTTTCCCGCATATTATAATATTGATCTTTTATCTCAACAGAAACTACCTGGTTCCCGTATTGCTCATTTATATCATTGGCTAGTTTTTGAACCACCTCTTTGCGAGCTTCAAAATGACTTCTGTCATGATCGCGAATAATATATTGCAGTTTGGTGCTGTCTACTTCACCTTTCATGTTATGTAGATGGAAAAACCCTTGCCGGTCTTCAGTGTGTTCGGGGGTTTCCAATCTCGGCAAAGAGTTAATAAATTCTGTAGCAATATACATGCTGTTTATCATTTTGCCTTTAGCATAACCAGGATGAACAATTTTTCCTTTAATAGTAACATCCGCACCAGCGGCATTAAAATTTTCATATTCTAATTCACCAATCTGGCTGCCATCCATGGTATATGCCCAAGAAGCTCCAAATTTCTTTACATCAAATTTATGTGCTCCCCGTCCAATTTCTTCATCGGGTGTAAAACCTATTCTTATTTTACCGTGCTTAAGTTCGGGATGATTTACTAAATATTCCATCGAGGAAATTATTTCAGCTATGCCAGCTTTATCATCTGCGCCTAATAAGGTTGTTCCATCAGTTGTTATAAGAGTTTGACCTTTGTATAGAAGGAGGTCATCAAAATCGGATGGAGATAGAATGATATCTTCTGCTTTATTTAAAACAATGTCCTTTCCATCGTAATTTTCAATTATTTGAGGTTTTACGTTGGCTCCAGTAAAATCTGGTGTAGTGTCAAAATGAGATACAAAACCGATTACTGGTACATCGTGAGAAACGTTACTCGGAAGGGTGGCCATGATATAGGCATTTTCGTCTATAGTCACTTCCTGTAAACCGATTTGCTTTAATTCTTCAACCAAGGCATTGGCTAGATTCCATTGTTTTTTGGTGCTAGGAGTGGTTTTACTCTCCGGATCACTTTCAGTATCTACGGTGACATAACGAATAAAACGATCAATAAGATGCTGCTTTTGAATCATATAATGTTTTTCACCAAAGATAAAGATTAGTCATTAAAACTATTAAAAAATCTGTGACAGAGTAAGTTTTTTAAATTTTCCGTATATTACATAACAATTATTAAACCTAAAATTAACAAACACAAACTTCATGAAAAAAAACAACTTAATCCTCACTGTATTATGCTTATTATTCATAGTTACGGTAAGCGCACAACAAGTTTCAGGACTTGTTACCGATGAAACGTCCGAGCCTCTTTCTGGGGTTTCCGTTATTGTAAAAGGTACCACAACTGGTGCCATCACAGATTTTGATGGAAAATATTCTATCGAAGCAGCCAATGGGGCTGTATTGACTTTTTCTTATGTTGGATTCGAAGCCAAAGATGTTACGGTCACTGGCAGCACCATGGATTTACAAATGAGTTCTGGAGTGTCCCTTAGTGAAATAGTTTTAATAGGGACGCGTAATCCAAATCGAACTGCAGTTAACTCTGCTGTACCTGTTGATGTTATTTCAATGCAGGAACTTATTACTTCAGGACCGCAAGTTAATTTAAATCAGATTTTAAATTATGTTGCGCCTTCGTTTACATCAAACACTCAGACTATTTCAGATGGTACTGATCATATTGACCCAGCATCCTTAAGAGGATTAGGTCCAGATCAAGTATTGGTGTTGGTTAATGGTAAAAGGCGTCACAATTCGTCTTTGGTTAATGTAAATGGAACCTTTGGGCGAGGTAGTGTAGGAACCGACTTGAACGCAATTCCTGCTATTTCTATTAAGAGAATTGAAGTCTTGAGAGATGGAGCTGCGGCACAATATGGATCTGATGCCATCGCTGGAGTAATAAATATTGTCCTTAACGATAATGTCAATGAACTTCTTCTTAACGTAACCTCAGGAGCGAATTTCAGTGAAAATTCTAATAATCAAACTGGTGGTGTCGATGGCGGAACGATCAATGTAAGCGCCAACTATGGTGTTGCTGTTGGAGAACGAGGTGGTTCGCTTAACCTTTCTGGTGATTTTGACTACAGACAGCCTTACAGTCGTATGAAGGAATGGGAAGGAAATATTTTCAATCAGTATAATACGATAGAAAGAGTTGCTAGTAGCGCTGGATATAATATTGCCAATTTACTAGATGATGATGTTAGTGATGTTATCCAATTTGGAAACCAAGCCGGTTTTAATTTAAGTCCAACGGCTACAAAGACAGATCTTCAGGCTATACTAAGTGCAGATAATACAGCTGCCGAACTCGCCGCCAGAGGTCTTGAGAGAAAAGATTTTAACATGAGAGTTGGGCAATCTGAAGTTAGAGGTGGGCGATTTTTCGCTAACTTTTCACTTCCGGTTGATGATAATGATACAGAAATATACTCGTTTGCAGGTATAAGTTCAAGAACTGGAAATTCTGCTGGTTTTTATAGATTACCAAACCAAAGTAGAACATATACGCCTGCATATAATAATGGATTCTTGCCAGAAATTAATTCAAAAATATTGGATCAGTCGATAGCAGTTGGTATTAAGGGTGTTATAGGATCTGGGTGGAATATTGACTTTAGTAACACTTATGGTAAGAATAAGTTTCTTTATACTATTGGAAATACATTTAATGCATCACTTCAAAACGCGTCTCCGACAACCTTTGATGCTGGAGGATTTAGCTTTTCCCAAAATACAACTAACTTAGATGTTAGTAAATTCTATGATGATATTTTAAGTGGTGTAAACGTTGCTTTTGGAGGTGAGTATCGTAGTGAAATTTATGAGATTGAAGCTGGAGAAGAAGCATCTTATTCTCAATACACGGCAGATGGACAAGCTATAACGCTTGCATCTCAAGTTCCTGCAAAGGACTTTTTTGGATCTTCCAGACCAGGAGGATCTCAAGTTTTCCCTGGATTCAGTCCAAAAAATGAGTTAAATAGAGGCCGAAATAGTGTTGCGGGATATTTTGACATAGAAGCCGACTTTACCGAATCTTTATTAGTGAGTTTTGCAACGCGTTATGAAAATTATTCGGATTTTGGAGGTACAGCTAATTTCAAATTGGCGACACTTTTTAAAATAAATGATAATTTTAATTTAAGAGCGGCAGGTAATACTGGTTTTAGAGCACCATCTCTTCATCAGTTAAATTTCAATTCTACCTCAACGATTTTTGATCAAAACGGGAACCCACAAGAGGTTGGTACTTTTGCTAATGACAGTAGACCAGCAGCCTTATTAGGAATTCCACAGTTAAAAGAAGAGACATCTAAAAGTATAAGTGTTGGATTTACAGCAAAACTCCCTGAACTAAATATTAGCTTAACGTTAGATGGTTATTTTGTAGCTATTGACGACAGAGTTGTTTATACAGGTCAATTTAAAGGGCCGGGTACAGGTACCGAACTTGATAATCTATTGTCTCAAGCTAATGCAACAGCTGCATCCTTCTTTGCCAATGCGATCGATACTGAATCAAAAGGGATTGATATAGTCATAACACATAAAGTTAGATTTGGAGGGAATATGGGATTAAAATCTGATCTTTCAGCTACCTTATCAAAAACAAAGCAAGTTGGTCAAATCAAGGCGTCTAGAGTTCTAGAAAGTGCAGGTTTGGTTGGTACATATTTTCCTGAAGACAGTCGTGTTTATTTAGAGGAGGCTGTTCCGAGAACCAAGGTTAATTTATCCAATTCATTTACATCAGGAAAACTAAATGTATTTTTAAGAAATGTATTTTTTGGAGAAGTTACAGAAGCTACAACCAATATAGATCGTCAGCAGGTGTTTGGATCCAAAGTAGTTACGGATCTTTCTATAGGCTATGAGGTTACGAAGGCTTTAACAGTTACTGTTGGAGCTAATAACCTTTTAGATGTCTTTCCAGACAGAGCCGCTCAAGATTTAGAGCCTGGAACTGCAGGAGATCAAAATAACAGAAGTAGTGGAAGATTTGATTGGTCTAGAAGAGCACAACAATTTGGAATCGGAGGAAGATACTTATTCGCAAGATTGAGTTTCGGACTTCAATAGTATAGTGTTTTTAATTCACCTATAAATTGGTGATGTTATTATAGAAAAGGCTGCCCATTCAAATGGGGAGCCTTTTCCTATTTCGATTAATTATCTTTTAAATTGACGCCTAGCTCCGTACCTTTGTAATTATTTTAAACAATACTATGTATAAAGCTCTTATTCGACCAATTTTCTTTGCGATTGATCCCGAAAGAATACATCATTTTACCTTTTCACTTATTCGTCTTCTAAGTAGTTTAGGTTTCGGACGCCTCTTCCGAAGTATGTATCAAATTAAAAATTCAAGCTTAGAACGTGATGTTTTCGGACTTAAGTTTCCAAACCCTGTTGGTCTGGCAGCGGGATTCGATAAAGATGCAAAGTTATATAAGGAGTTGTCCAATTTCGGATTTGGATTTATTGAGATAGGAACCGTTACTCCAAAACCCCAAGGAGGGAATCCTAAGAAAAGACTTTTCCGACTTAAAGAAGATTCTGCGCTTATAAACAGAATGGGTTTTAATAATGGAGGTGTTGATCAAGCAGTATTAAGATTAAAAGAAAACAAACAAGAAGAGAGTGGGAATGATAGTCCTAGAGTTTTAATAGGTGGAAATATTGGGAAGAATAAGACAACGCCTAATGAGGAGGCAGTGAATGATTATCTTATTTGTTTTGAAGCGCTGTTCGATTATGTGGATTATTTTGTTGTAAATGTGAGTTCTCCTAATACGCCAAATTTAAGAGCCCTTCAGGATAAGGAGCCTCTAACGGCCTTGTTAAATACTTTGAATAAAGCAAATTATAAAAAATCAAATCCGAAGCCAATACTTTTAAAAATAGCTCCAGATTTGACTGATGAACAATTATTGGATATCATTGATATTGTAGCAGAAACAAAAATTGACGGAGTCATTGCAACTAACACAACGATTTCACGAGAAGGACTTTCTTCAGAAAATAAAAAAGAAACTGGAGGGATGAGCGGAATGCCCTTAGGAAAAAGAGCAACTGAAGTTATTAGATTCCTTTCAGAAAAAAGTAATAAAGCGTTCCCTATTATCGGGGTAGGAGGCATTCATAGTTCCGACGATGCTTTGGAAAAAATAGAAGCGGGAGCGAGCTTGGTTCAACTATATAGTGGATTTATTTACGAAGGCCCTCAACTAATTAAAGACATTAATAAAGCATTGTTTAAAGCTTAAGAAATCTATCTGCCATTTCTTTATTGAAAACATATATAACACGCATAAAGTAAACTTCGATAAAAACGGATGTTGCTTGTCATTAAAACAAAAATAAAAATGAGTTTTTTAAATGCAGAATGGAGAAAATTAGCCGTCGCGAATTATGTAATTAATCCGAGTAGTCTTTCAAAATATGTTCCAGCTGGAACTGAACTCGATTTATGGGAAAATAAATGTTTTGTCAGTTTAATAGGGTTTATGTTCTTAGATACCAAAATATTAGGAGTAAAAATTCCATTTCACATTAATTTTGAAGAAGTAAACCTGAGATTTTATGTCAAACGATTTGAAAATAACACTTGGAAACGCGGTGTTGTTTTTATTAAAGAAATCGTACCTAAACCTGCGCTAACTTTTATCGCAAATACAATCTACAAAGAGCACTATGAAACATTGCCAATGCGACATAAGTGGGAAGAAAACATTACAAATAGAACTGTAGAATATCAATGGAAAAAGAATAGGGTGTGGCAATCTTTCAAAATTGTGGCAGCTTTAAAAGCTTCAGAAATTATAGAAAATAGTGAAACTGAGTTTATAACCGAACATTATTGGGGATACGCAAAAGTGAACGATTCAGTTACCAATGAATATGAAGTTACACATCCAAAATGGAAACAATATAGGGTAGAAAGTTCTGAAATAAAAGTTGATTTTGGGATTGTTTATGGAAAGGATTTTGAGTTTTTAAATAAAATGAAACCAGAATCAGTAATGCTTGCTGAAGGTTCAGAGATAACCGTTGAAAGTAAGACTACGATACGAGAAAATGCCAATCAATATAACGTATAAGATGCTGATATTAAACGGCCTAATATAGGTTTTTGTTTGTTTAAATAGATCTAAAACAATTTTGTTATCCCATTCGCAAGTGCCATCGATTTTCGAAATACTATTAATGGCTATCATCCAATCGGTGCGAATAGCAATCATAGAAGCGAGGGTATGCAAGAGGTGCAGTCGATGGAAGTTACCGCTCAAGTAAGGGTGGGCAGGTTGTATACAGTTACTGTCAAAAGCATCGGTATAAGTTGCGGTGGATCACTGTGCAAATACGAGGGAAGTATTTTGTAAAAAAAATAACAAAAAAAAGCAATGCCCTTCGCATAGGTCGTTTGGTGTTATCAGTCTTACTTTTAAAAATGTATTTTTGTTGAATGCTTGAAGCACTAGTCTCATTTTCATTTGCAACATTAGTATTAGCACTTTCCCCGGGACCAGATAATATATATGTCATTACTCAATCATTAGTAAATGGCACTAAAGCTGGTATTGCAACGACTGCTGGACTTATAAGTGGTTGCATTGTGCATACTGCTTTATTGGCATTTGGGGTATCTGCTTTGATCACTGCTTCGGAAAGTATATTTTATGGAATTAAAATATTTGGAGCCTTATATTTACTCTATTTAGCATATACCGTTTATAAAAGTGATGCCAGTGTTACTTTTTCCGACAGTGCTCCAAAAAAATCAAACTGGAAACTCTTTAAGCAAGGCGTCTTTATGAATCTTGTGAACCCCAAAGTAATGATTTTCTTTTTAGCTTTTTTCCCGGTATTTCTGTGGGATACGACGAAAAATACTGTTTTTCAGTTCTTTACTCTGGGAGCTACATTTATGCTGGTTTCGTTTTTACTCTTCAGTTCTCTCGCTTTATTAGCGGGTAGTATAAAGCAATTTATGATAAAACAGAAATCGGCAGGAAGGGTTATGAAGTGGCTTCAGATCATTGTGTTCGTCGGAATTTCAATTTATATTTTGACACCATAATTTGCACATCAAAAGATGCTAGCATGCTAAGTAATTTATATCTTTGGTTTAATGCAAAGCGTAAAAATAATAGAATGTCCTCGGGATGCCATGCAAGGTATAAAGGATTGGATTCCTACAGAAAAGAAAATACAATATATTCAATCATTGCTCCGTTGCGGATTTGATACTATTGACTTCGGAAGCTTTGTGTCACCAAAAGCAATTCCGCAGATGCAAGACACATCGGCGGTTTTGGCAGGTTTAGACTTGAGTGCTACTACAAGTAAATTACTTGCGATCGTAGCAAATTTAAGAGGTGCTGAATCGGCTGTTATACATCCTGAAATTCAATATTTGGGCTACCCATTTTCAATTTCCGAAAATTTTCAAATGCGAAATACGCATAAAACAATTGCTCAGTCTATAGATACCTTACAAGCGATCTTAGATTTAGCTCGAGCGAATAACAAAGAAGTAGTTGCTTACCTTTCTATGGGTTTTGGAAACCCTTATGGAGATCCTTGGGATGTTGATATTGTTGGAAATTGGACGGAAAAATTATCTGGGATGGGCGTTAAGATATTGTCGCTAAGCGATACGGTTGGTTCTTCAACACCGGATATAATAACGCACCTATTCTCACAGTTGATTCCTAAATACCCACACATAGAATTTGGTGCGCATCTTCATACGACGCCAACCGCTTGGCACGAGAAAGTGAATGCGGCATATGAAGCAGGTTGTAGAAGATTTGACGGTGCTATCCAAGGGTTTGGTGGTTGCCCAATGGCTAAAGATGAATTAACTGGAAATATGCCTACCGAAAAGATGCTAAGCTATTTTACCTCAAAAAAAGTGGATAGTAATCTCAATCCTATGTCTTTCGAAAGTTCGCATAATGAAGCTTCTAAAATATTTAATCAATACCATTGAAATGAAATTTCAACCACAAATGGGATCTGTAAAAGGTAATCAATTTCTCTTAAGAAAAATTGAGAGAAATGTTATTTTACTCGCTTTTTCGGTATTATTTGTTGTCCTTACTAGCTGTAAAACGACAAAATCTGCTTACAATATAGGTGAAGCGCAAGGAGCTGTCACTTTTAAAATAATACAACTAAATGATGTCTATGAAATCGCTCCGTTAAGCGGGGGTCAATATGGGGGGATGGCCAGAGTGGCGCACGTTAGAGATTCGGTGGCGAAGGTTAATCCGAATACTTATTTAGTGATGGCTGGTGATTTTCTAAATCCGTCATTGTTAGGGGCTATTAAAGTCAATGGAGAACGGATCAATGGAAAGCACATGATTGAGGTCATGAATGCTATGAATTTTGATTTGGTGACTTTTGGAAATCATGAGTTTGATATTGGCGAAGAAGCGCTTCAGAAGCGAATAAATGAGTCTAATTTTCAATGGACGTCTGCCAATGTGAAGCAAAAAACGGAAAATGGCTCTAGACCTTTTACCCTGCAGCGAAGTAACGCAAGGGAAACGGTAAATAATTCACATATCATTATGGTGGATGATGGAAATGGTGGGGAGTTAAAGGTTGGTTTTTTCAGTGTTACAATACCGTCCAATTCTATAGACTTCGTGGATTATGGGGATATTTTTTCCGAAGCTGAAAAAGCATATTATAGTTTAGAGAAAAATGTTGATATTGTTATTGGACTTACGCATTTGGAAATAGAACAAGATATCGCTTTAACGAAAAGACTCCCCAAATTGCGTTTTATTATGGGTGGTCATGAACATAATGCTATGTTAGTTTCCTCGGAAAATGCTATTATAGCAAAAGCTGACGCGAACGCTAAAACTGTTTATATTCATACTTTCGAATTTAATAAGGTGAACAAAAATCTGAAGATTGATTCACGTTTGTTTCCGATTGATGAGAAAATAGCTTCAGAGCCGAAGGTAACTGAGATAGTGGCTAGGTGGAGTGCTGTTTTAGAAAATAAGATTAGTGAGGTAGTTGCAAATCCCAATGAAGTTATTTATAAAGCAACAACACCATTAGATGCTACCGATATCGCTAATAGAGAAATACAGACAAATTTTGGTGATATAATAGGGGCTGCAATGGCAGCTTCATTTAACGAACCTGTTGATGGGGCTCTGGTTAATGGGGGTTCATTTCGAATCGATGATATGCTTACTGGAGATATAACTAGTATTGATATATTTAGAGTTTTACCATTTGGGGGTGATGTACTTAAAGTAGATCTTACAGGGCAATTGCTCATTGAGATTTTAGACTTTGGAGAATCCAAAAAAGGAACGGGTGCATATCTGCAACGATACGGATTTACTCAAAAATTTGACACTTGGTTTTTCAATGACCAAGCTATTAATATTACTCAAATATATTCTATAGCTTTTAGTAATTACTTATTAAAAGGGTATGATATTCCTTTTTTAACGCCAGAGAACCCGGGGGTTAAAAATATTTATATAGCTACTACTTTTGAGCCGGCGTATGATATACGAGGGGCTGTAATCATTTATATTAAATCTTTAAAATAATTAATCATGCCAAAACTTCTGAAATATTTTCTCATTGTTGCCTTAGCTGCTTTCATCATCATGCAGTTTATACGTCCAACCAAAAATAATGCTGGCTACGAAACTTTAGCAGTCTTTGAAAATGAAACCAAACCCACTCCAGAAATGGCTGCCATTTTACGCACTAATTGTTATGACTGTCACAGCAACCAAACCAACTATCCTTGGTATGCAGAAGTAGCACCTGTTAATTATTGGTTGGCAGACCATGTTAAAGATGGTAAAAAGCATTTTAACGTATCTGCTTGGGGAAAATACAGCGCCAAACGTAAAGACCATAAACTAGAAGAACTTATTGAGTTTGTAGAAGAAGGAGAGATGCCACTAGATTCGTACACTTGGGTTCATGGACAATTGCCAGAAGAAGATGCCAAAGCCTTAACACAATGGGCACAAATGCTTCGAATTGCTTATCAAAAAGAAATGGCTGAATTAGCTAAGTAATGAGTTACAACGTACTTCAAGTTAGAAATAATTATGACCGTATATCAACAGCTTACATATGGCTAAGTATCCAAAGTTCAATTTCTTCTTCAGATGAAAAGAAAGCACGCCGCTCCCAATTCCAACATCTATTGCCGTTTTTTAGGTCCGTCATAGCGTTTTAGCCATTGGTCAAAAAGTTCCCAATGATCAAAACGTGTAGGGAAATAAGTGTCATAATAAGGATGCATTTTATTTCTTAATATAGGGATAGAAACTCCTTTTTTATAAAATTGCCAAGTACTATTTAAGCCTAGTATTTGAGGAAAAGGCAATAAGAAATCACTCGTTTCTGGATACAATTTTTCTAACCAACCAATAAATGGCGCTTTTTTAACAATCAAATTATGTCCTACAATTTCTATTAAAATAAGATTTGATAATTTATTGTATGCCGCGCGATACTTCCGCTGTTCCTGAAAAGAGATATTAGGAACCTTCTTTTAAGATGAATTTTCAAGGCCTTAAGGAGTGACAAACCATTACTGTAAAAGCAGTTATTACAACAGGTTTATTGGCCTCTAATACTTGAATGGTACTCTTTATGTCTGTAACGCTAGTGAACAGCGTTGCTTTTTCTCCAGCGTTAATAGGCGCTGGCTTGTTTATTTTCATATCTGTAGTCATTGTATGGTAACGGAATAAAAAAGTCTAAGTACACTATAATTTTTTAATTGAAACAAAAGCAATGTAATGACATTTGCAAAAGCTAAGGCTAATATCAAGAGATAAATAATACTATGATAAGGTACTTTATTAAAACTCCCTATATGCTTAATACCAAAGTTACATCAATTAATATCTAAATCAAGGTGGAAAAATAGTATATATAATTGGTAGTCTTCATTCTTTTGAATCTTTTTTTTTCTAAAAATAGCTATAAACCAGATAGTTGCTTTTTATTAATATTCCTTATTTAAAACTAATCTAAATAAACTTGCGTAAACCGAAACATGTCCTTATTTTTGCCGCTTAAAAGAATCAACTATTTGTAATTAGTCTAAATAAAATTAACATGAAAATATTAGCCATACTTCCCATTTTTATAGCCACAGTATTTGTCTCTTGTAGCAGTGATGACACTACACCAAATGTTTTGGTGATTCCTGTAGAAGTTCCTGTAGATTATACATTCACAAGAAACAATGTGTCTACCGTTTTTTTTAGCGGTCAAACAACTCGTATTTTGATGGCAGAAGAAATTATAAGTGCATTTAATGATCAGGACAATGCTTCACAGTCTTCTCTTCAAGCAATGTTCGATCACCAAGTAGGAGCTGTAGATTTTGGAAACACTTCTTTAAATGAATCTGGAAAAAATGCACGTAGTAAAGCAGCTGCATCCACAGATTTTTTTAGTGCTAATGCGACTGAGGCAACAGCCATTAAAGTACAATTTGATGCGTACATCAATTCGCAGACCCAAGAGGTATTTCCAAACTGGAATACAGCAGCTTCCGCAGGAGTTGCAGGTCAAATAGCAGATGGTTCATCTACAAGATACGTATCTGCAGAAGGATTAGAATACAATCAGGTATTTGCTAAAGGACTTATAGGTGCTTTAATGACAGATCAAATTATCAACAACTATTTAAGTGCTTCTGTATTGGACGCAGAAAGTAATGTAGAAAATAATAATAACGATGTACTAGATGGAGATGAGCCATATACTACTATGGAGCATAAGTGGGATGAAGGATACGGATATTTATTTGGCACCGCTACAGATCTTGTAAACCCTGTTCCCACTATTGGAGAAGCAGATAGTTTTTTAAACAAATATGTTGGTAAAGTAGAGAGCGATACAAATTTCGAGGGTATTGCTCAAGAAATCTTTGATGCTTTTAAATTGGGTAGAGCCGCTATAGTAGCCAAAAACTATGAAGTTAGAAATGCACAAGCAGCTATTTTACAACAAAAAATATCTGAAGTAATTGCTATTCGTGCCATCTATTACTTACAAAATGGTAAAATGGCCATTGAAAATAATAGCTTTGGTGCGGCTTTCCATGATCTTTCTGAAGGATATGGCTTTCTAACTAGTTTGCGTTTTACAAGAGATATCGCAACTGGAACGGCATTGTTTACAAAATCTGAGGTTGATGGTTTTGTTGCAGATCTAATGAATGATGGTGCTAATGGTTTGTGGGACGTTACTCCTGCAACATTAGATGCTATTTCTGAAGCAATTGCGGCAAAGTTTAGCTTTACAGTTGCCCAAGCAGCTAGTACAAATTAAAAATAAGCTTGCATAAAAAAAGCAATCGCTCTGGTACAATGAAAAACAGTTGCTTTTAATTATTTTTGCAAAAAAAAAGAAATATGAAATATACTCCCTTTGCTTTATTGTTTTCAGTGCTGCTTTTTCTATCCTGTGGAGGAGATGATACCGCGGAAGATACAACGCCTTCAGATACGTTTAATCGTAATGCCATGTTGGTACACTGGGTAGATAATTTTATCCAACCAGGGTATACAGCTCTTGAAACTTCTTTAAACACATTGTCAGTTGCTGCAGACGATTTTGTTGCTGCACCTTCTGCAAGTTCACTTGCAAACGCCAGAAGTTCGTGGTTAAATGCTTACCAAGCTTTTCAAACAGTATCCATGTTTGAAATTGGTCGAGCTGAGCAATTAAATTTTCGAAATCGTTTGAATGTTTACCCAACAAATACCACAGAACTAAATCAATTAGTGCTGAGCGGAGCTTGGGATTTGGAATTACCATCAACCATAGATGTGCAAGGATTCCCAGCTGTAGATTATTTATTGTACGGTTTAGGGACTGATGAAGAAATTATTGCTTTTTTTGCCGTGAGTAATGAAGCGGATAACTATAAAGCGTATTTCACAGATCTTGTACAAACCATGCAGTCGCTAACTGCCGAAGTAAAATCTGATTGGGATAATGGATTTAGAGAAACGTATATTACTAACACAAGTTCTTCTGCATCTGGCGCAGTAGATCAAACGGTAAACGCATTTTTATTTTATTACGAAAAAGCTTTGCGAGCCGGAAAAGTTGGCATTCCTGCAGGTGTGTTTTCTGGAAGTCCGCTCCCTCAAAATGTAGAAGCATTATACAGCCAAGAGAATTCTAAACAATTGTTAGAAACTGCCTTAGCAGCAGTACAAAACTTCTTTATTGGTACCGGTAGTACCGGAACAAATGGAAGTAGTTTAAAAGCTTATTTAGATGTACTAAATACAGTGAAAAATGGGAGTGACTTAAGTTCTCTCATTAATACTCAATTTGAAACGGCACAAGTTAAGGTTAATCGCTTGCAAGCTAATTTTGTTGTTCAAATAGAGAGCGATAATAGTAAAATGCTAGAAACCTATGATGAGCTACAGCGCAATGTGATTTTGATGAAAGTAGACATGTTACAAGCTCTAAGTATCGATGTTAACTACGTAGATGCAGATGGCGATTAATGCAAGCAAAATACTATTCATATCTTACTAAACAAACAAAGGCCGCCCCATTGGCGGTCTTTCGTATTTTGTTTGGTTTCATGATGCTAGGGAGTATTATTCGTTTTTGGAGTTATGGTTGGATAGATACCTTATACATAGAACCTACATTTGCTTTTTCGTTTTACGGGTTCGATTGGTTGCCGCTTTTAGGAAATTACACCTATTTGTTATTTGTTATTTGCGGTTTGGCGGCTTTTTGTGTAGCTATAGGATATAAATATAGAATAGCAATCATTCTGTTTTTCTTAAGTTTTACCTACATAGAGTTACTGGATAAGACAACCTACCTGAATCATTATTACTTTATAAGCTGTTTAAGTTTTCTTCTTATTTTCTTACCTGCTAATTGTTACTATTCAATAGATGCAATACGTATCAAAAAAGCACGAGTGGATAGTGTTCCTGCTTGGACTATTTACAGCATTAAATTACTACTTTGTATAGTTTATTTTTACGCTGGTCTTGCTAAATTAAATAGCGATTGGTTGTTGGAAGCTATGCCGTTACAAATTTGGTTGCCATCTAAGTATGACATTCCTTTTTTAGGAGATATTCTACAACAAGAATGGATACATTATGCCTTTAGTTGGGGAGGCGCCTTTTATGACTTAGCCATTCCTTTTTTATTACTTTATAAGCCTTCTCGTTCTATTGCTTTTATTTTGGTAGTTGTTTTTCATATATTAACCCGGATATTATTTCCGATAGGCATGTTTCCGTATATTATGATTGTAAGCGCGCTTATCTTTTTTGATTCGTCGTTCCATGAGCGTGTTCTTTCGTTTTTTTCTAAAATGTTAAAGAAATTAAGCCTTTTTAAACCTGTTAAAATTTCAGAAATATACCAAGTTACTAACTATATAATAGCACCATATGTTGTAGGGGTTTTTATTGTGATTCAGTTACTTTTGCCATGGCGTTATTTGGTATATCCAGAAGAGTTGTTTTGGACCGAAGAAGGCTACCGTTTTTCGTGGCGCGTGATGTTGATGGAAAAAGCAGGATATGCTCAATTTACTGTCAATGACACTTTAAGCGGCAAGAAATTTGCTGTAAATAACAGTGATTTTTTAACAGTTTTTCAAGAAAAACAAATGAGCACACAACCCGATTTTATAGTTCAGTATGCACATTATTTGGGAACGCACTTTGCAAGTGAGGGACATCAAAATATAGCAGTGCATGTAGAGAGTTATGTAGCACTTAACGGAAGATTAAGTCAACTATATATTGATCCTGCTGTTAATTTATTAGAAGTGGAAGATACCTTTGCGCATAAAGAATGGATTTTAGCCTTTAAAGATACGATTCAAGGATTATAACAAAATATATGAAGCACCTTACCCATTATTTGGTTGTACCTTTTTTACTAATTTTCACCGCTGTTCAGGCACAGTTTACTATTTCTGGCACCGTAATTTCTGAAGACACAAAAAAGCCCATTGCTAATACCGAAATATATAATACAACCTTATCAACTTCGGTAAAAACAAATGATTTGGGAGTTTTTAAATTTGAGAACCTTCCAACTGGAACCTACACTTTTGTTGTTTTTTCTTTTGAATACGAAGTAGTGGAAATCATAAAAGAAATTTTAGAAAATACTAATCTTACCTTTGTACTACCAGTCTTGGGAGAAACGTTAAGTGAAGTGCTCATTACAAAACGAAAAGAAAGAATATTCGCACTACGTAAATTAAGAGAAGTAGAAGGTACCGCTATTTATGCAGGTAAAAAGAGTGAAGTGGTAGTATTAGATAATCTTACCGCAAACCTGGCAAGTGGAAATGCTAGACAAATTTATGCGCAAGTGGTAGGATTAAATATTTATGAAAATAATGACGCAGGGTTACAATTAAATATAGGCGGTAGAGGATTAGATCCTAATAGAACATCTAATTTTAACACGCGTCAAAATGGGTACGATATTTCTGCTGATGTCTTGGGATATCCAGAGAGTTATTATACACCTCCTGCCGAAGCCATCGATCAAATTGAAGTGGTGAGAGGTGCTGCATCTTTGCAGTATGGTACTCAGTTTGGGGGTCTTATAAATTTCAAATTAAGACAACCCAACAGAACAAAAAAAATAGATTGGATATCCCGTCAATCTATAGGCAGTAATGACCTGTTTACCAGTTTCAACAGCCTAAGTGGTACCGTTGGTAAATTAGGGTATTACACCTATTTTAATTATAAAACGGGAAATGATTTTAGGCCTAATTCTCAGTTCGATTCATACAATGCTCATGCACATTTAGACTACGCTTTTACAGATAGAACAAAAGTTACGTTTGAGTTTAGTTTTCTAGACTATCTAGCGCAACAGGCGGGAGGATTAACAGATAGTCAATTTGAAGAAGACCCTACTTTTAGTAATAGGACGAGAAACTGGTTTGATGTAAACTGGAAATTGTATTCCCTGCGCTTAGACCATGCTGTATCTTCAAAAACTGATATGAGTCTTAACGTGTTTGCATTAGATGCGTCCAGAAAATCTGTGGGTTTTAGAGAGAACAGAGTGTCACAAGTAGACGATTTGGAAGCCCCTAGAGAGTTAATTGTAGGCAATTTTGAAAACTGGGGAGCAGAAGGTCGAGTGCTAACGCGATATAAACTGTTTCAAAGAGAACAAACGCTGTTAGTAGGTGCAAAATATTATCAATCTAACAATAGTGAACGACAGGGACCTGGGACTAATGGAGCAGATGCTAATTTTGATTTTGCAGATGTTGAATTTCCAGATTATGCAAGACAAAGTGACTTTAAGTTCCCTAATTTAAATGTTGCATTGTTTAGTGAACATATTTTTAAAGTTTCAGAAAAATTTAGTATCACACCAGGTGTTAGGGTAGAGTATATCAAAACGGAAAGCCAAGGTGCTTACAAAAATATTATATTCGATTTGGCAGGAAATCCTATTTTAAATGAAACCCTCCCAGATAATCGTGATTTTGAACGAAATTTTGTTTTGTTTGGAATTGGCGCTAGTTATAAAGCGTCAAGTGCTACTGAGTTGTATGCAAATGTGAGTCAGAACTATAGATCTGTTACATTTAATGACATACGTATTACCAATCCGTCATTAACTGTAGATCCAAATATTACAGATGAGCAAGGATATACTTTTGATGTAGGAGCACGTGGGCGTTTTAAAAAATATCTTTCATATGATGTGGGCGTGTTTTTATTGAGTTACCAAGATCGACTAGGAGTTATCGTGCGTGAAGTTAGTGATATTGAAGATGAACGTTTTAGGGGTAACATTGGTGATGCAGTAACCTATGGAATAGAAAGTTTTGTAGATTGGAATGTATGGGAAACATTTTCAAGGAACGAAAATTTCAGATTGAATACCTTTGTAAATCTTGCCTACACAGAAAGTGAATA
The DNA here is from genome assembly GCA_047614245.1 of Flavobacteriaceae bacterium. Taxonomy (GTDB): domain Bacteria; phylum Bacteroidota; class Bacteroidia; order Flavobacteriales; family Flavobacteriaceae; genus Ulvibacter. Next base: position 43,123 of record JBLHIC010000002.1, read on the forward strand.
CACAAGCTCTCAAGAAAACAATGTAGAAGGCAAACAAGTCGAGTTTATACCAAAAGTAAACCTAAAAACAGGATTTGCTTTTGGGTATAAAAACTTCTTGAGTAGTCTACAATACACGTATTTATCAAAACAATTTACGGACGCGACTAATTCGCCTAGAGACTTAACAAGCCAGAGTGGTATAATTGGAGAGATACCTTCTTACGATATTCTGGATTTGTCTCTATCGTATACCTACAGGTCGTTTAAGCTAGAGTCTGGTATTAATAACCTGCTCGACAATAGTTACTTTACAAGAAGAGCAACAGGTTATCCAGGTCCTGGAATTATACCAAGTCTGCCAAGAACATTTTATGCGCTATTGCAGGTTAAGTTGTAAAGTTAATTTATATAAGGCAATTACCAATATCACAATAATTAATAGTACATTTGCACGCAATTATTAAGCAACCACTTTCGGTTCTTCGGAAGTTAATTTTAATTGCAATGACTACACACGACAACAAAATTTTAGGAGAAGGTCTTACTTACGATGACGTATTATTAGTACCCGCCTATTCCGAAGTCTTACCACGAGAGGTTTCAATCAAAACAAAATTTTCAAGAAACATTACATTAAATGTCCCTATCGTTTCAGCGGCGATGGATACCGTGACCGAAAGTGCTATGGCAATTGCAATGGCTAGGGAAGGGGGTATTGGTGTTTTACATAAAAATATGTCAATTGCCCAGCAGGCAGCTGAGGTCCGCAAAGTAAAGCGAGCTGAAAGCGGAATGATCATAGATCCCGTGACCTTATCAAAGGACGCTAATGTTGGTGATGCACAAAGGACAATGCGCGAGTATAGTATTGGAGGAATTCCAATTACTAGCGACGATGGTAAGTTGATTGGAATTGTTACCAACCGTGATCTGCGTTTTGAAAAAAACTATGACCGAAAGTTAAGTGAAGTCATGACTACATTAAACTTGGTTACTGTAGCACCGGGAACCTCTTTGAAAGAGGCAGAATTGATTCTTCAGGAAAATAAAATTGAAAAGCTTCCAGTGGTTGATGACAAGGGGCTCTTGGTTGGTTTAATTACTTTCCGTGATATTACAAAACTAACTCTGAAACCTTCAGCTAACAAAGACGAATTCGGAAGACTTCGCGTTGCAGCCGCTGTAGGGGTTACTTCAGATGCGGTTAATCGGGCTGAAGCCTTAGTGAAAGCACAAGTTGATGCGATTATTATTGATACAGCACATGGACACACAAAAGGTGTGGTTATGGTTCTAAAAGATATAAAAGCGAAGTTTCCTAAACTTGATGTAGTTGTTGGGAATATTGCTACAGGAGAAGCTGCTAAATATTTAGTAGAGGCCGGTGCAGATGCTGTAAAGGTAGGGATAGGACCTGGTTCTATTTGTACAACTAGAGTTGTCGCGGGAGTTGGTTTTCCACAATTTTCAGCAGTATTAGAAGTAGCTGCAGCTATAAAGGGAAGCGGTGTCCCTGTTATTGCTGATGGAGGGATACGATATACTGGAGATATTCCGAAAGCGTTAGCCGCCGGTGCAGACTCAGTGATGCTGGGATCACTGCTTGCAGGAACCAAAGAATCACCAGGAGAGACTATTATATATGAAGGCAGGAAGTTTAAATCCTATCGAGGAATGGGGTCTGTCGAAGCAATGAAACAAGGCTCTAAGGATCGATATTTTCAAGATGTGGAGGACGATATTAAAAAGTTAGTGCCTGAGGGTATTGTTGGCCGCGTAAATTATAAAGGTGATTTAGTAGAGAGTATGACACAGTTTATAGGTGGACTAAGAGCTGGTATGGGTTACTGCGGGTCAAAAGATATTGCTACATTAAAGGAAACGGGTAGATTCGTTAAAATTACGGCTTCAGGAATTAATGAAAGCCATCCTCACGATGTTACAATAACTAAAGAAGCACCAAATTATTCAAGATAATTGGTGCTTCTTTAATGGGATATTAGGCTCTACTATTCTTTTAATTCTATCTCAACACCCAGTTCTTTCAAAACTTGGATGGTTAAATCAAATTCATTATCTAAATAAACAAGGTACTCGTCTATTTGTAGCACTTGAGTATATGTATTCTCTTTTGCTACTTTTCCTAAGGCATCACCTATTTTTTGATAGAGTGGTTGTAGTAATGCATCTCGCCTAATACTAATTAACTTTGTACCATTTTGTTGAAACTTTCCTAGATCATTTTCAGCTGTGATAATCTCATCTTGCTTTTGTTTTTTTACAGCTATTGTAAAAGTGGCTTCGTTATCGGTATATGCCTTAATTAGCACATTATAAGCATCCATATTTTTATTAAAATCTACGTCAAGCTCTTTTTTATAATCATCAAGCTGCTTTTGAACAGTTGTGATTTCTGGCATTTTTGTAATAATAAAGTCAATGTCTATAGTACCTACTTTGGATTGAGCAAAACTGCTAATACTTACCAACAGGAAAAGTAATTTTATCATTTTCATAATACTTGGGTCTTTTTAATTTGCGCAATAATACTGTAAATTATGAAGTTATCGAAAGATTTTATTATTATGTTAACGAATTAGTGCTTAAAGAAAATATAATCGAGGCTAATTGGTGGAGCTCCTTGTAATTTTAATTCGGTTATCAATTGCCCTCGATGATAGGTGCTATGATTGATAATGTGGAATAGAATAGTCGCAATCTCACTGGAAAAAACCTTTCCCTCGGAATTTGAATAATTAACTTCACTATCTAAATTATACATGTCAATATGGCTCTGACTGTGAAAATAATTTTCTGTATCGAGTTCTGCTAATTCTGAAATCTTGAAGACATCCCAAACACCAAATGGCGATACATCGCATTGAATTCGATAGTTCCATAAGCTATGAGCATTTATAGTATGACCGATTAATATGCTAACCTTTTCTGAATATGCATTTGGATATGCTTGAATTAGAGCAATTATTTTCTGATTTGCTGCATAATTATATTCAAACTTATCCAGAAAGAAACTTTTCATGACTTGACGTACTTTTGGCCTCGGTTTGGTTTTAAACTTTCCCTAAGTGCATTCATGTGTTCATGGTCGACTACAAGATATGCTATATGATGCATTCCTGAGATGTGATCAGATCCGTGAATTGTATTTTTGAGTTTTTCGGTTTGAGCAAATTCTCCAAGATGAATGGCATGATGCTTCGCTATCGGTTCGGCATTTGGACCTCTAAAGTCCCATATTAATTTAATTTGTTCTGACATTATTTATTAGCTATTGAAATTCTTTAGGAAAATTAATTTTACTCATAGTCTTGGCTAGCATCGCTATTTACTCTCCTTTTTGATAAGCTCTTCGCAAGGTAAACTAATATCTTTTTCTACAATATATTTCATTAACCTCTTGTTTTTGATCTTTAGCAATTTACGAAAATCAGTACTAATTACGATAATTTAGGGTCCAATAATCCAAAAAATTGGTTGTTCATCACGCTTGTGTAACCGTAGCTTTTTGTTATTTTTGTAGCCTTATGCAAAAAAAGCCTATTTACAGGCTTTGGAAATCAAACTAATTGCTTTATTTAATAAGAAAATGAAAAAATATCTTGCGTCAATTTTAGTGCTGTTTTTTATAAACTTGTCTTTTTCACAGAATAAAAAAGACATTTTATTAACGGTTGATGGTAAACCTGTATATACTTCAGAATTTAAAAGAGTTTACAGTAAAAATTTGGATTTGGTTAAAGACGAATCCCAGAAAGAGGTTGAAGGATATTTGAACCTTTTTATTGATTATAAAATTAAAGTTGCCGAAGCCTATGCTCAAAACTTAGATAAAGACGAAACATACATTTCAGAATTTAATCAGTATCGAGATCAACTTTCGAGAAATTATATTTTTGAGAATAAAGTAACTAGTGAATTGAGTTTAGAAGCCTACGATCGTAGTTTAAATGAGATAAATGCGAATCATATATTGATTTTATCAAAATATGACGATGTCCCTCAAGACACTCTTAAGGCTTATAATAAAATTAAAGCAATCTATAGCCGAGCGAAGGCAGGCGAGGATTTTGTAGCTCTTGTAAAGGAAGCTTCTGAAGAGCCAAATGCTGATAAGTCTGGTGGAAATCTTGGTTATTTTAGTGTTTTTGCCATGGTTTATCCTTTTGAGACAGCAGCTTATAATACGAAGGTCGGAGATGTTTCAGAAATTGTTAGAACCCAGTTTGGGTATCATATCCTTAAGATTAATGATCGGAGAAAAAGAGGAGGGCAAATTACCACTTCTCATATTATGTTATCGGATAAAGGTGCTAACAGAACTTTTGTACCAGAGGATAGAATTAATGAGTTATATGCGCTTCTGCAACAAGGTGAGGATTTCGCTAAACTAGCAGAACAGTATTCAGAAGATAAGAATTCAGCGAAAAAGGGAGGGGAACTTCAGAAATTCAGAAGAGGTGAGTTACGAGCCCCAAAATTTGAGGAGGTGGCTTTTTCATTAGAGAATGCAGGAGACTTTTCAAAACCTATAAAATCCCAGTTTGGTTGGCATATTATTAAACTAAATGAGAAACATTCCATTCCTACTTATGAAGAAGAGAAAGAAGCTATAGAAAAAAAGGTGAAAAATGGCGTTAGATCAAAAATCGTGACATCTGCGTTGAATGGTCAAATTAAGGAAAAGTATGGTTATCAGGAGGTAACTGATTATGTGCCGTTTTTTAACATATACGTTAGTGATAATGTTTTAAAGAAAAAGTGGGAATATGATACCATTGCGAATGCACAGGATCGTGTGATTTTCACCATCGGTAAAAAGGAAGTTCGTTTTAGTGATTTTGCGAAATTTATAGTAGAACGACAAAAACAACAGTTTACAGCTGAAGAGAAATCATATCTATTAACAGAATTCTATTATGAGTTCGAGGCTGATCAATTGAAGAATTATTTTCGAGATAACTTAGAATTTGAAAATGATCAATATGCTGGAACAATAAGCGAATATAGAAATGGTCTGCTAATTTTTGATGTGATGAATAAAAATATTTGGATGAAGGCGAAAAATGACACCATTGGTCTTCAGAAGTATTATGAAACTGTAAAAGGAGATTATCTTTGGAACGATCGTGTTGATGCAGTCATCTTGACATCAACAACGGCGGATTCATCAATGGAGGTCCGAAAGTTGCTGATTAATAATAGAACCAATGAAGAAATTAAGGAAGTCCTTAATGTCGATGACAAAGTAAATGTTATAATTTCTGAAGGAGTTTTTGAGAAAGGGCAGAGAGAGTTACCCGATAATTTTGAGATGAAAGAAGGTGTTTCTGAGATTTATTCAAATAAAGATGGGTTTACTATCGTTAAAGTAAATAAGATAATCCCAACAGATATTAAACCTTTGGAAGCCGTGAAAGGTAAAGTGATGAGTGATTATCAAAACGACCTTGAGTCTAGATGGATGGAAGGATTAAGAGATAAATACAAAGTTCAGATTCATAAAAGGGCACTTAAGAGAGTAAAAAAAGAACTTGAATCTTAATGCAAAAATTAGTTTTCCCCTTAATTTTATTAGTTTGCCTTACTTCTTGTGATTATTTTCAAAAAGGGCAAACAGAAGGAGCAGTCGCGCGAGTTAATGCCAATTATTTATTTGAAAGTGATTTAGCTGGATTAGTGTCAGAAGGTACTCCTAAGGAGGATAGTATATTAATTGTCTATAATTATATAAATCGATGGGCAACTCAGCAACTATTAATCAACCAGGCGAATAAAAATTTATCTCAAGAGAAATTAAATGATTTTGAAAATCTTGTGAATCAGTACAAAGACGACTTATACACTGAAGCGTATAAAAGTGTTATTGTATCCGGCCAACTAGATAGTATAATTTCTGAAAAAGAATATGAAGAATTCTACGAGCTTAATAAAGAAAACTTTAAGCTAAATGACGTCTTGGTAAAGGTTCGATTTATTCACGTAGATCAGGATTATACTAACCTAAGGTTGATTAAGGAAAAATTTCGGCGTTTCAACAATAAAGACAAGCAAGAGTTAACTGAACTGAGTATTCAGTTTAAGGCAAAGAACTTTAATGATTCGATTTGGATAGAAAAAGATGCTCTTTTTAAAGTTATGCCTGTGCTCCAAACAAAAGACGCTCAAGTGTTAAAAAAATCTAATTATACACAGTTACAAGATTCATTAGGAGTATATTTGGTGAAAATTGAAGACGCATTAAACTTAAGAGATATTGCGCCTATTTCTTATATAAAGCCTTCTTTGGAGCAGATTATTTTGAATAAAAGAAAGCTTGAATTAATAAAAAAACTTGAAAAAGATATTACAAAAGATGCGATTAAAAATAATGACTTTGAAATCTTCACCCCTCAGTAAAATTCTATTAGTTTTCATATTATTTGTCCAAGCCAATGCTTTTGGTCAGGAGGTAGTTGTTGTAGATAGTACAGGAGTAGCTAGTGGGTCTGTTGTTGAAGAGAAAGCGGCACTTGAAATAGATTCGACTGCGCCGTTTAAAAGATATAAGGCCGAAGGCGTGTCTGCTGTTATTGGTGAATATGTGATCTTGGATAGTGACATCGATAAAAGTTATGTAGAACTCCAAAGTAGTGGAGTGTCTGTTGAAGACATAACGCGGTGCCAATTGATGGGTAAATTAATGGAAGACAAACTCTATTTACATCAAGCGAAACAAGATAGTATCGATATTTCAGATGCAGAAATAAATCCACAAGTTGATCAGCTTATTCAGTATATGATTAGTGAAGTAGGTAGTGAAGAAAAGGTTGTGAAATACTATCGTAAGGATAATATGGCCGATCTAAGGAAAGATTTGTTTAAGGCAAAGAAGGAAATTGAACTATCAAATAGGATGCAAGCCAAGGTTGTAGAAAATATTGAAATAACTCCAGAAGAAGTTCGTGAGTTCTTTTATGCTATTCCAGAGGATGAACGGCCGTTTTTTAGTGCCGAAGTTGAAGTTGCGCAAATTCTAATCGAACCAGAAATATCTGAAGAAGTAAAGCAAGATGTCTTAGACCGATTAAATCAGATGAGGGAGGATATATTAGAAAATGGATCTAGTTTTGCTACCAAAGCTGTTTTGTACTCTAAAGACCCTGGTTCTGCTTCTAGAGGAGGCTTGTATGAAAGTATTAAGAGAAATGGTCCAATGGCCAAAGAATTTAAAGATAATGCTTTTTCATTGTTAGAAGGGGAAATAAGTGAGCCTTTTGAAACCGATTTTGGTTACCATATATTGATTGTAGAAAAAATTAGAGGTCAGGAAGTAGATGTTCGCCACGTACTTTTATTCCCTGAAGTAGCACAAGCAGCAATTGATATGGCAGAAAATAAATTGGACACCCTTCGAACTAGCATTGTAGCTGGTAATATCTCCTTTGCCGATGCGGCTATAAAATATTCAGATGAAAAAGAAACTCGTAATAATGGTGGGCAGTTGGTAAATCCAACCACGTTTGACACTCGTTTTGATCTAACTAAAATGGATCCTACTCTTAGTGCTCAGGTCTATAATCTAAAGGAAGGCGAAGTTTCAAAGGTTTTTACAGAAAGAGATAGAACAGGAAGAAGTAAATTTAAAGTGCTTTCTGTTACCAAGAAAATTGAAGAGCATCCTGCAGATTATGCTAGGGATTATGAAAAAATACAAGAACTTGCTTTAAAACAAAAACAGATTCGAGCCATTGAATCTTGGCAAGAAGAAAAAATTCAAGAAACATACATAAATGTAAACGAGGACTATCGTGATTGTGAGTATGCAAGTAATTGGGTAAAAAAATAAATCTATAATAATTTATGTCAGACGTAGCGGCAGTTGCAAAACTAGTTTCAAAATACGACGCATTAAAGCGAGAAATAAAAAAAGTAATAGTTGGGCAGGACCAAGTAGTCGAGCAAGTACTATTGGCTATTTTCTCTGGCGGACACGCACTCTTAATTGGTGTTCCCGGACTTGCTAAAACTTTATTAGTAAATTCTGTAGCTGAGGCGCTTGGGTTAAAGTTCAAAAGAATTCAATTTACGCCAGATTTAATGCCAAGTGATATATTAGGTTCTGAAATATTAGATAAGAATAGAGAGTTTAAATTTATAAAAGGGCCAATTTTCGCTAATATCATTTTGGCAGATGAGATAAATCGTACTCCACCAAAAACGCAAGCCGCTTTGCTGGAAGCTATGCAGGAACGATCTGTGACTGTTGCTGGTCACCACCATAAATTAGATTTACCATATTTTGTATTGGCTACACAGAATCCAATAGAACAAGAGGGTACCTATCCTTTACCAGAAGCCCAACTAGATCGCTTTATGTTCGCAATTAATTTGGATTATCCAACTTTTGCTGAGGAGGTTGAAGTTGTGAAAACTACAACATCTGGAAGTACAGCAACTATTAATGCACTTTTCACAGCAGAAGAGATCTTAGAATATCAGCAGCTAATTCGGCGTGTACCTATCGCCGATAATGTAATCGAATATGCCGTTACTCTTGTCGGAAAAACAAGGCCTAAAAGTCAAGCCGCACCCGAAATTGTCAAAAATTATATCGATTGGGGAGCGGGCCCGAGAGCCTCACAAAATTTAATTCTTGCTGCGAAGGCACATTCGGTTTTACACGGTAAATATTCCCCAGACATTGCAGATGTTCAAAATTCCGCTATAGGTATTTTACGTCATAGAATGATTAAGAACTATAAGGCGGAAGCAGAAGAATTATCTATTGAAGAGATTATTAAGAGTTTATTTTAGTAGTTTCCTTTCCGATTGAAAAAGAGGTGTTTATTCCAGATTTATTTGATTCTGAAACTTTTCAGAAAATAGGAAATTTCTAAATCCTCAATTTTATATATTTAAAATTATGTTATTATCAGTTAATCGCTAGTAATATGTCGAAATATTGCGATATGTTTAGTTGTTTAGGGATTTCATTAATTAATTTTTATATATTTTAAATTTTCGTAGTTTCGCAGGACTTCAAAAACATAAAATTATCACTATGGCGTTCGATATTGAAATGATAAAAAAAGTATACTCACAAATGGCCGAAAGGGTCGATAAAGCACGTGAGGTTGTTGGTAAACCGCTTACACTTTCAGAAAAAATATTATACAATCACCTTTGGGAAGGAAATACTTCAAGAGCCTATAATAGGGGTGAGGATTATGTTGATTTTGCGCCAGATAGGATTGCCTGTCAGGATGCAACAGCGCAGATGGCATTATTGCAATTTATGCAAGCTGGAAAGGATAAAGTTGCCGTTCCCACAACAGTGCACTGTGATCACTTAATTCAGGCAAAACAAGGCGCAGCCGTAGATTTAAAACGTGCTAACGAAACAAGTAATGAAGTTTTTAATTTCTTAGAATCGGTCTCAGATAAATACGGAATCGGTTTTTGGAAACCAGGTGCAGGTATTATACACCAGGTGGTTTTAGAAAATTATGCATTCCCTGGCGGAATGATGATTGGAACGGATTCTCATACGGTGAATGCTGGAGGTCTAGGAATGGTTGCGATTGGTGTCGGTGGAGCAGATGCAGTTGATGTGATGGCAGGAATGCCCTGGGAACTAAAATTCCCTAAGCTAATTGGTGTTAAATTGACTGGGCAGTTAAATGGTTGGACTGCTTCAAAAGATGTGATATTAAAGGTAGCCGGTATCCTTACCGTAAAGGGAGGTACAGGTGCAATTGTTGAGTATTTTGGACCAGGAGCTGAAAACCTGTCATGTACAGGAAAAGGAACTATCTGTAATATGGGCGCCGAAATCGGAGCGACAACTTCAACTTTCGGTTATGATGATTCTATGGAGCGTTTCTTAAGAGCCACCGAACGAGAAGACATTGCAGATGAAGCAAATAAAATTAGAGAATATCTTACTGGAGATGCTGAAGTATACGCAAACCCTGAAAAATATTTTGATGAGGTAATAGAGATTGATCTTACTACTTTACGTCCGCATCTTAATGGACCATTTACACCAGATTTGGCTACTCCAATTGGACAATTAGGTGAGAAGGCAAAAGCAAATGACTGGCCTCTAAAAGTAGATTGGGGATTGATTGGATCTTGTACAAACTCTTCATATGAAGATTTATCACGGGCAGCTTCAATAGCCCAGCAAGCCATAGATAAGAAATTGAAACCGAAAAGTGATTTTGGCATAAACCCAGGATCAGAGCAAATTCGATTTACGGCAGAGCGAGACGGTTTGTTGGAGGTTTTTGAAAACCTTGGAGCGACAATTTTTACAAATGCCTGCGGACCTTGTATTGGTCAGTGGGATCGTAGTGACAGAAAGGGAGATGAGAAGAATACAATCGTACATTCTTTTAATCGTAATTTCTCTAAACGCGCTGATGGAAATCCGAATACGCATGCTTTTGTTGGCTCTCCAGAAATGGTGGCAGCAATTGCTATCTCAGGGAGATTAGATTTCGACCCAATGAACGATACTCTGCTAAATGAAGATGGAGATCAAGTAAAGTTAGATGTCCCGGTTGGTCTGGAGTTGCCACCTGATGGATTTGATGTTGAAGATGCAGGATACTTGGAACCCGTTGCAGATGGTAGTGGAATTGTTGTAAAAGTTAGTGAAACATCAGAAAGATTACAGTTATTGGAGCCTTTTATGCCATTTCAGGACAGCGATTTGCAGAATATAAAACTATTGATAAAGGCCTTTGGGAAGTGTACGACAGACCATATTTCAATGGCTGGCCCTTGGCTGCGATACCGAGGACATTTGGATAATATCTCAAACAATACATTAATTGGAGCGATAAACGCTTATAACAAAAAGACCAATTTTGTAAAAAGCCAATTAGATGGTGAATATGGAGGAGTACCAGACGTTCAAAGAACTTATAAAGCAGCGGGAATTAAAACAATTGTTGTCGGAGACCACAACTATGGTGAAGGTTCTTCTCGTGAACATGCCGCTATGCAACCAAGATTTCTAGGTGTCGCTGCGGTTTTGGTTAAATCATTTGCACGAATTCACGAAACAAACCTTAAGAAACAAGGGATGTTAGGATTGACCTTTGCAAATGAAGCCGATTACGATTTGATACAGGAAGACGATACGTTCAGTTTCGTAGATATTTCAGACTTCAGTCCTAGGAAACCTTTAACGCTTGAAGTGACTCACAAAGACGGTAGTAAGGATGTCATTATTGCAAATCATACCTATAACGATTCTCAAATTGAATGGTTTAGAGAAGGCTCTGCACTAAACTTGATAAAAAAGCAAAACGCTTAGATCCAAGAATATTCTTATCAACTCCTTTAGCTTAGATGTTAAGGGAGTTTTTTTTATGCCGAAAAGTGATCTTCGATATTTTTTTTATGAATTTCAATATCCTCTTTTGAAATGAGATCGGGTACATGTTCGTTAAAAGTGATCCCTTTTAATGCCTTAGGATTAACCTTGCACAAATTCAGAATAGCTGAGGAGGTTCCTTTTCATAACGTTCAGGGTGTATAGGATAACGAACGAGGTAGGGGTAAATTTCGTTGCCATTCAGTTTAAAAATATTCATACTAACCTGAAATTCACCTTGGAAACTTCTTTAGTCTTCAACTTTTTCTTCGGAAGGCTTTTCGATAATATTGGACACGTAGTTTTCATCGTCTAACAGGACAAATGCGAATCTAGAAATTCGCTCCATTGTAAATATAAGTCCGCCGCGACCATAACTTATAAACGCATTTTTGTTTTAAAGATTCAATTTAGTAGGTGTCTTTCATCCAATTATAAGGTTTTCTTTTTATCCAGTTCCCACGGGTAAAATCAGGAAAATCTTGTGGTTCTCCATTATTCTCAATAGAAAGTTCAGACAATGGAGTGATTGCACTCCAAGCTGCTGCATCATAAGCATCTAATGGAGGAGCAATATTTTGTTTAGCAGATTCTACAAATGCCTGCATCACAAAGAAATCCATTCCACCGTGACCGGCGCCGGTTGCTTTTTCACCAAACCTCTTCCAAAGAGGATGGTCGTATCTTTCAAGCCATTCGTTTGCATCATCCCATTGATGTGGTTTTTGAGCTTTACCTTCAATATAAATCCTATTCCCGTCAACTTCCCATAGTCCTTCACTACCCTGCACTCGAAACCCGAGAGAATAGGGTCGTGGTGAGTTACAATCGTGAGTAACAATTATGGTTTCTCCATTAGCTGTTTCTATCGTGGAAGTTATTACATCACCTTGTTTAAATTTAAGTTTGGCATTTGGGTGATTTTCACCGCCATTTTTCACGATATAGTTATGGATACCTACAGCTTTGGAAGCATTTGATGTAATAGACATAAAACGGTTCCCACGATTAATATTACACATTGTGGCTATTGGTCCTACCCCATGTGTTGGATATACATCGGCATTGCGAAGTAATGAATGCTGTGTTCTCCAGACTGATTCAGAAATTCCTTTTTCGCCAAATTCTACACCTTTACCATAGGCAGTTTTACCGTCGTTTAATTTCACAAAGCGGAGGTCATGCTGATAACCACATCTAAAATGAACCAATTCACCGAATAGATTTTGACGGACCATATTTAAAACTGCCATAATATCTCTACGATAATTTACATTTTCCAATATCATCAAATGCGAACCTGTTTCTTCATGAGTATTAACGAGATCCCAACATTCCTCCATTGTGTTTGAGGCCGAAACTTCAACAGCAGTGTATTTGCCGGCCCGCATCGAATCCTTTGCCATTCGTGTATGCCACAGCCACGGAGTTGAGATAATTACCGCGTCGATCTCAGAGAGCTTCAGCATATTCCGGTAATCGAAATCATCCTTTCCAAAGACCTGAGGTTTTTTTTGACCTGCCTTTGCTATCATTTCCAAAGCAATAGTATTACGTCTTTCATCAATATCACAAATAGCGACAACCTGAACATCATCCCGCAACAGTACATTGTTTAGATGGTTTGTTCCGCGTAAGCCAACACCAATAAATGCGACATTTAGCCTGTCTTTTGAAGGTTCACTGTTTCTTCCAAAAGTTAAACCGGGAGCTAATGTAATTCCGGCGCCTACAATCGCTGTCTTTTTAACAAAGTCTCTTCTTGAACTCATAGTTTTTGAATTATTATCACGCCCTTCTTCGGAGTGAACACTAACAAACTTCTAATAATATTTAGATGAATCGAAAGATTATTTTCTCCGAAGTTACATTATTATTTTTAAGCTAAACTTATGTAAGCTGAAATTAGTTTTATCGACCATGTCGACACTATCAAAATATATGTAACATAAGATCGATTTGGCTACTGGAAGATGTCAATTTATATAGTATCCTTGATTTTCGTGATGTTAAATTGGTATTAAACAAATCCGTATTGCGTTTTATATTTTAATTAAATTTGAACTATGAATTTTTTTAAAAAAAATTGGAAGAATATATTATTTGCTGTGTTAATTGCTTTGTTTCTCATTCCCCAAACAGGAATGCCAATCAAAGTATTCTTTAACAGGATGATGGCATTTAGTCCTTCTGAAGTAGACGAAACAGAACGTGTTGTGCTTACTAAATACAATTGGAACTTGGCAACTCTCGATAATGAGCCAGTCAATTTCTCTCAATCTGAAGGTAAGGTTGTTGTTGTGAATCTTTGGGCTACTTGGTGTCCTCCTTGTGTTGCTGAAATGCCGTCTATGCAAAAGCTGTACGAGTCTTATGGCGATAGGGTAGATTTCTATTTTGTTACCTCCGAAGTCAACGAAAGACCTGTTAAGTTTATTTCAAAAAACGCATATAGTTTTCCTGTATATAGAGAGTCTCAAGCTATGCCAGAAGTCTTAAGATCAAAGTCAATTCCCGCGACTTATATTATTTCAAAGGATGGCACAATAGTGATCGATGAGAAAGGAGCTGCAAACTGGAATAGTAAAAAAGTCCATCAAGTCCTAGATGGTTTGTTGGCAGAATAAATACGACCTATATAATTAAGTTTTTTTCGAAGCAAAGACTATTTATAATACCCTGATACTGTCCGTAATTTGGGATAAGCTGATAACCGTTCTTTTTATAAAGTTGAATAGCTTCTGGTTGTTTCCTGCCTGTTTCTAAAATGCACTTATCATAAGACATTTCTCGGGCCCAAGTCTCCAACTCATTCAGAACCAATGAAGCCAAGCCACGACTCCTGCTTTTCGAAAGGGTATACATTCGTTTAACTTCCATTCTCTTTGATGACTCTTCTTTTATGCTACCACAGGATACAGCAATACCATTGTCATAGAGAACTACAACGTGTTTGATTAAGTCTAATTTGTTAAACTGATTGTAAAAAGAATGTTCATCTCCGTCTCTAATCGCCAAGTCAGCGTCTAGGAGTTTAACGAGCGTAATAAAGTCTTGATTCTCAGATGAAGTTCTTTTTGTCTTTATCATATAAATAGCTGGTGTTACGACTTACTTCCATTTTTAATAGCCTCTTTATTTTCTTTTTAAGCTCCTTGTTGTCTGTCTATAACACAATCCCTGAACGCTTGTGGGCATCATGTTGGTAGATATTTTTCTCATGATTTTCCTTAAGTTAAATTCTGCTAATATTTTCAGAATTGAATTCGGGTATCAAATCCAGAAACTTTAGATTTTTTTTAAAATCTAAAACAACTCCGCCCTTTTTTGAGTAAACGAAGCCGTAGATATTTTCTGCATTGTTATAGGATTAAATCACACCATATAAATCATTATTAAGGAGTGTCTTTAAGCTTTTCTAGACGATCGATTAACTCAGAGAAACCTTGTAATATACTTATATTTGATGGGATTTTATTTAGATCCGCAATTTCAGACCTTTTACCTAGTAGCCACAAGTTTGACTTATTGCCATTGCTAATTGTATCCTGAAAGATATCTATATATTCATAGATGTCTTTTCCTTCAGGTCGCATTGTTAAATAAGAAACATAGACAATGTCACTGCTCGTTTCTAAAAGATCCTTTAGGCTGTCTAAAGAAGTGTTAACGCCTAAGTATATTGTTCTATAGCCGGCATTTAGAATTTCATAATTCGTGTATAATATGCCAAGTTCATGAACCTCTTTATAAGGGAGAAACAAAACGAAAAGAGGTTTTTCGAGATCTTTAACCTTATGAACCTGCTTTTCGATGTTAAGTAAGATTTTTCTTTTCAGTAATTCGGATATAAAACTTTCATGACTTGGGCGTATCGTACTTGTTTGCCAAAGTGATCCGATTTCCATAAGAAATGGTATAAAAACATTCAAGAAGATTTCTCTGAATGACTTATGTGCTTCTAAATCTGAATACGTCTTTATAAATAGTTGTTCATCCAATTCGAACATGGAAGTCTTGAACGCCTTGATTGCAAATTTCTCTTTGCTGTCTATAGCACGTTCTTCAACTAATCCGTGAATTGCATCTTCGCTGAGCGAAGCGATTTTAGAAATTTTTAAGCCATCGTTATACAAGAATGTAACATTGAGTAATCTTTTAAGGCTTTCAATATTGTAAGTTCTTATGTTAGTATCAGTTCTCTGGGGCTTTAAGAGGTTGTATCGCTTCTCCCATATCCTAATGGTATGCGCTTTAACACCACTTAAATGTTCCAAATCTTTAATGCTGAATTGCGATTTGACATTCATAAGGTATTCAAAATAATTAGCGAGAAAAGGTACTAAAAGAACCTAAGAAAGTTTCGGAATAATTTATAAAAATTAAATATTTTAAGTGACTCAAGTAGAATAATTGCGCTTCTAATATATAATTTGTACCCGGAATGGGACTTGAACCCACACGCCCTAAAGGACACATGGCCCTCAACCATGCCTGTCTACCAATTCCAGCACCCGGGTAAATAAATACAACTTTGATTTCTCAAAATTAATTTTTGGGTGAAAAAAAAGTTAAACACAGGGGTTTAACTTTTTGTGACCTGACTGGGGCTCGAACCCAGGACCACCTCCTTAAAAGGGAGGTGCTCTACCAACTGAGCTATCAGGTCTTTCTTGAACGCGGGTGCAAATATACTATCATTATATTATAATTTCAAAGGTATTTTAAATTAAATTTGAAGAATATTAGCAAACCCCTTGAAAGTGAGCGGGAACGAATATTTTTTATATGAAATTAGTTGTAATTGGATACATGGGGAGTGGGAAATCTACTGTTGGAATGGAGTTGGCAACAGCATTAGGGTACAAATTTATCGATCTTGACAGTCACATTGAATTTTTGGAAGACAAACCTATTTCTAAAATATTTAAGGAGAAAGGTGAAATATATTTCAGAAAACTGGAAAATCAGATTTTGAAAGATCTAGTATCTTCTGAAAAAAACGCCATAATTTCAACTGGAGGTGGTACACCTTGCTACGGAAATACTATGGAGTTTCTATCGAGCCAAGAAGGAACTGTTACTATTTATCTAAAATCCAGTTTAACAGTTTTGGCAGATCGTCTATTTATGGAAAGAGTAAATCGCCCCTTAATTGCACACATTGATGATAAAGTAACTTTAATTGATTTTATTAGAAAACACCTTTTTGAAAGATCCTTTTATTATAATCAGGCGAAATTAAATATTGATACCGAAAATGCCTCAGTTGGAGAAATAGTTGAAAAAATTGTTTCGAACTTATTCTAAGATTACCCTATCATTGTTTTTTTCAAAAATTACGGCAACATTTTCATTAAGAGAAGTAGATAGAGAAATTCCTTTAAAATCGGCTTTTATAGGGTACTTTTTGTGATTTCTGTCTACTAAAACTGCAGTCTTAAATTGCTTCAATGGAACATCTAAGAAGTGTTTGACACCGTAAATAAGGGTTGTTCCTGAATGCAGGACATCATCCACCAGTAAAAGCGATTTGTTTTTATATTCATCTGGCGACAAAGATGTTTGAATCGGATTGGTAGGTTTCTTCTTATCAATATACACCTCGCAGAGTTGCGCTTTTATAGGTGAAATCTTTTCTACAATTGATTTTAGTTTTTTTGCAAGTAGTACCCCATTCTCCTTAATCCCAGCGATAATAATTACCTCCTCATTTAAGTTCGATTCATAAATCTGATATGCTATACGCATTAGTTTATGGGAAATTTGCTTCTCATCGAGAATTACAGTACAATTTTGAGCCATCTAAGTGTAATTTATTATTCAAATATACTAAATGCTAGTAGTTTTATTCTTCTTCAGTTTGAGTAAAATCTTCTAGATCGCGACGATCCTTTTTTGATGGTCGGCCAACTCCTTTTTTACGATAATAGTCTTTCGAGTATTTAAGTAAATCATTTTGTTCGAAAGCTTCTTTTGGGGTAGTGTCTTTTCGATATATATCAACTAACTTAGCGCCAAGGCGGCTTTCAGGCAAGTCTAAAACAAGTAAAGTATAGTTGATCTGGTTCTTTCGAACTCTTATGGAATCACCATGATAAACTTCTCGAGATGCTTTTACAACACTGTCATTTACTCGCACAGCACCTTTTTTACATGCCTGCGTAGCTATGCTACGTGTTTTATAATATCGTATGCACCATAAATATTTATCAACTCTCATCCAAATACCTTAAAACTACGTTAATCTCTTCAGCAAAAATACTAGAAAATTGTATATTGCGCCCTCAAAATCTTACGAATGAAGAAAGCGTGTTGTTTATTGACCGTTTTGGGATTAATTTTCCTTACGGTTTTATCTTGTGAAAAGGACGAAGAAGTAGAATCAATCCCTCCACGGGATCGAGGGGAAGAAGCACTTGCATCAACCACAGAAATCGAGACTTTCTTGTCTTCGCACTTCTATAATTACGAAGAATTTAACAATCCGCCAGCTGATTTTAATTTCCGTATTAAATTCGACACGATTGCTGGGGATAATGCGTCTAAAATACCGCTTATGGATCAAGTTACTTCTAAAACTGTAACTGATCGAGTTGATGAAACTGCAACCTATAATTTTTATTATTTAACTGCTATACAAGGTGAGGGTCAATCACCAAATTTCCCAGACGTAACGACGATTACATATGAGGGGACTTATTTAAATAATGAAAATGGTTTTAATAACTCCAGCGTTTTTGATAGTTCTGTTGTTCCTGTAAGATTTGATTTAACAGGAGTTGTACCTGGTCTAACCGAGGCCTTGATTGAAATGAAAGCGTCGACTGGATATGTTTCAAATTTAGATGGAACAGTTACATTTCAGAATTATGGAATTGGAGCTGTTTTTATTCCAAGCGGACTTGGTTATTATACGAACCCACCTCCAGGGATTCCAGTATATTCTCAATTAATATTTTCGTTTCAGGTTTATGAGACAGAACTTGGGGACCAAGAAGTTGATACTGTTCCTTCAATTTATGAAGATCTCAATAATGATGGAAATGTCTTTAATGATGATACCGATTTAGATGGATTGCCAAATTATGCCGATATAGACGATGACGGGGATGGAAGATTGACTAAGAACGAGGTTGAAGAGAATATTTATACTGTGAATCCAGGAGAAAATGATCCTGTTCTTGCTTCAAATGAGGTAGTAAGAAAAAGAGAGACAGATTCTGATACATTGATCAAGACGATTACTACAATTACATTTACGGATAGCGATGGTAATGGAACACCAGATTATCTAGATCCTGAAAATTAGTTAGTATCGGATATTATAAAGCATTAAAAAAGCCTCGCATCGCGAGGCTTTTTTAATGCTTGCCTATTTCGTTGAAAGGCAAGCAGGAGCAAAAAAAAGACTATTTACGTGCGATGACTTTTAAAACCGCTTTTTCAATCGCCTCGGCATTAAGACCATATTTATCCATTAATTGAGCTGGTGTTCCAGACTCGCCAAAAGTGTCATTAGTGGCTACAAATTCTTGTGGAGTCGGAGCGTTTTCCGCCAAGACGCGTGCTACACTCTCACCAAGTCCACCTAGATAATTGTGTTCTTCAGCAGTTACTATGCATTGAGTCTTAGAAACGCTATTTAGAATCGCTTCTTTGTCCAATGGCTTTATAGTGTGGATATTAATTACTTCTGCAGAAATGCCATTTTCCATCAATACTTCTGCAGCTAATAGCGCCTCCCATACTAAATGGCCTGTTGCAACAATTGTAACATCTTTCCCTTCTTGAAGTAATACAGCTTTACCTATTTCAAAATTTTGATTTTCAGGTGTGAAATTCGCCACTTTTGGCCTTCCGAAACGCAAATAAACAGGGCCATGATGTTTTGCAATAGCAATGGTAGCTGCTTTGGTTTGATTATAGTCGCAAGTATTTATAACTGTCATTCCTGGCAGCATTTTCATTAAGCCTATATCTTCCAGTATTTGATGTGTAGCCCCATCTTCCCCAAGAGTGATACCTGCATGAGATGCGCAGATTTTCACATTTTTATCACTGTATGCTACGCTTTGTCGAATCTGGTCATAAACTCTTCCAGTTGAAAAATTTGCGAAAGTACCTGTAAAAGGAATTTTCCCTCCAATAGTCATTCCCGCTGCCATTCCAATCATATTTGCTTCAGCTATCCCCGCTTGGAAGAATCGTTCAGGATGATTTTCTTTAAATTCATCCATTTTCAAAGAACCAGTAAGATCTGCACATAGTGCAACAACGTTTTCATTGGTCTTTCCTAGTTCAGTTAGACCGGCACCGAAACCCGATCTCGTATCTTTACTTCCTGTGTTTGTATGTTTCTTCATTATGGATTTTTCCGTTTTAATAGTCTCCAAGAGTTTCTGGGTTTTGAGTTAAGGCAATTTCTAATTGTTCATCGCTAGGGGCTTTTCCGTGCCAGGCATGTGTGTGCATCATAAAATCTACACCATTCCCCATTACTGTATGCAGTAAAACACAAATTGGCTTGCCATTTCCTGTTCTTGTTTTTGCTTTTTTCATTCCATCGATTATGGCACTTAAATCGTTACCATTTTCTATCTCTAATACTTCCCAGCCAAAAGCTTCGAATTTAGATTTTATGTTACCCATTGGTAAAACATTATCTGTAGATCCATCAATCTGTTGCCCATTTAAATCAACGGAGACAATAAGGTTATCGACTTTATTACCGGCGGCATACATGATTGCCTCCCAGTTCTGGCCTTCTTGAAGCTCTCCATCACCACAAAGTACATAGACTAAATGATCATCATTGTTCAGTTTTTTCGCCGATGCAGCACCAATTGCTACAGATATTCCTTGACCTAATGATCCCGATGCTATTCGAACACCCGGTAAACCGTCGTGAGTTGTTGGATGTCCTTGAAGTCTTGAATTCAGTAAACGGAATGTATTTAATTCTTCTACAGGAAAATATCCCGTACGAGCCAGAACACTGTAGAAAACTGGAGAAATGTGACCGTTTGATAAGAAAAAAATGTCCTCATCTTTACCGTCCATAGTGAATCCTTCTTTACGATCCATTATTTTCTGAAAAAGGGCTGCTAAAAATTCAGTACAACCCAACGATCCTCCTGGATGTCCAGAATTTACTTTGTGTACCTGTCGCAGAATATCCCTACGTACTTGTGTTACTAATGCTTCTAATTGCTGTAAATCTGACATGTTTTGGTTTAAATATTACTGCACCAAAAGTAAGGTATTCAATAGGTGATGCAAAGTCGAATTATAAGCAGTTATTAACGATTTTAAAGATTTAGTTAACATGTCTTATAAAGGTTTAAAATTCAGGTTTCAGAAACATTATGGAGATAACTAAGACAAACACTTTTCATTATTTCATCATTAAGTTTTACATAAGATAGTATCTTTGCTTTTTCAGAAAAAAACAGAAGATGCAGTTTAAATTAGAAGCCACTGATGCTAATGGAGGAGCACGTGCCGGGACAATATCTTTGGACCACGGCACCATAGAAACACCAATATTCATGCCTGTTGGGACCGTTGGAACAGTTAAAGGGGTGCATCAAAAGGAATTAAGAGAAGAAATCAACCCCGATATTATTTTAGGAAATACCTATCATTTATATCTGAGACCTAAAACGGAGATAATAGAAAAAGCAGGGGGATTACATAAGTTTATGAATTGGGACCGGAATCTATTAACAGATAGTGGTGGCTATCAAGTGTATTCTTTATCGGCGAATCGTAAAATTAAAGAGGAAGGTGTGAAATTTAAATCTCACATTGATGGTAGTTACCACGTATTTACTCCAGAAAATGTAATGGAGATACAGCGCTCGATTGGAGCTGATATCATCATGGCTTTTGACGAATGTACTCCTTATCCATGTGACTATAATTACGCTAAAAGATCGATGCATATGACGCATCGCTGGTTGGATCGATGTATTAGTCATTTGGATAAAACTCCTTTGAAATATGACTACAATCAAACCTTTTTTCCTATTGTTCAAGGAAGTACTTATAAGGATCTTAGAAAAATATCTGCTGAATATATAGCATCAGTTGGAGCCGAAGGGAATGCTATTGGAGGTCTGTCGGTTGGAGAACCCGCTGAAGAAATGTATGCGATGACAGACGTTGTAACTGCAATACTTCCAAAGGATAAACCACGTTATTTAATGGGGGTAGGTACGCCTATTAACATTCTTGAAAATATCGCTTTGGGAATCGATATGTTCGATTGTGTAATGCCAACCCGAAATGGTCGAAACGGAATGTTGTTTACAGCTCATGGCACAATAAATATTAAGAACAAGAAATGGGAAGCCGATTTTTCGGCAATAGATGAAATGGCAATTACTTGGGTAGATACCGAATATTCAAAGGCTTATTTACGACATTTATTTACTGTAAATGAAATGCTAGGACGACAGATAGCAACTATTCATAACTTAGGGTTTTATTTGTGGTTGGTTCGTGAAGCAAGAAAACATATCTTAGCAGGTGACTTTTCTTCTTGGAAAAATACCATGGTACAACAAATGGATAAACGTTTATAGCGGATGCTAAGTATTTTAGATAAATACATATTGAGGAAATATTTAGGGACCTTTTCTCTATTGTTATTGCTCTTCATTCCAATCGGAATTACTGTTCATCTTGCAGAAAAAATTGATAAGATATTAGAGAATGATGTGCCCCTTGTTGAGGTGCTCTTTTATTTCTTAGATTTTACAATATACTTTGCGAATCTATTATTTCCTTTGTTTTTATTTCTCTCAGTGATATGGTTCACCTCAAAACTTGCGAATAATACAGAAGTTATCGCTTTCTTAAGTAGCGGCGTTTCATATAATCGTTTTTTAAGGCCATATCTAATTGGAGCGACCGTGGTGTGTGCTTTCGGATTTGTTTTGGGGATGTATCTGGCTCCAAAAGCTAGTAAAGGTTTCAATGAATTTTTTTATGACTATATAAAGAAAGGTGCTAAAGATAGGGATCAAACAAACGTTTATAGACAGATTAACGATAACGATTATATTTATGTTAGTTATTTTAATATAACGGATAAATCAGGGAGTAATTTTACTTTAGAGCATTTCGAAGGCAATAAAATGATTTATAAAATCGCTGCCAAGAGGATAGATTATAATGAAGAAGACAGTACTTATACTTTGAGTAATTATTCAAAGCGAATCATAGGTGAAAATAACGATATTATCCAAAATGAGGCTAAACTAGACACGGTGTTCAGTTTTGAGTTAGAAGATTTAACTCCTGTAGAATACATTGCTGAGACTTTAAATCTACCCGAACTAAATAAGTTTATCAAAAGAGAGAAAGCTCGCGGTTCTTCCTATATTAACAGGTATGAAGTTGTCCGTCACAAACGATGGAGTTTGCCTATATCAGTTTATATCCTAACCATTATTGCTGTGGCCGTATCATCGGTCAAAAGAAGAGGTGGAATGGGGGTGAATTTAGCCCTGGGTATTGCCATAGGGATGATATTCATCTTTTTTGATAAGATATTTGGCACTATGGCAGAACAAAGCAATTTCTCACCTATAATTGCAACGTGGTTTCCAAATATGGTTTTTAGCGTACTTGCAATTTATCTCCTACGAAATGCCAAACGCTAAGCTATATAATTATCTTCATTTACATTTCATAGTTTTTATTTGGGGTTTTACAGCTGTCTTAGGAGCGTTAATTTCAATAGATGCCATCCCGTTGGTTTGGTATAGAATGTTATTGGCGGCAGGGTTTATGTTTTTGTACATTAAGTTAAGAAAGCAAGATTTGCGAGTTTCACCTAAGGTTTTAGGTGGGTTTTTAATAGTAGGATTGATTATCGCATTACATTGGCTAGCCTTTTTTGGCGCAATAAAAATTTCAAATGTTTCAGTAACCCTGGCTACTATGTCAACAGGAGCTTTATTTGCATCTTTACTTGAACCAATATTTTACAAAAGAAAAGTTGTTTGGTATGAAGTTCTTTTCGGATTAATCGTTGTCTTGGGATTATATATTATATTTAAAGTTGAGACTGAGTATCTATGGGGAATTATTCTGGCCCTGTGTTCTTCTTTTCTTGGGGCATTATTCTCAGTAATTAATGGCAGATTCGCAGCAAAATACAAAGCATCTGTTATTTCCTTCTATGAGATTTTCTTTGGTTCACTTTGTATAACAATTTATTTGGCGATAAGTGGCAGTTTCAATGCGACATTTTTTCAACTTACATTAAACGATTGGACGCTACTTTTTATATTAGCATCGGTTTGTACGGCCTATGCCTTTATAGCATCAATACATGTAATGAAGTGGATTAGTCCGTACACGGTTATGCTTACAGTTAATATGGAGCCCGTCTATGGTATTTTATTAGCTCTACTCATCTTGGGAGATACTGAAAATATGAGTCAAGGCTTTTACTATGGTGCAGGACTTATACTAGCTACCGTAATTGTAAATGGAATTATTAAAATTTCAGTTAAAAGAAAAAAAAGCGGATTACCTTTTAGCTGAAAACAATATTTTATATTTGTAGACTATACCAAATCCTCAACGGGAAATTATTATGGAATATCTTGATTTTGAATTACCAATTAAAGAGCTACAAGAGCAATTTGAAAAAGCCTATCAAATAGGTGAAGACAGCGACGTAGACGTTTCTAATACCTGTAAGCAGATTGAAAAAAAGCTGAATGAAACCAGAAAGGAAATATATAAAAATTTGACTCCTTGGCAACGTGTCCAACTTTCAAGACACCCGAATCGTCCCTATACTATGGATTATATTACAGCCATATGCGGCGATTCTTTTTTGGAATTACACGGAGACCGAAATTTCAAAGATGACAAGGCGATGATCGGAGGTCTTGGTAAAATAGCAGATCAGAGCTATATGTTTATTGGACAACAAAAAGGTTATAATACAAAAACACGTCAGTATCGTAATTTTGGGATGGCTAATCCTGAAGGTTACCGTAAAGCACTGCGTTTAATGAAATCTGCGGAGAAGTTTGATGTACCTGTTGTATGTCTTATTGATACTCCTGGGGCCTATCCTGGACTTGAAGCAGAAGAACGTGGACAAGGGGAAGCGATTGCTCGAAATATTTTTGAAATGACACGCCTTAAAGTGCCAATTATAGTTGTTATAATCGGTGAAGGAGCTAGTGGAGGAGCCTTAGGAATTGGAGTTGGAGATTCTATATTAATGTTAGAAAATACCTGGTATTCAGTAATTTCACCTGAAAGTTGTTCGTCGATATTATGGAGAAGTTGGGAGTTTAAGGAACAGGCAGCAGCAGCCTTAAAACTTACACCAATGGATATGAAAAAACAAAAACTCATTGATTTGATAGTTAAAGAACCATTGGGTGGAGCACATACTGATAGGGTTAAAACATTTGAAGCTGTTTCGCATTCAATTGAAAAAGCATATAAAGAATTAAGCGACTTATCACCAAAAGATCTTGTTGCTAAACGAATGAAAAAATATGACGAAATGGGTGTGTTCAATTCTTAGTAGTAAGAATAACAACACTTTTCAAAACCTGAGTTTTTTGCTTTGGATTTTTTAGCACCTTATTAACAATAAAATAAAGTTTTCAACAGTTGATTTGTTAATGATAAGTTAATATCCATTTCTGATTTTGATCGCTTTCTCTTAACAATTTCTTTACATTCGTCCCCATGGAAAAAGTACAGCCGCAAACTACATATCCTACTCGTTCTGGACAAGTGATTTCACTTGAAAAAGGAAAAATTCCCCCTCAAGCTATTGATTTAGAAGAAGTTGTGTTGGGGGCTATGATGATTGACAGAAAAGGAGTAGATGAGGTGATTGATATTTTAAGCGCCGAGGTTTTCTATAAAGATTCTCATCAACACATTTTTGAAGCTATCCATCTTTTATTTGAAAATAGTGAACCAGTTGACTTATTAACGGTCTCATCCCAATTAAAAAAGAGTAGAAAATTAGAAGCAGCTGGAGGTGAATTTTACCTCATCCAATTAACTCAAAAAGTGTCATCGTCTGCTCATATAGAGTTTCATGCGCGCATTATTCTGCAGAAATATATTCAACGTAGTCTGATTAAAATATCGAATGAAATTATCGAAGATTCCTACGATGAAACAACAGATGTTTTTGATTTATTAGACAGCGCTGAGTCTAAGCTTTACGATATTACACAAGGAAATATTAAACGCTCTTCGGAAACTGCGCAGCATCTGGTGATTCAGGCAAAAAAGAGAATTGAGGAAATTGCTAACAAGGAAGGGCTTTCTGGAATTCCATCAGGATTCACAAAATTGGATAAGCTTACTTCAGGTTGGCAGCCAAGTGATTTAATTATTATTGCAGCAAGACCTGGTATGGGTAAAACCGCTTTGACACTTTCTATGGCTAGAAATATCGCGGTTGAGCACAATATGCCAGTTGCATTTTTCTCGTTGGAAATGGCATCGGTACAATTAATAACACGTCTAATTTCTTCGGAAACGGGTCTGAGCTCTGAAAAACTCCGAACTGGTAATTTAGAAAAGCATGAATGGGAGCAACTTAATGTAAAAGTGAAAGGTCTTGAAAAAGCACCACTTTTTATTGATGACACACCTTCTTTGTCAATATTTGATTTAAGGGCAAAGGCTAGAAGATTAGCCTCACAGCATGGTATAAAGCTAATTATGATCGATTACCTTCAGCTAATGACTGCGGGTAGTAGTCAGAAAGGAGGGAATAGGGAACAAGAAATTTCTACTATTTCAAGAAACTTAAAAGCGTTGGCCAAGGAGTTAAATATCCCTGTGATTGCACTTTCACAATTATCTCGAGCGGTTGAAACGCGTGGTGGTAGTAAAAGACCTTTGTTATCAGATTTGAGAGAATCGGGGGCCATTGAGCAGGATGCAGATATTGTATCCTTTATTTATCGCCCCGAGTATTATAAAATTGATGAATGGGATGATGACGATAGGACCCCAACGGCGGGACAGGCAGAATTTATTATAGCTAAACACCGTAATGGAGGCTTAGATGAAATTAGACTAAAGTTTATTGGTCATTTAGGTAAGTTTGAAAACTTAGATTCCTTTGATTACCCGGCCGAATTTCATTCTCGTATGAATGCAGCCGCAAACGATGACACCTTTAAGACGGAAAACCTTCCATCCCCAAGCGAGGCATTTGGTAGTTCTATGAACGAAGATTTGTCACCGGATGATGATAATGAAGTTCCTTTTTAGTCATTATTCTTCTTTCTGAATGTATTCCAACTTTACCCTAATATTTTTGTTTTACAGCTCTAAGTGTATTTAAAATGAAAAGAATCGTTTTAAATTTTTCTTAATTCTGAAATGAGATTCAATATGACTCATTTTTTGTCGTTATCTTAGCATCATGACGAAATTCTTCACAGTTTTTATATTATTTCTTTTTTCAATGAATGCCTCAGCTTCCTATATTTTAATTCCTATGGATTCCGAAGGCCAAAAAGAGCACTTAAAAGCATACGGACTTACCTACTGGACACTTGAAAAAAAGGTTAAAGTGAAATGGCTGCTTAATTACAGAGGCGGATCCTTTTTATTACCTGATTCCGAAGAAATTAAAAAAGAATGTCAGATAAGAGGTATTTCTTATGAAGTATTGTCTAATGGAAAAACAGAGGAAATTCTTTCAGAAATAAGCAGCCCGTCAAGAAACATGGAAGCGGTGGTGCTCGAGAAAGCCCCTCGAATAGCGGTGTATTCACCAAAAGGAAATCTTCCTTGGGATGATGCTGTTACCATGGTTTTAACATATGCTGAAATACCGTATACGGTCATTTATGACGAAGAAGTACTCGGGGATCAATTAATATTATATGATTGGTTGCATTTACACCATGAAGATTTTACAGGGCAATACGGAAAATTTTATCGAGCTTATCGTTCGGCACCTTGGTATATTCAAGAAAAGAAGAAGGCGGAAGCATTGGCAGCCAACCTGGGCTATGCAAAAGTTTCCGAAGCAAAAAGAGATGTGGCCTTAAAAATTCGGGATTATGTAATCGGTGGAGGATTTATGTTTGCGATGTGTAGCGCTACTGATAGTTTCGATATTGCGCTCTCTGCAGAAGGTATTGATATTTGTGAACCGATGTTTGATGGAGATCCTAGTGAACCTGGCTATCAAAGTAAAATTGACTACAGTAGAACTTTCGCCTTCAAAGACTATATTTTGGAACGCAGCCCAATGGTTTATGAGTTTTCTTCCATAGATATGACAACCAAGAGAAGAATCTCTAAAGAACGAGACTACTTTTCATTAATGGACTATTCAGCAAAGTGGGATCCCATTCCTTCTATGTTGGTTCAAAACCATACATCTTTAGTAAAAGGATTTATGGGGCAAACTACTTCATTTGCTAGAGATCAGATAAAATCGAATGTCTTAATAATGGGGGAGAATAAATCAAATGGGGAGGCAAGATATATTCACGGGATTAAAGGGAAGGGCTTTTATACGTTTTATAGCGGTCACGATCCCGAAGATTATCAGCATAGAGTAGGGGATGCAAAAACAGAATTAGCCTTACATCCAAATTCTCCAGGCTATCGTCTAATACTGAACAATGTGTTGTTTCCTGCTGCAAAAAAGAAAAAACAAAAAACCTAGTTTTTTCGATTCAATGATTCGAAATAATCTTTGGGAGGAATTACAGTTATCTCTACTCTCCTGTTTAATTGTTTATTATCATTAGTGTCATTAGGTGCTATCGGCTTATTTTCACCGAAAGCAGTTATATCATAGTCGTAAGATCCAATGTCTGCCAATAATATTTTCATTTGATCAACAACTACCGAGCATCTTAGTTCTGAAAGGTGTTGATTGTATTCGGCGGTTCCGTCACTATCTGTATGTCCTTCAACAATCAAGGTGGCTTTATCTATTTGATGGATAATAGTCGCAACAGAATCTAAGATGTATTTCGCATCCTCAATTAATTCAGCCTTTGCAACATCAAAGAGCACATTCGTGTCAATGGATAGTTTAATTACACTATTGATTGCTCCAACAGCATCAATATCGGCGCCTGAACTTTTTCCATTACAGGTATCTTTTAAATCGGTAATGCGCACAAAATAAAAAACTGTTTCATTATCTATATTGAAATCACTGAGATCTATTGAAGATGTACCTCCCGAAATCTTATTAGCATAGATCCAGTCTTTCCCATTGGTGGAGATCTCGATTGTCATAGACTCCCTCGAAGGAGCCACTTCAAAAATGTAAAGATCATCTCCTTTCAAATTCATAAACCCGTTGTTTGTAAATTCTAATATTAAAATACCTCCACACCCTAAAGAAACATAGTTTGGTGTCGAGTAATCCACATAGTTAGGTTCATGAAGGCATTGCGTACTGTCCCTGTTCTTTTTTGTAGGTGCAGGGTGTCCAACATTATATTCAACTAATTTATCTGCAAACGATATCTTGCCCAATGGAAGATAGACAGTTCTATACTTATTAATTTTATAGTGCTTTCCACTAACTTGCTGTGCAATTAAGAGATTGCTCGAGACAATTAGCAGAAACAAAATATGCATTACTCTAAGATGCATTGATAAATTTTTAGCTAATATATGAAATTTTTAAAACACTGATATAGAATATATTGCTTAGATGGTGTCGAAAAGAAGCCCAGCTAATTTGAGATTCTCTTTGAAAAATATTCCTCAAACAGAATCCCCTTGGGTATCTTTTTATTCATTAATACATTCGCACATTTCGTAGCAGTCGTTTCTATTTCTGTAATATAGATAGCTCCACGGGGATGTTATTAATACTTCGGCAAGAATTTAAGCAGAATGCAATAGGCGCAATGTGGGGATTTTAATTTCTGAAAAAATTAAAGAATGACTTAAATATCAAAGAGAACTATAGTATAACAAACCTAGGTAGTGTTCTTTTGAGGGGGAAATTGGAAGAGGTAGATATATTTACAATAATCTCAACTATAGCTCTTGTTTTAACGTTTTAATATCCGTTATTAGCTGCGTAATGGCAGTTTTGTTTAACCCGTTATAGATTCCCCGAATATGCCTGTTTTGATCTATAAGCACAAAGTTTTCTGTATGTAGAAAATCATCAGCTTCTTTTTCAAGACCTAAGTCTTCTTCTACAAAATAGGCCGTTCTGCCTAAGTCATAAATTTCTTGGCGATCTCCAGTCACTAGATGCCATTTACCGGAAATGATTTCCTTTGCATCAGCATATTCTTGTAGAACTTCAGTAGTATCGTGATCTGGTGTAACCGAATGCGATAACAATAGAACTGATTCATCATTCTTGAATTCTTCTTGCAATAGGCTCATATTATCTGTCATCTTAGGACAAATACCAGTGCAAAACGTAAAGAAGAAATCGGTTATATAGATTTTATTCTCAAAGGTTTTCTCGGTTATTAATTCATTATCTTGATTTGTAAGACTGAATTCAGGTATTGTATGAAAAGATTGAAGTTTCGAGCTAGTATATTCTATCCATCGTGGCGTGAAATCAGCACTGTCATAATATGGAAGAGTTTCAACTCGACTATTTCTTTCTGAAGAATCACAACCTATTGCAGTGCAAATTATTACTAGCAGGCTAAAGGTTTTTATACTGAATGTTTTCATCGTTTAATTGATAACAGAGGTTAGAGCGTTTTAATCCGAAGATGCGTCCGTTCTTAACTTCATAGTTTGCATATATTTTTCCATTGTCTAGCCAGGCTTGTTGTAAGCCCTCTTCTTTTCCATGGTGGCTAGTTGTTTGCCTTGATAATTGTCCGTTTGCATACCACTTTTTCTGAATCCCATGTTTTTTTCCATCAATGTAATTGGACTCTGTATTTATGGTTCCATTTAGCCACCAAGACCTAACCTTTCCAGTAAGTTTGTTTTCGGTAAAGGTCGAAGTCTTCAAAAGACTTCCCTCGGGAAACCATTTTTGTGCCAGTCCTTCTTTCTTTCCATTATAATAACCAACCCTTTTGGCTAAAACCCCATTCTTGTGATATATCACTACAAATCCTGAAAAGGGTTGGTTCTTATAATACCATTTCCCTTCATTTGGATGAAGAATTACTTCTTTTTTATGGACCTGCGTATCAGGAATGATTTTAATATGATCATTCTGATTGCAACCTACAACAAAAAGAAGAACTAGAAAAAGACTAGTTAATACTGCTTGGTGTTCCCTGATAGTCTCCAGGAAAAATGATGTAATATGTATTGAGATATAATTCATTTTCTATATGATAATGATATTCTTCTTCTGTTGTATGTTGCGTAGTACTGGTGTGTCCTCCTGAAGCATCAAGTCCCGTAGGATATGTTCCGGTTGAATTACATTTTCTTCCGTAGATAAAAAACCCATCGGCTAGAATGCCAATTAGCTCTTCATCATCGTTAGACCATGCCTTTGGCTCTAAGTGATAGTGATATGCCTCAGGGCCAATGTGTGCTCCTGAATAATCTAAACTTGCCGCAGCACCGTCTAAAGGGCCATTTCCCTCTTGATCATTGTAAATAGCCGCGCCACTTACCGCAATTCCAATCGCTCCTAAACTAGTTGCAGTTGAGCTACTTGCTAATGCTGGACTAGTAGAAACTCTTAAGGTTGCTGAGCCATCATAATTTGGTATTATACTAGGAGTTGTGACAACATCTGGTTCCTCGATATACAGCGGATCTCCAAAGCCCCAATAGACCGAAGTATGATTTGGTAAGCCGTTCGTCTCAACAACGACCTCGTTTCCATCCAAATAAACATCCATATTGTCAACATCGAATTCTGCGAATGCTAAGTGTAGTTCCGCTAGAGAGTCATCCCCGTCGTCTGTTGAAACTGAGTCGTTGTCGTCATCACTGCTGCAAGCAACCAAAGTAATAAGCAGGATTGCTATGGAAACTATTCTAGATGCTATTTCTTTTTTGTTTCTTAGTTTGTTCATAACTGAGTATTTAGTGCTTTGTTTATTATTATTCATTATTGTCCGATTAAACATTTAAATAAACTCATGAAATATTATAAAACCTATCTTCACAATATTTTTAAAAATGTACACCTTGCTATTTCAAAATGTGCGTGTTAGTTTGGTCATTACATGTCTAATAGCGTATCGGTCTTACGTCTTAGCCAGACATGACTAATTATTACCTTTTATTTTTAGATTTATCATTTCTTTTTGGTTTCGGAGCTTTTTCCAATTCTTCCTTGCTGATAAACCCATCCTTGTTCGAATCTATTCTGCTGAAGTCATTCTTCAGAGGTCCTTTTACTTCTTCTTTTGAAAGTTTTGCGTCTTCATTCCTATCCATCATTTTAAAGATTTCTTCAACTGAAGGTCGTTCTTTTCTTTCTTGTTGCCTTTCCGAAGATTGAGCCGTAACGTTCAATGAAAATATCAGTGTCATAATTCCGTTTAAGCCTGCTTTTACTAAATACTTTTTCATAACTTTAGGTTTAATGTTCCCTTCTTGGACTTCAAAGGTCAGCTAAAGTTGAATAGGATATGGCAGTTTTCAGTAGGCGATGGCTAGTTTTCAGTGAATGAAGGTTTTATTACTCCGAAGTGGTGTTTTGTGTCATCCTCAATGGCGGTAATCTCCTTACTCTTGATTTTAATTTCCTTTTATTTGTAGTATGAATAGGTTACAAAGGTTTCTTTCACAATTCTTTTTTTGGCTTTTCGTTGGATTTTTACTTTGGATGGAAAGGAATTGGAGTCCACGATATTTAATAGACAATACGTTAGCTTTTGGCGTGCAGGTTCTATTGATTGCGTGTCTCATATATTATGCCGCGCCACAACTGTTATTGAAAAAGAAGCATACTCAATTTATACTTTTCTCGATTCTTGCTCTAGGTATATTTTCTTTTATCTCTTCAAGTTTTACTTTAGGAGTAAATATGCCACCTCCAAGAGGAAATATGTGGCCTCCCGGTGAAATGGGCGAAGCTCTAAAAAGAAAAGGGCCTTCACCGTTTTTTGTGCATCTTCTTCTTATTACGGTTTCTTATGTGCTGGCAACCTTTATCGAAACATTCATCTTTGCTCAAAAAAAGCAAGAAGAGACTATTCAGAATAGAAATGAGATGCTTCAAACGGAGCTTAAGCTGTTGAAATCTCAGATTAACCCACATTTTTTATTCAATGCGCTCAATAATATTTATGCACTTTCGGTAATTGATTCTAATCAAACTCAACAAAGTATCAGTTACCTGTCTAATATGTTGCGATATGTGTTATATGAATGCGAGGAGAAGTTAGTTCCGCTGAAAAAAGAGATAGATTACATCAATGATTTTATCAAATTATATTCGTTGAAAAGTAGTAAACCTTATAATATAACGACTCAATATACTATTGCCGATAACAATCTTCTAGTTGCGCCAATGTTATTCATTCCTTTTGTGGAAAATGCATTTAAACATGGCCACATTGAAAAACATGGAAATTCTTTTATTTCTATTATAGTTAATGCTACTTCAAGTCTAATCGAGTTGGAAATAGAGAATAGCCAACCGAAGAATGCAATAAATAAAGATGCTGTTGGAGGCATTGGAATCGAGAATGTGAAGAAAAGATTGTCTATCTTATATCCTGAAAAACATCAGTTGAGTATTCTTGAGTCTTCTGAAACATTTAAAATTAAACTTAATCTAGAAGTAAGTGAAAAGAGTTAGATGTCTTGTCGTTGACGACGAAGAATTAGCAAGAACTTTGCTTAGGACCTATATCGAAAAAATTGATGTTTTGGAGTTAGTAGCTGCAGTTGAAAACCCGATTGAGGCAAGTTCTATCCTTAAAATGGAGCAGATTGATGTTGTGTTTTTGGATATACAGATGCCAGAACTAAAAGGAACGGACTTTGCAAAAATGATCGATACTAGTACAAAGGTTATTTTTACGACAGCTTATTCCGAATATGCGTTAGAGGGTTTTGAGCTGAATGCCTTAGATTATCTGCTAAAACCAATTACATTTGAGCGTTTTTTACAATCTGTAAATAAGATTGAGACTAGGGGAGAAGTAACTTCTGACGCATCAACTATCGTCGTTAAATCTGGATATGATTTACACAAGCTTAATTTTAATGACATTCTTTATATTGAAAGCGATAGTGAGTATGTCGTTTTTCATACGTTTGGAAAGAAAATAATGAGTTATCAGACGTTAACATCATTGGAGAAGCTATTGCCAGATCAAATCTTCTTAAGAGTACACAGGTCTTATATTGTCAATATGAAGAAAGTGTCAGCACTTAAAGGAAAAGATCTTTTGCTGAGTGAAATCAAAATTCCAGTGAGTGCCACGTATTATGACGTGGTGAAAGCGAAGTTGTTTTAGTTTTGGAGAATGACTTTATAGCAATTTGATTATGTTATAAAATAGACGCCTTTGTATTACTAAATATGTTTGAAATTTTTAATTAAAAATTTAGTGAAGCTATTTTTCAATTTAAGCCTCAAGAGACAAGTCTCATGTCTCATATCTAATTTATAATGACTAATACAGAGGTATTAGTGAGACACGACTAGTATTAAATAAAAAAAGCCCACTCATTTGAGTGGGCTTTTTAGCGAAATAATATTGTTAGTGTCTTATTTTACTTTCTTTATGATAGCTTCAAAAGCATCTGGGTGATTCATAGCTAAATCTGCTAATACCTTACGGTTTAGTTCGATTCCGTTAGCTTTAACCGCTCCCATAAACTGTGAATAAGACATTCCATGCTGACGTGCACCTGCGTTTATACGCGTAATCCACAAAGCTCTAAATGTTCTCTTTTTGTTTCGTCTGTCTCTGTATGCATATGACATCGCTTTATCAACGGCGTTCTTTGCAACAGTCCAAACATTTTTACGTCTTCCAAAGTATCCTTTGGCTTGCTTAAGAACCTTTTTTCTTCTGGCTCTCTTTGCAACTGAATTTACTGATCTTGGCATAATTTAATTGTTTTTTGTAGCAGGCGGCCAATTCGACACTTAATAAGCCATACTCCAAGGTTATACTAATTTGTTTTAACCGGTTAAGGCAATTACATCATTCGAAGCATTTGCTTAACATTACTCTCATCGGCCTTATGGACTAGTCCATCGTGGGTCAATTTAAGCTTACGTTTTTTAGACTTCTTTGTTAAGATGTGACTTTTAAACGCATGCTTTCTTTTAATTTTTCCGGTACCAGTAAGCTTAAATCGCTTCTTAGCACTAGATTTTGTTTTTTGCTTAGGCATGTTTTTTTCTTTTATTTATTATTTCGCATTTCATCCTCCGAAGCTTTAGCGTAGGAGAACAAATATTTTAATTCAATTTATTTTTTCTTTGGAGCTATGAACATAATCATTCGTTTCCCTTCCAGTTTTGGCATCTGCTCTACTTTCCCTAATTCTTCCAGTTCTTGAGCCAATCTTAATAATAAAATTTCTCCTTGATCCTTGTAAATTATTGAACGTCCTTTAAAGAATACATAAGCCTTTAATTTAGCACCATCTTTTAAAAACTTCTCAGCGTGCTTCTTTTTAAACTCGTAATCATGATCATCTGTATTAGGACCAAACCTAATTTCTTTAATGATCACTTTAGTCGCCTTAGACTTCATAACCTTCTCACGCTTCTTTTGCTCGTAAACAAACTTCTTATAGTCTATTATCTTACATACCGGTGGAGAAGCATTAGGAGATATTTCAACCAAGTCTAATTCCTGTTCCACAGACAATTCCAATGCTTTAGCAAGTGTATATACCCCAACTTCAACGTTGTCTCCAACAAGGCGTACTTCCTCGGCACGAATCTTTCTATTGATTTTGTGCTGATCTTCTTTAATAATCCTTGCAGGGCCTCGACTTCTTTTTCTACGTATTGCTATGACTAAATCTTTTAGTTAACCGTTAAACTCTTTAATATCTTTTTTTACTGCTTCAGAAATCATTTGAGAAAAGGCTTCAATTGTCATCGTCCCTAAATCACCTTCACTATGCTTTCTTACTGAAATAGTATTTTCTTTTTCTTCTTGCTCCCCAATTATCAACATATAAGGGATTTTATTCATTTCTGCATCCCTTATTTTCTTGCCAATAGTCTCACTTCTATTATCTACAAGGGCGCGAATTTCGTCATTTTCAAGCAGATTTAAAACTTTTTCAGCGTATTTTTCATATTTTTCGCTTAATGATAAAATAGTTACTTGATCAGGCATCAACCAAAGAGGAAAATTACCTCCAGTATGCTCCAATAAAATTGCGATAAATCGCTCCATACTCCCAAAAGGAGCACGGTGAATCATAATAGGACGATGCAATTCGTTATCGCTGCCTTTATATTCTAATTCAAATCGCTCCGGTAAATTATAATCTACTTGAATTGTCCCTAATTGCCAGCTTCTTCCCAAAGCATCCTTTACCATAAAGTCAAGCTTCGGACCATAAAAAGCAGCTTCGCCAGTTACAACTACATAGTCGAGTCCTTTTTCCTTTGCGGCATTGAGAATTGCATTTTCAGCTTTCTCCCAATTCTCTAGGTTGCCTATATACTTTTCAGGTTTCTTAGGGTCTCTTATCGATACTTGCGATGTGAAATTCTCGAAGCCTAAAGATCCAAAAACATATAAAACTAGGTCAATAACTTTATTAAACTCATCATGTAATTGATCTGGAGTGCAAAATATATGAGCATCATCTTGAGTAAATCCCCGAACCCGAGTTAAACCGTGTAGCTCACCACTCTGCTCATAACGATAGACCGTCCCAAATTCAGCAAAACGCTTTGGTAGATCTTTATAAGACCAAGGCTTACTATTATAAATTTCACAATGATGAGGGCAATTCATAGGTTTCAAAAGAAACTCTTCTCCCTCATTTGGCGTGTTAATTGGTTGAAAGCTATCCGCTCCGTATTTTTCATAATGACCAGAAGTAACGTAGAGTTCCTTTTGTCCTATATGAGGAGTAATCACCATTTCGTAGCCCGCTTTCTTCTGAGCTTTCTTAAGAAAATTTTCAAGTCGCTCGCGTAAAGCAGCACCTTTAGGCAGCCACAGCGGCAAACCTTGCCCAACCTTTTGCGAAAAAGTGAACAACCCAAGTTCCTTCCCTAACTTTCTGTGATCTCTCTTTTTAGCTTCTTCGAGCAGCTCCAAATATTCTGTTAGCGCTTTTTGCTTCGGAAAAGTTATTCCGTAGATACGAGTTAACTGCTTGTTATTTTCATCACCGCGCCAATAGGCACCGGCAATACTCATCAACTTTATAGCTTTAATTATCCCCGTATTTGGTATATGACCCCCACGACATAAATCTGTGAAAGTATCATGATCACAAAAAGTAATCGTACCATCTTCAAGACCTTCAATCAATTCTACTTTGTATTCGTTGCCTTGCTTTGCGTAATACGCAAGCGCATCTTCCTTTGAAGATTCTCGAAGAGAGAATTCATGTTTACCTCGCGCAATTTCAAGCATCCTGACTTCAACTGCCTTCAAATCTTTTTCAGCAAAGACTACTTCACCAAAATCGACGTCATAGTAAAACCCTTTTTCAATAGCTGGTCCAATAGTTAATTTTACTCCAGGATACAATTGTTCTAAAGCCTGTGCTAAAAGATGTGCAGATGAATGCCAGAAAGCTTTTTTACCTTCGTCATTGGTCCAGGTATAAAGTACTAGACTTCCGTCGGTTGTTAAGGGTGTTGAAGATTCAACTGTTTCCTCATTGAATGATGCAGAAATAACATTTCGTGCAAACCCTTCACTTATACTTTTTGCCACATCCATAGGAGTAGCGCCTGAATTATATTGCTTTACGCTTCCATCCGGTAAGGTAATCGCGATCATAGTTGAAAATTTAAGTCGCAAAGATACTACGAGTTTCCACGTTTAACAATAAGGAGTCAACCTATTATATCATTTTGATTATGTAATGTCGTATTCCTAATTTGAATTATTTGGGCGCCACCCTTCTGAGATGTATTAGTGATTAGTTATTGTGTCATCTTACATTTAGAAATGGGGGTTAATTAAGTTGAGATTTTAGGAGGGTCAGGCTTTCACTACTCGCTTCCTCCGTTGCATGCTTCAACGGTGGAGAGCTCAAACATGTCGTTCAATCCTTGGCGCTTTCGTTTAATGCCAAAAATAGGATATATATTAAGGTATAAAATGGGTTAAAATTATTTTATATGCTAATAGAGTTCATATTCAAAGCCTTAAGAAAAACCTTTAAAAAAACTTAAAATTATACTTGTGGAAGTGAAAAAGGAAAGTATCTTTGCACCCGCTTAGAGAAATAGTTAAGGCTGTTTTGGAAAAGCAAAAAAGTTCATTAAAATTCTTGAAATTATTTATTTAAAAATATTGCAGGTTTTAAAAACTGTAGTATCTTTGCACCCCGCTTGTGATAGCAAATTTTAATTAAGACGGGAGAAAAAGTACGGTCTAAAATTTTTTGAAATATTTTTAAATAAAACATTGCAGGTTTTAAAATGCATTGTATATTTGCAGCCGCTTAGAGATAGGCACATTGGTGAAAGGGATATAAATAGTGGTTCGATTCCACTTCATCATCTAATAAAGGTCTTAATTTTCGGATTAGGATTAAGTTCATTGAGATATTGAAATTGACAAGCGTAGGTTAGAGATCGAAAGATTTTTAATCGA
>JBLHIC010000003.1:0-79979 GCA_047614245.1 Flavobacteriaceae bacterium
GAAGGAGGTACTATCAAATGAACAGATGGACCCAAAATTGAATTGGTGTCATTCTGACTATCCAATAAGGTCTCATAATACTTAATCACAAATAAAGCAGGATCCTGACCACCCAAAATGTTAGCGTCATTTATAGTTAAATCAAAAACTCCAGAGGTCACACCAAAATCACACTGAAACAAATCAACAGGTGGATTCGCGATGGGGGTTGGAGCCAAGTTCACAACAAAATTTGCAGTCGCAAAACAGGCAGATGTTGCAATATTTTCCACCCTAACATAAATAACTACAGATGGCCCTGTAACATTATAAGGAACAGGTAAAGGACTAATACCGTTATCGGCGTCCAACTGTGTTATATGATATGACACTTCATAAATCGATGGGCTTAAACCGTTTAATGCCTCAACATCTTTCACACTTGGCAAATCAACAAACTCTATCCCTAATGGTGCCGTATCACATATATCAAGATTCGTCATAGGTCCCGCACTTATAAGGGAAAATTCAATTGTAAAACTTGTAGTTGAGAAGCAGTTACCAGAGAGATCCTCAATTCGCATATAAACTATTTCAATCGTACCAGTTATTATATAAGCCGCTGGAGTAGCAATCGCATTCATATTCATATCAGCATCTACCTGAGAATTATGATACGTAATATTAAATAAGATTGGATTCTGAATACCCAAAATAACCGGTTCATTGACGGTTAAATCAAAAACACCTGGCGTAGCCCCATCATTACAAAGAAATAGATCATTCGGTTGATTGGCAATAAGAGGCTGTGGGTTAAAAGTAACAATAACATCATCAATGTCATCACAAGTACCATCAGAGACCAGTAATGAATAAGTTCCTGAGTTAGGAGCACTAACCAAATATGTTGGGCTCATTGCCCCTGCAATGGGTGTTCCATTCAACGACCATTGGTATGTAACACCAGAAACTCCAGCGTCTCCATCTAAAAGTATAGGAGCACTTGAACAAGTTTCAATATCTGGGCCTAAATCAACTGCAAAAGTAGCATCTGTCGTAACTAAAACATCATCCGTAAGAACAACTATATCTCCGTTACAAGTGTTCGTATACGTTATTTTCGCAGTAAATACTCCTGAGCCAACCACACAAACGTTAATAGTTGGAGTGGTGCCAACTACAGCGCCTGTTGAATCCAACCACTCAAAAACATAAGTAGCCGGACCAATTGGATTGAAACTCCATGCTTCATTGTTCGTTGTCCAAGGAGAATCTGATGTGTTTCTTCCCGGTGGAACATAGGCGGTGGTACCTGTATTGTTTTGAATTCCTAAAGCAGCGTTTCCATCATTCCATGTAGGACAAGAAGGCTTATCCTTAATATAAATTTCGATCACATTTGAAAACTCATAAAAAACCGCCATATGAGTGGCCAGCTCAGAATTACAACTAAACATTGGAACTTCAAAATAAGAAACAACTAATACCCTATTAGGGTATACACCCAAAACTTCATAGGCAATTTCATCTAGACCACCAGGACCGCCTACAGATGGATCAATATCATGAACAGGAGTAAAAACATTTGCTTCGGAAAGTGCATCCTGAGTATTGTCTGGTAAATTTTCCGTGAAACTCCAACCATTTGAACCGGATCCAGTATCTCCAGGATCTACCTCAAATCTAATCACTCCGTTCGATCCAACTTGAAATTCAGTTTCCAAATTCCCGAAGAAACAAAAATCAAAAGGTAAAGTATCAACAGGTGACCATGCGTCATCAATATTAGGGTTTAGAGGATTCGCGAGCCCGTCAAACGGAAATGGCGGAAGATATGGTATTGAATTAACAGTATAAGTTAAACCGGAGGTGTCAAAAGTTTCTAGAAATGTTGCAGTAATATCGGTACAACCACCACTTGCACAATCGGCAGAAACAGGTGGGCCTGCATCCACAAACAAGGAACCTGGTCCTTGTGCGAGCATAATTACTGGAAAAAAAAGTAGTACAAATAGGCATTGAATTCTAGTCTGGGGGTTCTTTCTCATGTAAAAAGTCTATAATTCGCGAAATTTAAGGAAATTTTATGAAAATTATGACTTTTCAAATCTTAAAATATTGACTCATTTTTTTCTAACCAGTCTCTATTGCTTATCTTTGCATATTGTATTTTTACGTTTAACTTTCACATAAAAATGGATCTAGAAAAACAACTCAAAGCAATCGAAGCAATTGGCGATGATCACATCGGCGCCTCTATGGAGACACCTCTTCGGATAGATGCTTTCGAATTAAGTGATATTGAAAAAATAGCGCTTATTCAAAAAGATGTCCGCAGTATTATGAATACTCTAGGATTAGATTTAAAGGACGATAGTCTTAAAGGAACCCCCACCAGAGTAGCCAAAATGTTTGTTCAGGAGATTTTTGGAGGATTACATCCAGATAGAAAACCAAAAGCTTCAACTTTTGACAACAAATATAAATACAATGAGATGTTGGTTGAAAAAAACATCACTTTATACTCTACTTGCGAACATCACCTTCTACCTATAGTTGGCAAAGCGCATATAGCATATATATCCAACGGCACTGTTGTTGGTCTAAGCAAAATGAACCGTATTGTAGATTATTATGCAAAACGACCTCAGGTTCAAGAACGTCTTACTTTACAAATCGTGAAAGAATTACAGGAAGTTTTAAATACTGATGATGTTGCTTGCGTAATAGACGCCAAACACCTTTGTGTAAATTCTAGAGGAATTCGAGATATCGATAGTAGTACAGTTACAAGTGAGTTTGGCGGAAAATTTAAAAATCAGGAGACTCGTCGCGAATTCTTAGATTATATAAAATTTGACACTCAGTTTTAATACTTAAAGATTCCTTCAATCAAGACCACACTATCACCCGAACATCTAGAAATAAATGAAACTTTACGAGCAACAGGAACTTTACGTTTACAATTCTCTTACAAAAAATAAAGAAAAATTTAAACCAATTCACGATGGTGCAGTTGGAATGTACGTATGTGGTCCAACGGTCTATAGCAATGTCCATATGGGAAATTGCCGTACATTTTTATCCTTCGATT
This sequence comes from Flavobacteriaceae bacterium, assembly GCA_047614245.1. Classification (GTDB taxonomy): domain Bacteria; phylum Bacteroidota; class Bacteroidia; order Flavobacteriales; family Flavobacteriaceae; genus Ulvibacter. Next base: position 3,074 of record JBLHIC010000003.1, read on the forward strand.
TAGTTTTCAGATATTTCAAGCATCTTGGTTTCAAGGTTAGATATGTCCGAAACATTACAGATGCAGGACATCTCGAAAATGAAGGCGAAAGTGGAGATGATCCAATTCTTAAAAAAGCGCGCATCGAAAAATTGGAACCCATGGAGGTTGTTCAAAAATACACTGTGGATTTTCATGAAACAATGGCAAAATTCAATGCGCTACCACCTAGCATTGAACCAACTGCCACGGGTCATATTATAGAACAAATTGATATCGTTTCAAAAATTATTTCTGAAGGCTATGCTTACGAAACCAACGGTTCGGTTTATTTTGATGTTAATAAATTCGACAGAGATCATAAATATGGTAAACTAAGTGGTAGAAACCTTGAAGACATGGTGTCAAACACTCGTGAATTAACTGCTCAGAGCGAGAAGAGAAATCCGCAAGATTTTGCACTTTGGAAAAAAGCTGAACCTCAACACATCATGCATTGGCCTTCACCATGGAGCAAAGGTTTTCCTGGTTGGCATTTAGAATGTACTGCGATGAGCACTAAATATTTAGGGACTCAATTTGACATTCATGGAGGTGGAATGGATTTAAAGTTTCCACATCACGAATGTGAGATTGCTCAGGCTGAAGTGACTAATAAAAAATCACCTGTAAATGTTTGGATGCATACAAATATGCTCACCTTAAATGGTAAAAAAATGTCCAAATCTACTGGGAATAGTATATTACCTAGTGAGTTATTTACAGGAGACAACACTATTTTAAGTAAGGCATTTTCAGCAACCGTTTCTAAGTTCTTTATGTTTCAGGCACACTATCGAAGCATCCTTGATTTTTCAAATGATGCCTTGGCGGCTTCAGAAAAAGGATACAATCGCCTCATGGAGGCCTTTCGATCTTTAGATAACATTGCAGCATCTCAGTCTAGTAGTTTTGATGTTTCAAAATGGCGCCAATCTTGTTATGACGCGATGAATGATGACTTCAACAGCCCTATTTTAATTGCGCAATTATTTGAAGCTTCTAAATATATAAACGGGTTAAAAGATGGCAAGGAGACAGTATCACAATCGGATTTAGAATTATTAAAGAAAACGATGCATGATTTCATTTTCGATGTTCTAGCATTGGTTGATGTCACCGCAGAAGGCACAGGGGATACTAATCATTTGGACGGAGCTGTTGATCTACTAATTTCTCTTCGGAATCAGGCCAGAGCTAATAAGGATTTTAAAACAAGTGATCAAATAAGAGATCAATTATTAAAAGTCGGTATTCAACTGAAGGATGGAAAAGAGGGAACTACTTTTTCAATAAATTAATGAGGAGAGTGTTGATATATCCCTTTGTCCTCTTTATTAGAGGATATCAACATCTTATATCACCATTATTTCCATCGACCTGCCGTTATGAGCCAACCTGCTCTCATTATTCGATTGAGGCTTTAAAAAGTCATGGCTTATTTAAAGGTGGATGGCTGTCGATTAAGAGAATCTTTAGCTGCCACCCCTGGGGAGGTAACGGCTACGACCCTGTACCTGAAAAGGATGAAAAGAAAAGTTAATTCCTATCATAAAACTGGGAGCTTTTTTATATTTACACCTTCATACAGTGAAGGTTCACTAAGATGTCAACATATCAATAAATTTATATGCACTATTTAAGTTTTACATGGAATCCTTCAGAAGGAATTGATCTCGGTTTTTTCTTAATAAGATATTACAGCTTGATGTTTGTTGTGGCCTTTTCATTAGGTTGGTTTATTACTAAACGAATATTTATTAATGAAAACCTATCTCTCGAAAAATTAGATAGTCTTTTTATTTATATGGTCATTGCTATATTATTAGGTGCTCGATTGGGACATGTAATATTCTATCAAAGTGATTTAATACTGAAAGATCCAATTTCCGTACTTCTTCCTTTTAGAACAGTACCAGAATTTGAATATACAGGATTTCAAGGTTTGGCAAGTCACGGAGCGGCAATAGGGGTTATTATCGCCATGTTTATTTACAGTAAAAAGGTGCTGAAGAAACCGGTCCTTTGGATTTTAGACAGGGTAGTTATAGCTGTAGCTAGTGGCGCTATTTTTGTTCGGATTGGTAATTTTATAAACTCTGAAATTATAGGAAAAGCCACAAAAAGTGATTTTGGAGTAATTTTTAAGCAATTAGGAGAAGACTTTCCGCGACATCCAGCGCAGCTATATGAATCATTTGGTTACATATTTGTCTTTATTGCGCTTTGGTTCGTCTATTGGAAAACAGAAAAAAAGAATCAAAGAGGGTTTTTATTTGGGTTATTTCTAGTGCTTCTTTTCACCGTGAGGTTCTTTGTTGAATTTGTGAAAGAAGCTCAAGTCGATGAACGCGCAGAATGGGCTTTAAACACGGGTCAGCTGCTGAGTATTCCACTAGTAATTACAGGCTTATACTTCATTATTACCTCTTCAAAAAAACTTCAGGCTTAATATGAAAAAATATTTAATCTCTGCTGCGGTCATAGGTGCAATTATAGTTTCAGGAGGCTGTAAAGAAAAGACTTCAAAAGTACTAACTCAGGAAGTGATCTTTAAAAAAGAAGGAGAGTTAAGACTTAAGAAGTTAGCAAATGATTCTACTATAGCGAGATTGAATATTGAAATTGCCGATGACGAATATCAAACTCAGACGGGATTGATGTATCGTAAATCTATGAAAGACGATCAGGCAATGCTGTTTATTTTTGAAGACGAAATCCCACGTGCATTCTATATGAAGAACACACAATTTGCTCTGGATATTATTTTTATTGATAGTGACAGAAAGGTGGTAAACATCCATAAAGATGCCAACCCCTTAGATCACACTTCCTTGCCTTCAGAAGGACCGGCGCAATACGTTTTAGAGGTGAATGCAGGACTTTCTAATACTTGGACACTAGAAAGTGGTGATTTTATTGAATGGTAGCACAATCTTTCCGAAGACACCAATAAGCATTTTTGCTCTAATTAATTAGTTGATTAGATACTATTAAAAAGTACAATTGACTATTCCACTTTACCAAGCACCCGAAATGATTCACATAAAAAAACCTCTCAAGTTTTAAAACTTGAGAGGTTTTTTATACCATTTACTATGAAGGAAAAGAGAACTATGCCTCCTCTACCTCTTCGTTCTTTTTATCTGTTAGATCAATACCTTTTTTCTTAACGGTATCAAACATAACTGGAGTAGCTATAAACAGTGATGAGTAGGTACCTACAAGAACACCAACGATGATGGCGAATAAGAGCCCGCGAATAGATTCTGCACCAATAAAAAACATACTTAGTAAAACGACTAAGGTGGTCAACGATGTATTTAACGTACGACTTAAGGTGCTGTTTAATGCCGCATTAATAACCTTGCTCATTGGCCAAGTGTTATGCTCATTAAAATATTCTCGAATACGGTCAAATACCACCACAGTATCATTCAAGGAGTAACCGATTACTGTAAGGATCGCAGCAATAAACGCCTGATCTATTTCCATACTAAAAGGCATGAAGCTATAGGTAAGTGAGAATATCCCAAGTACAAGTAAAACATCGTGGAATACTGCCACTACGGCACCCAAACTAAATTGCCATCTTCTAAAACGCAATAAGATATATAAGAACACAACAAATAATGAACCAAATACAGCCCAGAAAGATGCTTTTTTAATATCATCTGCAATCGTTGGACTTACTTTATAGTATTCCATTCGACCAGCAACTTTACCTTGATCATCCTCTTTAAACTGATTCAATGTCATTCCAGAAGGAAGGCTAGTTTTTAAGCCTTCAAACAACATCGACTCAATTTCATCATCAACTTCTGTTCCGCTGTCATTTACCTTATACTTGGTCGTAATCTTTAGTTGATTATCGCCTCCATAAGTTTTTGCTTCAGCACTACCAAATACGGCGACAAGGTCATCTTGAATTTCTGTAGAGTTTACATCATTTTCAAAACGAACAGTATACGTTCGGCCACCAACAAAATCGACACCTTGGTTCAATCCATTTGTAAATAAGGATACCAAACTAATTACTATCAATATTCCAGAAACGATATAGGCCACCTTACGTTTTCCAAGGAAATCGATATTTACATTTTTAAACAAATCTTTTGTAAAAGAGGTTGAGAACACAAGTGGTTTTCCATTAACCGTGAACTTTTCGATAAACAATCTAGTAATAAAGATCGCAGTAAATAAAGACGTTAGAATACCTATTAATAAAGTAGTAGCAAAACCTTGAATTGGCCCAGTTCCAAATACTAATAATATCAAACCTGTTAAACCAGTTGTAATATTGGCATCCAAAATTGAAGACAATGCATTGTTAAAACCATCTTTAATTGCATCCTTCTGCAACTTACCCTTAGCAAGTTCCTCTCGAATCCTTTCGAAAATAAGAACGTTCGCATCTACAGATATACCAACAGTTAACACAATACCTGCAATCCCAGGTAATGTCAATACTGCACCGAGTCCTGCCAGTACACCAAATATAAAAAGGATGTTTACTACTAAGGCAACATCTGCAAAAATTCCAGCTTTGCCATAGTAACCAATCATCCAAAGTAAAACAAGTAATAATGCCAGACCAAAAGACAAAACTCCACTATTAATAGCTTCCTGCCCTAGTGTTGGGCCAACAACTTCAGCTTGAATAATATCTGCTGAAGCTGGAAGTTTACCAGCTCTAAGAACATTCGCTAAATCTTGTCCTTCACTAATTGAGAAATCACCGGTAATCTCACTTCTTCCTCCGCCAATTCCACCAGCAACGGAAACACCTGGTGCTGAATAAACAGTTTCATCAAGAACAATTGCTATCTGACTTTGATTAATGTTAGCCTGATTAGTCATTTCTTCCCAAATCTTAGCTCCTTTACCATTCATCTGCATATTAACTGCAACACGGCCTACTTGATCGTAAGACTGAGAAGCATCGGTCACAACTCCACCGGAAAGCGGCGGAACGTTTTCTCGATTTCCCCTTAACGCGTATAAGTCTGAAGTTATTAATACATCTCCAGCTTCATTAATCTTAGTTTCTTTAGGTTTCTCCCAAACAAACCTAGCATAACGCTGATCATTGGTAAGCAAAGCTCTAACTTGAGGCATACGCAGGTAGCTATTAATTGCAGCTGTATCTTTTAATGAAAAAGTTGCAATTACTGGGCCTCCCTGATAACCCGCAGAAATAATTTTAGAAATTATAGGTCTCGCTTTGGCTGCATCAGCGATAGAATCGTTTACATCTTCTCCTCCTAACAAGTCATTAATATCATTATCTACGCTAGTAGTATCTACCGCAGTAGTTTCCGTCTCGGGAGCAGTTGCTTTTTTTAGTTCAGCGACTTTTGCATCTGCTTGATAAAGGAAAGACTGCATTTGGTCTGATTTGTAAACATCCCAAAATTCTAATTGTGCGGTACTCTGTAAAAGTTTCTTCACACGATCGACATCCTTCGCTCCTGGCAATTCAACTAGTATACGAGCCGACTGTCCTAAACGCTGAATATTTGGTTGTGTTACACCAAATTTATCGATACGCTTTCTTAACACTTCAAAAGCAGAAGTAATTGATTCATCAATTTTTCTTGAGATAACCGTTTTCACATCAGCATTCGTCATAGATGCATTAATATCATCTTCTAAACTCTTATTGAAGAAAATATCTGGTGACGCCAAATTATTCTCTCCTGGAAGTGCCTCAAAGGCATCGTAAAATGATTCCAAATAAGTATCCTGAGAATCTTTTTGAAGTTCACTTGCGTCAGTTAACGCTTGGTTGAAAGCTGGGTCTTTAGATTTGTTTGCCAATCCCCTTAAAATATCTTGTACAGATACTTGTAGAATTACGTTTATACCACCTTTTAAATCAAGCCCTTTATTGAGCTCTTTTTCCTTTGAAGTCTTGTAGTTGATACCCATAAAAACTGAGTTGTTCGCCACAGAATCCAAGTATTTTATCTCTTCGACATCACTTTCTTTAGGGCTGTCTGGAAATTTTAAATCTGCATACGCCTTCGCTTCATCTTCTACATGGTTTGCGATGTAGGTAAATGACAACTGATATAAACTTACCAGTCCGAATAATACCGCAAAAACGATAATAAGTCCTTTGTTTTGCATTCTTTTATATTTTTTCTATCAAATTTTTAAAACGGGCAAATATAGAATTTACCTTATGATTTGACAATTATTTTTAATTATTTATAAGCGTTTCATATGAGTACAGAAAGCTATTTGTTATTGTAGTGGAAAATTTTTTGAACTCGATCAGACTTCATCAAGAAGAAGATCCTTGGTCAGATAAAGCAAATCGACTTAAGAGTTCGTCTTAGATGAGGGTCCCGCTCTAACTTCAGGAATGATGCCTGAAGAATTATCTATTGCAAGTGCAATATCTCTTTGTATTAAATAAGCAACTTTTTCAATCCTATTTTTTTCCCTTACATCGTTTTTATCTATTGATAAATCTACAACGGAATTGTATAGTCTCTCATTTTCAGGTGTTATCTCTAGTATATGACCATTAAAATCAGATTCAGTATCATAGCTCTTTTGTATTTCACATACATTAAGATTATAACTATTTGATGATTTATTCGATGGAAACTTATCCTGTTCTCCACCTTCTATTGGACCTAAAGAAGCATAACCGAGCTCTAAACTTATCTCTTTAGAGAACATTCTCTTTACACTAGCAACATCAAGGTCACTGTAATACGTGACTTTCAACCTCCCAGGTGCCGTTTCCCGTACCTGAATATTAGCAATCCCGATAGCCTGCAATTGCTTTTTCACAATTGCCATTGCATTTTGAGTTACCTCATTAGTGACATCAGCATCAACAAACTGCATAACTATTTCCTGATTAGGAACATATGCTTGGTGCCGACTATAACCTAATAAGACGAGGATTAATACAAAAGTACTCAAGTACCATTTCTGCTTCATGCGTCAAATATAAAAAACAAAAGCTGCACAAGGCAGCTTTTGTAAATATAATTAAATGTGTAAATGCTATAAATCTAGAAGTCCGTTTGTTTTACTAACCCCCACTGCACTTTCATTCATGTGAGCTTTTTCACCTTCGCTTAATTCGATTTCAACAATTTTTTCAATACCATTCTTGCCCAAAATCACAGGAACTCCTATACATAAATCATTCAATCCATATTCACCTTCAAGCAAAGTAGAACATGGAAACATTTTCTTTTGATCGCAAGCTATAGCCTGTACTAAGCCAGAAACTGCAGCACCTGGCGCATACCAAGCCGAAGTGCCTAATAACTTTGTAAGAGTAGCACCTCCTACCTTGGTGTCTTCTAATACCTGATCTAAACGATCTTGAGAAATAAACTCTGTAACCGGAACACTATTTCGGGTTGCCAAACGTGTTAATGGAACCATTCCTTTATCACTATGTCCACCAATCACCATCCCATCCACATCACTAATTGGAGCACCTAAAGCCTCAGCCAATCGATATTTGAAACGCGCGCTGTCTAAAGCACCACCCATTCCAATAATTCGACTCTTAGGTAAATCGGTAGTTTTATGCACTAAATATGTCATAGTATCCATCGGGTTACTTACAACGATTAGAATTGTATTTGGAGAATGCTCCACTAAACTTGAAGAAACTGTTTTTACAATACCGGCATTAATACCAATTAATTCTTCACGGGTCATTCCTGGTTTACGAGGAATTCCACTAGTAATAACACAAATATCGCTACCTGCAGTCTTAGAGTAATCACTTGTCGTTCCAACAATGCGAGTATCAAATCCATTTAAAGATGCGGTTTGCATCAAATCCATGGCTTTCCCTTCGGCGTAGCCTTCTTTAATATCCAACAAAACGACTTCGCTTGCAAAATCCTTAATAGCAATATACTCAGCACAACTTGCGCCTACTGCACCTGCTCCTACAATTGTTACTTTCATAGTAAATATTATTATTTTTAATTTATTTTAACTTAAATCTACTCGTAGATTTTTAATGCTGCAAAAGTAACATTTTAATTGCTCTTTTGTAAGAAACTAAATCCAAAAATTAACAGAATTTTCAACGAACACTTATCGCTATACCCCCACTGAACGTGCTATATTCCTGAAAAGTATAATCAGCAAATATTTTAAAAATAGAAAGATTAAGACGCGCGCCCAAAGTTCCTTTCACGCTACCGTTATTCGCCTTGATATTAATAGGGTTACTTATGGTTTCGGTTACATTTCCCAAAGAATTCCCTGCATTATCTTCTAGCTTATATTGCAACTCATAGTCTCCTTTAAGTTTTAACGATGTGCTCCCAGTACCATAGCCAACTGCTGCGAACAACGTTACAAGACTAAAATCTAAAGACCCCAATGCTTCGATGGTAAAGGTATTAAGTTTAAACTCCCCTTCTCCATTGGTAACTTTCACACTGTCGAGATCATTACCGTCATCAATAGTGTATCTAACATGCATATTACTGTATGCCACTAACCCGCTAACACTAAGCGGTAAATTATCTAAAGGACCGAGGTATTGAGTAAGATCATGTTGAAATCCGAGCCCAAACATTCCTGCTTTTACATTATCTCCGTATTCTAGACTCGGAATAAACCGAAGTTTGATATCTGTTCTTGTAGGTAATCCAAACCCAACCTGAATCATTGGGGCTGGCACGGCACTTGCCGGCAAATCTTTAGTAATGCCTCCAGGCATTTCGAATGAAGCCACTTTAAACGTGCCATTTCCAGTAGGGACTCTTACGTCCAATATGTTTTGATTAGAATTCTCACTCATTAGAGTTGGCAAGGTGGTGGAGCCGCCATTTGGTAGCGCCAAGAATTCGTATTCGTTTGGATCAAACAAAAAGCTCTTTTGATCACTAGGCACGAAGGACAGGTTTCCGCCAATTGTGATATCGAAACCAAACTTATCATGAGTCTTTGCTGTAGTCGCCCATCCACTGTTCATACTATATATAAGACCTTTAAGCGCTGGCTCAACATAATACTGAGTCAAGGCGTTAGCATCTTTTCCAGCTGCAATCAATATACTTTCTAGTTCTTGGGAGCTAACCATGCTGGAGGCTAACATTAACAAAACAATAATCTTACCCTTCATAGTTTCTTGTTTAAAATTTAACTTTACGAAAGCTACTTAAAAATAATCGTTTTTAGAGTTATTTCAATACCAAATAATTGCAAATAAAAAAAGGAAGGTTAAGAGCCTTCCTTTTACAAATTTATAATCGAAATTTTCTAGGCATCGATATTCGCATAAACAGCATTCTTTTCAATAAATTCACGACGAGGTGGCACCTCATCTCCCATTAACATTGAAAAAATTCTATCTGCTTCCGTACCGTTATCAATTGTAACCTGTCGGAGTGTTCTAAATCCAGGGTTCATAGTGGTATCCCACAACTGTGAAGCATTCATTTCTCCAAGACCTTTGTATCTTTGAATGGTAGCACTCCCACCAAACTTTTCGTTCAATATATCACGATCTTTATCTGACCAAGCATATTCTCTTTTGGCCCCCTTTTTAACCAAGTAAAGCGGTGGTGTAGCTATATAAACATGACCTGCTTCTACCAAATCCTTCATATAACGGAAGAAAAAAGTCAAAATTAAAGTTGAAATATGACTACCATCGACGTCGGCATCACACATAATTACAACTTTATGATAGCGTAATTTTGAAATGTTAAGTGCTTTACTATCTTCTTCAGTACCTATTGTAACACCTAGTGCCGTAAAAATGTTTCGGATTTCTTCATTCTCGAAGACTTTATGCTGCATCGCCTTCTCTACATTTAAAATTTTACCACGTAGCGGCAAAATGGCCTGAAAATTACGATCACGACCTTGTTTAGCCGTTCCACCTGCCGAATCTCCCTCGACAAGAAACACTTCGCAAAGTGCCGGATCTTGTTCTGAACAATCGGAAAGTTTACCTGGCAAACCACCACCGCTCATAACACTTTTACGTTGCACCATTTCTCGTGCTTTACGCGCTGCATGCCTCGCTTGGGCAGCTAATATTACTTTCTGAACAATTATTTTCGCATCGTTAGGATGTTCTTCAAGATAGTTTTCCAACATTTCGGCAACCGCCTGACTTACTGCTGAAGTAACTTCTCGATTCCCCAGTTTAGTCTTCGTCTGACCTTCAAATTGAGGTTCCCCAACTTTCACTGAAATAATAGCAGTTAGTCCTTCACGGAAATCGTCTCCCGCAATCTCAAACTTCAATTTATCTAACATCCCTGAAGCGTCAGCATATTTTTTCAATGTACGCGTCAAACCAGCTCGAAAACCTGACAAATGCGTTCCACCCTCGTGGGTATTAATATTATTCACGTAAGAATGAAGATTCTCACTATAAGAAGTATTATAAACCATTGCAACTTCAACAGGAATATTATTTTTCTCACCCTCCATAGAAATTACATCGGTAATAATCGGCTCACGATTTCCATCTAGAAAACGAATAAATTCCTTTAAACCTTCAGTACTGTGAAATTTCTCTGTTACAATTTCGCCTTTCTCATCAGTATGTCGTTTATCAGTAAGGAAGATCACTAATCCTTTATTCAGAAATGATAATTCACGTAATCTACTGGCGAGAGTATCGTAGTTGTACTCCAAAGTAAGTTGAAATATCTCTGCATCTGGCTTGAAGGTTACAATAGTACCTCGATAATCGGTTTCCCCAATAGGCTTTGCAGGATACATCGTTTTACCCCTCTCATACTCTTGCTCCCAAATTTTCCCATCTCTATGAACAGTAGCTCTTAAATGCCCTGATAACGCATTTACAACGGAAACTCCTACCCCGTGCAATCCACCGGATACTTTATAAGAATCTTTATCAAACTTTCCTCCCGCTCCAATCTTGGTCATAACAACTTCCAAAGCTGAAACTCCTTCTTTCTTGTGGATATCAACTGGAATACCACGACCATTATCCTTAACGGTAACAGAATTATCTTCGTTAATCCAAACTTCAATGGTATCACAAAAACCACCCATTGCCTCATCTATGGAGTTATCTACTACTTCATAAACCAAATGATGCAACCCTCGCACCCCCACATCACCAATATACATGGAAGGACGCATGCGCACATGCTCCATACCTTCTAACGCTTGAATACTATCTGCGCCGTAACTACCTTTTTTTTGTTCTTCGCTCATAAAAATTTAGCTTGAGAATACCTGTTTTTTGATTACTAGCAAATATAACAAAACCCCCAATAAAATATAGGGCTTCAGCCTCGACCAAGCGCTAAGTTATTAACAAAATCCTGTGGGAAAAAAGGAGAAATCTATCTTTCAGAATTAAAATAAATAATCCGGTAAGTTTGAGCTAGACGATTCGACATATAATCAATTAAAAGACTTGATTTTTTTGGGATAATTTTTTGATTTAATTAATCTCAAAAAAGTAATTTTAACAACTTAAAACAACAACTATGAAAAAAAAGATGATTATCTCAAGTATCGTATTCTCTCTTATGATGCTTTTTGGAAACCAAGTACAAGCTCAAAAATTTAGTAGCCTTAACAAAAGTCCGATGGACGCTGCATCATATCCTTCTGCCTATAATGAATCAAATAAACTAGTTAAGGTGGTTTACAGTAGACCACAATTAAAAGGAAGATCTATAGCTAAACTAACTAATAGTGGTGAAATTTGGAGATTTGGAGCTAACGAAGCTGCAGAAATTACTTTTTACACGGAGATGAAATTGGATGGTAAAACAATTAAAGCTGGTTCTTATAGTATTGCTGCAATTACAGGTGACACAGAATGGACGATAATAGTTAACACCTCTTTGAACGGTTGGGGCTCCTCTGCATTTAAAGACGGTACTGATGTTGCGAGAATTACAGTTCCAGCAACAATGGCTTCCGAATCTATTGAAGCTTTTTCTATCGCCTTTGAAGAAAGTGATAACGGGGCTAATATGCACCTAGGCTGGGGAACGGTTAGAGTTGCAGTACCTTTCACGAAGTAATAAAACAAAAATTACGAAAAACGCCATCCCGACAAATGTTGAGATGGCGTTTTCCATTTAAGGAATATTTAAATATTTATGTGTTTGCAACGAAATTTTCCACTTTGGGTTTTGCATAACGTAATCGACCATAAACGGAATCATTTTCTCCCTATTGCTCCATTCGGGCTGGAGGTATAAAATACAGTCATCATTCACTTTCGCAGCCTGATCTTCGGCAAACTTGAAATCGTCTTTATTGAATACGATAACCTTTAGCTCGTGTGCAACATCATATATCCTTGCTTTAGGGAGTTTTATTTTCTTTGGTGATAAGCAAATCCAATCCCACTCCCCGGTAAGCTCATAAGCTCCAGAAGTCTCAATATGAACTTGCATTCCTCTTTCCTTAAACTGAGAAGTTAACGGCCCCATATTCCAGGTAAGTGGTTCTCCTCCGGTTACCACAACAGTATTTGAGCAGCTAAAAGCAGTTTCAACAATTTTTCTTGTCTCCGTTGGTGGATGCAATTTCGCATTCCAACTTTCCTTCACGTCGCACCAATGACATCCAACATCACATCCTCCAATACGTACAAAATACGCCGCAGTACCTTTATGGTAACCCTCCCCTTGTATAGTATAAAACTCTTCCATTAACGGAAGCATATCACCTCTTTCAACTAATTTCTTCACTTCTTTTAACATGTTGCAAAAATAGCATAATTGCTGCTACTAAAGCTAAAAAAACTTCTGAGTTGTAAATAAACTGAAAGCCAAAACTGTCATTAGATAGAAATACATTCGGCACCAAACAATCTGTTTAATATAGCTTTTAGTCTTTCCCCATTCGTTATTTGAAAAATTGTATTTGGGGTTTGAAGCTTTTAATTTATTACATTTGGGGAAAACTTGAACCATGTCAAATAAAGATGCTTTTTTCGAGCATATTAACGCCGGATATACTACCAAGGGAGATTTTATAACTTTGGGAGCGGCTATGCTAGAAGGAGAAACATTGACAAATGCGTTTATTAAGATTCCACTTAAAACAATCAATCGACATGGTTTAATTTCCGGCGCTACTGGTACAGGAAAAACAAAGACTTTACAAGTTTTTGCAGAGAATCTCTCGGAACAGGGAGTACCTGTTCTATTAATGGATATGAAAGGGGATTTGAGCGGAATTGCTCAGCCCAGTCCTGGACACCCGAAAATAGACGAACGTCACGCAAAAATCGGACTACCTTTTAATGCTAAAAAGTTCCCTGTTGAAATTCTCTCAATTTCGGAACAGAATGGGGTGCGAATGCGGGCTACTATTAGTGAATTTGGTCCTGTTTTATTATCTCGTATAATGAACCTTTCTGAAACGCAATCTGGGATTGTATCGGTAATTTTTAAATATTGTGACGACAATAAATTCCCCTTATTAGATTTAAAAGATTTTAAAAAAATACTTCAATATTCAACAGATGAAGGCAGGGAAGAATTAGCCAAAGATTACGGTCGGATTTCTACAGCTTCGACCGGAGCTATCTTGCGAAAAGTTGTAGAGTTAGAGCAACAAGGAGCTGATTTATTCTTTGGAGAAAAGTCCTTCGATACCGATGATTTATTAAGAGTAGATAGCAACGGCATGGGCTATATCAACATTATTAGACTTACGGATATTCAAGATCGCCCAAAAATGTTCTCTACGTTTATGTTAAGCCTTCTGGCTGAAATATACGAGACGTTTCCTGAACAAGGAGATAGTGGGCGACCAGAATTAGTTATTTTCATAGATGAAGCGCACTTAATCTTCAAGGAAGCTAGTAGCGCACTTCTTAGTCAGATTGAAAGTATTGTAAAGTTAATTCGCTCGAAAGGAGTTGGATTGTATTTTGTAACTCAAAACCCAACCGATGTTCCAGACGGAATTTTAAGTCAGTTGGGGCTTAAGATTCAGCATGCCTTAAGGGCTTTCACTGCAAAGGATCGAAAGGCAATAAAATTAACAGCTGAGAATTATCCAATTTCAGAATATTATAAAACAGACGAAGTCCTGACATCACTCGGAATTGGAGAAGCCTTGGTTTCGGCCCTAAATGAAAAAGGAATCCCTACGCCTCTGGCAGCTACTTTACTCCGCGCACCTATGAGTAGAATGGATGTTTTAGATGATGATGAATTAATGGATTTAACAGAAAGCTCTAAGCTTATAAAAAAATACAATGAAGAAGTTGATCGTGAAAGCGCTTATGAATTGTTAATCAAAAAAATAGAAATAGCTGAGAAGTTAGAAGTAAAAGCTCAAGTAGCAAAGGAGAAAAAAGCTGTAAAACGCTCTTCGAATAGATCGTCAAGAAGCGACAGCAGTTCAACACAAAGATCAATTATTAGAGCACTTACAAGCCCAACTGTTATTAGAAGTGTATTGGGTATTTTGGGAAAAATGATGCGATAGTATTAAGAACAAAAGAATTAAGTTTAATTTAAAAGCACCCTTGATTGAGGGATTAAGATGAAAAAAACACTATTTATTGGCGCAATGAGCGCACTATTTTTTATACAATGTGGTAAAAAAAGCGATCCTTTTTTAATCCAACAAGGCATGGTTGGAAACCTTTCAAAAGATATTCAAATGAGGCAAATAGATTCTTTATTCGCTATTGATTCCATTGTAAAACTAAGTCCTGTTAGGGGTGCTTTGGGAACACAAGGAGATGTCGAAATTTACCAAAAAGGTGGTGATAAATTATTGTTGCTATCGCCCGAAGATGAAAACGATCCAAATTCTCTAATTTCAAATATTCAAGTGTTTGACAACCGCTATAAAACAACGAAGGGACTTCATAAAGGAAGCACTTTCAAGGATGTCAAAGCAAATTACACGATTTCAGATATTGAGACAACTATTAACGCAGTTGTCGTTTTCTTAGAAGACAGTGATATTTTCATCACCATCTATAAAAGCCAATTGCCTGAAAACTTAAGATACGATCCAAGTGCTAAAATAGAAGCGAGTCAAATTCCAGACGAAGCTACTTTTAAGTATTTTATGATAGGCTGGGATAACGACAATTAGAAAATATAAAATATGACAAGAACCCTAAGACCATTTCATTTAGCTATTCCCGTAAATAATTTAGAAGCTTGTCGTACTTTTTATCGCGATGTGCTTGGATGTAATGAAGGCAGAAGCAGTGATCATTGGGTGGATTTTGATTTCTTCGGACATCAATTAGTGATTCATTTAAAGGAAGGTGTCTCACATGAAACCTCGAATCCCGTTGATGGGAAAGAGGTTCCAATTCCACATTTCGGGGTCGTTCTTGATATGGATTCCTTTAAAAATATTTCACAGAAGTTAATAGAAATAAATATTTTATTTATCATAGAACCATATGTCCGATTTGAGGGAGAAACTGGTGAACAAGCTACTATGTTCTTCAAGGATCCTTCTGGGAATGCTCTCGAATTTAAGGCGTTTAAAAACATGGATCAACTTTTTACTAAATAAGGAGATATGCAATATATCAGTCTAAAAATAGTGCAGCAAATATTGGTTCTACTCCTCATCTTGCTTATGGGTGCGCTTATTTTTGGAGAAATACTTCCTTATCTATCTGGGGTTCTTGGAGCAATCACGATTTATGTATTGATGCAGAAATGGATGGTCCTTTTGGTTAGAAAGGGCTGGCGCCCTAGTCTTGCAGCGAGTTTTTTAATGTTTTTATCCTTTATTGGAATCTTGTTACCGGTTGCAGGTATCATTTTGATGCTCACTAATAAAATTGGCAACGCCGTTAATAATTCGGAAAGAGTTGTGGACGCTATCAAAGAACAACTTATAACCTGGCAGGATCAATTGGGTTACGACCTTAGCTCACAAATTGATGTTTCAGCTATTTCGTCTTGGCTATCTGAAAATCTTCAGAGCATTGCAGGCAGTACATTTCATATTTTCATCGCAATAGGAATTATGTATTTTATGCTGTATTATATGTTGACCAGCACGAGAACAATTACTGAATCATTGATAGATGTCGTCCCATTCAGTAAAAAAAATATAAAGGTTATTGGTAAAGAAATACAAGCGATGGTTCGGTCCAATGCGCTGGGAATACCTCTTGTCGCTTTGGCACAGGGTATTATTGCTCTTATAGGATTTTTAATCTTTGGAATTGAAGATCCTCTTTTTTGGTTTGTGATTGTAACCATAGGCTCCATGATTCCTTTTGTTGGCACTTTGATAGGGATTCTACCGGTATTTATACTTTCCCTATCCACAGGAAATCATTTTCAAGCCTGGGGTATTCTTTTATATGGATTGGTTGTGGTTGGTTCGACCGATAATATCATTCGGCTTTACGTTTTGCAGAAGTTAGATAATGTACACCCTTTAATTACCTTAATTGGTGTTATTGTAGGAGTACCCTTATTTGGATTTATTGGCCTAATCTTCGGTCCTTTATTAATAAGTCTCTTTCTTATTATACTTCGTATTTACAGTAACGAATATGGCCAATCCTCTGAACTGGCTTCAGAAGAATAAGTGAATTATCTCAACTGACGTTCTCTCGCGATTAATGTATTTTTTAGTAGCATTGCAATAGTCATTGGACCAACACCTCCTGGGACGGGCGTAATATAAGACGCCTTTTTGCTTACACCATCGAAATCCACATCACCTTTAAGAGCATACCCACGAGTTTTTGAAGCATCTGGCACACGACTAATTCCAACATCAATAATTACAACACCCTCCTTAACCATATCCGCAGTTAAAAATTCAGGAATTCCTAAAGCAACAATAATGATATCTGCTTTCATTGTAAATTCTGAAAGGTTCTTGGTATGACTATGGGCCAAGGTAACCGTACTATTTCCAGCATTTCCTTTTTGACTCATTAATATACTCATAGGGCGACCAACTATATTACTTCTTCCAATAACGACAGTATGTTTGCCTTTAGTTTCGATTTTAGATCGCTCTAATAATTGTAATATTCCGAATGGAGTAGCAGGTATAAACGACTCCATTTCTAGGGCCATTCGTCCAAAGTTTTCAGGGTGAAACCCATCGACATCTTTAATAGGATCTACAGCAATTAAGACCTTATTCTCATCGATATGTTTGGGTAATGGTAGCTGTACTATAAAACCATCGATTTGCGGATTTTCATTCAGTTCTTTTATTTTCTGAAGCAACTCATCTTCACTTGTTGATTCCGGTAATTTTACTAAGGTTGATTTAAAACCAACTCGCTCACAAGCCCTCACTTTACTTCCAACGTACGTTAAACTTGCACCATCATCACCCACCAAAACAGCGGCTAAATGAGGCACCCGCTCTCCTTTGTTCTTCATTTGATTAACCTCAATAGTAATTTCATCCTTAATATCGTTAGATATTTTTTTACCATCTAGTATTGGCATAACAAAAGTAGTTTGGAGGAAGGTCGAAATAAAAAAGAATAATTCTTAGTTAAGCCTTCCCAGGTTACTGATTTTAGTTTAGATATTATTTCATTTTATTCATTGCCTCCATCATCTTGGCACCACCGCCACCTTGCATCATTTTCATCATCTTACTCATTTGATTAAATTGCTTCATAAGCTGATTCACTTGCTGTACTGAAGTCCCGCTTCCCATTGCAATTCTTTTTTTTCTACTGGCGTTAATTGTTGCCGGAGCACTTCGCTCACTTGGTGTCATAGAATGAATAATTGCTTCAATTCCTTTGAAAGCATCATCATCTATATCAACATCCTTTATCGCTTTACTAGCTCCAGGAATCATTCCAACGAGATCCTTCATGCTCCCCATTTTCTTGACCTGCTGAATCTGCTTCAAAAAGTCATCAAAGCCAAATTGATTCTTGGCAATTTTTTTCTGAATCTTACGGGCCTCATCTTCATCAAATTGCTCTTGAGCTCTCTCAACTAGAGAAACTACATCCCCCATCCCAAGAATTCGATCCGCCATACGAGACGGATAGAATATATCTATCGCATCCATTTTCTCACCGGTACCAATAAATTTTATCGGCTTATTTACAACACTTTTAATGGATATCGCCGCACCACCACGAGTATCACCATCTAACTTGGTAAGAATAACCCCATCAAAGTTAAGACGGTCATTAAAAGTCTTAGCAGTATTAACCGCATCTTGACCCGTCATTGCGTCAACTACAAATAAAGTTTCCTGAGGCTGAATCGCTTTATGAACGTTTTCAATTTCAACCATCATGGCTTCATCAACAGCCAAACGTCCTGCCGTATCAATGATAACAACATTGTATCCGTTTTGCTTCGCAAACGCAATTGCATTTTGAGCTATAGATACAGGGTTTTTATTTTCAGGCTCACTATAAACTTCAACCCCAATTTGATCTCCTACGACATGTAATTGGTTGATCGCAGCTGGACGATATATATCACAGGCCACCAAAAGTGGCTTTTTTGATTTTTTTGTTTTTAAAAAATTAGCAAGTTTACCAGAAAAGGTTGTTTTACCACTTCCTTGTAATCCAGACATTAATATAATAGATGGAGAACCACTCAAGTTAATCCCTGCTACTTCACCACCCATTAATTCTGTAAGCTCGTCTTTGACCAGTTTAATCATCAATTGCCCTGGTTGCAGAGTTGTCAAGACGTTCTGACCTAAGGCCTTTTCTTTGATACGACTGGTGAATTCCTTTGCAATTTTAAAATTTACATCGGCATCTAATAAAGCACGTCTTACTTCTTTTAAAGTTTCCGCTACATTTATTTCCGTGATACTACCATGACCTTTGAGTACATGAAGTGCTTTATCTATTTTGTCGGTTAAATTGTCGAACATGGTATTGCTTTCTTAATAAGTGGTCAAAGATAACAATTGACAGTAGAGTTTCAAAGAAAGTTTAGTCTAAGAAAAGAGTCTTTTTGAAATGATATTTTATGAAAACAATTAGCACCTATTCGATACAAAAATATCAGAAACTCAAAAAACTACACCTTGAAACCATCTAACTTATATTTTTTGCAATTTTCGTTAAAAATATTCCAGATATCGCAAGATTCCAAAACTTTATGTATCTTTAGTAAAACACAAATAACACAATTACTAAAATTGATTTATGAGTACTTTAGATAAATAAAAGCGCGAAAAGTTATGGTTCTGCATTCTCTAGTAAAATTTAGAGACTCTATTTCTCAAAATACTCATTTCAAGGAAGTAACATAACTATCTCTATTATGAAAACACGCAACTTCACGCTTTTATTATTGGTTTTATTCGTGCTACATCCCTTTAGCCAGCAAGCTCAGGACGATAGCAACTCACAGGCATATTGGGTGCACGAAGATCCTGTTTACCCTTCAAAAGTATCGGACTTTGAAGAATATAGTTCAACTCTAGTTGAAAATTGTAAAAAATACGGTATCAAAGAAGCTAATTGGTTTACCATCTCTACAGATGACTTAAAGTATTTTTCGATATCTCCCATAGAGAATATGGCCGATTTAGACAAAAGCCGTTTTTCTCTTCTAAGGGACAAAATGGGTGAGTCTGAATTCAATGAACTTTTTAATAATTTTGATAACTGCTATGATGCTCATACAGATTATATTATTCATTTGGACAAAGAGCTCTCTTATTCGCCAAATGGCATCATGACTCCTCAAGATGGCATGGAATATCGACGTATGCAATTTTATTATTCAACACCTCAGAATTTTCAGAAAGTCTTAGACGTGGCTAAAAGATTTAAAGAATTATATGCGAAGAAAAAATCAAGTGAAACCTATAGGCTTTATCGAAGTGGTTTTGGAGCAGCCGGACAGTTTATCATCGTAGCGATCTCTGCTAAAAGTTATGAAGACTACGAACGTATTTTTAAAGAAAATCAAAGTCTACTCGGGGAAGAAAGGGATCCTTTATTCGATGAGTTATTACAGAATATTATAAAGGTAGAGACTCTGAATGGCTATATGCGCAGTGATTTGTCCTATAAACCAAACTAGCAACAAATATCCCATTGCAGCTGTTTAAAATAAATTATTGAAAATATATTTTAGTTATATTTATCAAAACCAAAATATATGCGATTTGTTTTTTCCTCGAACACCTCCAGTTGGGACATTAGTAAATTTCTAATTCTACTGTTCTTTATTGGGTGTAATTCTCCCCAGAGCAAAACTGAATCCGCACCTCTGAACAAAGCGACACTAGAGTTTGAAATAAAAGCAAAACTTGGTGAAGGTGCCTTTTGGAACCATCGTACTCAAGAATTTTACTGGATCGATATTGAGGCAAAATCGCTCCATATATACAACCCTAAGACAAAGAGCAACAAATCGTTCCCTACGCCATCAAGAATAGGAACTGTTGTCCCGAAGAATTCAACCGAAGCAGTTGTGGCTCTGGAAGATGGAGTTTATTTGATGAATACAGAATCTGGAGACATATCTCTTCTCTCTGATATCGAAAATGATAAAACTCAAAACAGATTTAATGATGGGAAATGTGATCCTTCAGGCAGGCTCTGGGTGGGCTCCATGGCTTTGGATCAAAAAAAGTATTCTGGTAGCCTTTATATGATCGATGAAAGCGGTAAAACAGAACTGAAAATTGATAGGGTTACAATTTCTAATGGTATTGTGTGGACTTCAAACCATAAAACAATGTACTATATAGACACTCCTACAGCTAAAATTCGAGCATTCGATTTTGACAATAAGACTGGCAATATAAGCAACGAAAGAGTGGCGGTTGAAGTAAACGACAGTCTAGGTTTTCCCGACGGAATGGCGATTGATGAAGAAGATATGTTGTGGGTTGGTATGTGGAACGGTAATGCAGTGGTTCGATTTAATCCTAACACAGGAGAAGTTATTTCCAAAATTGAAGTCCCAGCACATAATGTTACATCCTGTGCCTTTGGAGGCAAGCTCCTAGACACGCTCTATATTACGACAGCTAGTGTTGATATGACTCCCGAAGAACTTTCTAAATACCCGTTAGCTGGATCTTTATTCAAAGTAGTTCCTGGCGTGAAAGGCGTGAAAAGTACGTTATTTGGTGAGCAATAATCAAAGAAGATTCTTGATCGAAGCTCTAATTTGAGAATTATCCATTATTTTTTAATCTCGTTTGAGATTATTACCTCCGACTTCTTTTGAAATTATTAGAATCCTTGGTTTTATGAGAGTTTCTGCTACTTTGACGCCCTCTTTGATTCTGCTGTTTATTTTCAGCTTTCTTGTCTAATATTTCTTTTAAAGATTCAGTTGGTTCAAATCCTTCAATTATCTGACTGTCCAAACGTTCTCCTAGTAGTTTTTCAATACCCCGTACGTATTCATTTTCGTCAACACTTACTATAGAGATAGCCTCTCCACTAGCTCCTGCTCTACCCGTTCTACCGATACGATGAACATAATCTTCTGGAATATTTGGAAGTTCGTAATTTATTACGTGTGGAAGCAAAGGTATATCGAGTCCTCTAGCCGCAATATCTGTTGCAACCAATATTCTAACCTTTCCTGCTTTAAATCCTGCTAACGCTTTCGTTCTAGCCCCTTGACTTTTATTACCGTGAATGGCTGCGGAAGAGATTCCGGCTTTACTCAACTTTTCACTTAAGCGATTCGCTCCATGCTTGGTTCTGGTAAAAATTAGAACCTGTTGCCAATCTCCTTCAGAAATAAGTTTAATAACCAGATCTGTTTTAAGGCCTTTGTTTGTTCTATAAACTAACTGATCAACTTTCTCGGCGGTTGTATTTTCAGGCGTAGCCTCAACCATTACTGGATGATGCAAAAAGCCATTTGCTAGTTTCTTTATTTCTTTTGAAAAAGTAGCAGAAAACAATAGGTTCTGTCTTCTTGACGGCAGTAAAGCAAGAATCTTATTAATATCTCTTAAAAAGCCCATATCGAGCATCCGGTCTGCTTCATCTAAAACCAAAACCTCAACATTTGACAGAGAAAATACTTTTTGATTATGCAAATCGAGTAATCGACCTGGAGTAGCAACTAACACATCAACGCCTTGTCTTAGCGTTCGTATTTGAGGATTAGCCCCAACACCACCAAAAATTACGGTTGAACGCAAATCAGTGAATTCTCCATAATCTTTAAAATCTTGTAAAACCTGAGCAGCCAATTCACGCGTTGGCGTAAGCACTAAACAGCGAACAGGACGTTGGTGAAGTTGCTTGCCTTGAGACAATATTTGAAGTATTGGCAACGCAAAACCAGCCGTTTTTCCTGTTCCAGTTTGAGCCGAAGCAAGAACGTCTTTTCGTTCTAATACTAAAGGAATTGCTTTTTGTTGAATTGGAGATGGGGTAGTATATCCTTTTTTGCTAATAGCTTTTAGCAGGGCATCGGACAGCCCAAGAGATTTAAATGACATATAAATTATTTCTGAAATGAGTCAATTCTTTAATTTAAATATTATGAAATGTCATTTCTTTTATGAGCCGCGAAGGTAGGCTAATATTCTTGGTATGTGAAAATTAAAGTAAAGAGAAAAAAAATCATTGAAATCTAATTGTAAAGCTAGTAAAATAGAATCCAATCCAAATGTCAAAATTTTTAAACTTTAACTATCTTTAAACTCTTTCAGAAAAAAATACATGTTTCGATAATTCTAAATATTCGAAAATAGAGTATCTCAATATTAATTTAATTCAAAAGATTACTAATTAAACACATAACTTAAATGAAGTACTTCACTTTAATAATAGCATTGTTTTCTTTTTTATCAACTTTTTCTCAATCGGATAGAGAACTCGTACTGGAAACAGTAAAGAAAAATGTCATTGAAGGCCATATTTATTTTCTAGCAGATGACTTACTTAAAGGACGAGAAACAGGTTCTCCTGAAAATAAAATTGCCGCTTCGTATCTAGCCAATGCATTACGTGGCTATGGTGTAAAACCTATTCCATCTACCAAATCGTATTTTCAAGAAGTTCTTCTACAAAAAGTGAGTCCGCCTAGTCTTTTCGAATTAGCTATTAATGGTTCACCATCTGAGAATAAAGTGATCCTTGAAGCTTCTGCCATTGATTTCAAAGGTGATGCTGTTTATTTAGGATATGGCTTGGAAGATGATTATAAGGGTAAAGATGTGGGTAATAAATTAGTAATTGTTCGTGGCGGAAGTTTAGAAGCAAAAGATGCTCGCGGTGCCTTTGGACTTAGAAAGACTAAAATGAAACTTGCAAAAGAAGCTGGAGCAAAAGGAATTGTTGAATTGATCGATGCCAAAAGTGATATGTGGGGATTCATAGATCATAATTTTAATTCAGATCGTTTGGAGGTTGCTACAGAAGAAGAGCAAAGTACAAATAAAGGGTTTGTTTATATCTGGCTCCAGGATGAAAATGGTAGTCAGGCCACTTCTTTCGCAAATGACAAAAAAACTAACGTGACAGTAAAAATGGGAAGTAAAACTATTAGCCCTATTTCGTCACAGAATGTAATAGGTATCGTAGAAGGAACAGACCCTAAACTTAAAGATGAGTACATTATATATTCGGCACATTATGATCACGTAGGGATTGGCACCCCGAGTGAAAGTGGTGATACTATTTACAATGGGGCTCGTGATAATGCTGTAGGCACAACAACGGTATTAAGTATGGCAGAGAATCTTGCAAAATATCCTACAAAACGATCGGCTCTTTTTATTCTATTTACCGGAGAAGAGAAGGGCCTTTTAGGAAGTGGTTACTATGTAGACCATCCGGTTCTTCCACTAAATAAAATGGTTTATTGTTTTAATAGCGATAATGCAGGATACAATGACACATCGATAGCCACAATTGTTGGATTAGAGCGAACAACAGCAGCTGGAAACATAAAAGATGCCGCTACAGCTTTTGGGCTTACCGCTATCGATGATCCAGCTCCCGAGCAAGGGCTATTTGATCGAAGTGATAATGTCCACTTTGCAAAAAAAGGAATTCCTGCACCAACCTATTCCTTAGGGTTTACTTCATTCGATGGTGATGTAACGAAATACTATCACAGGCCTGGCGATGAGGCTCAAACACTCGATTATGACTATTTGTATAAATTTTTTAGCTCCTATGTACTAGCAGGTAGACTTATTGCTAACGATGCTGTAACACCATTTTGGATAAAAAATGACAAATATGAAGAGGCTGGAAAAAAACTCTATGACAAGTGATATTATATAATCGTGTTTATTTAGTGCTGTCCATAATCTCGATGTCTGTAATTTTTCAACCTTGTGGACAACACTAAATTAGGCACGACCTATTTTTACACCGATCAGAATATCAACCAATACGCTATACGCGCATCTGTAATTGACCAAGCACCAACAACAGCAGTGTTTCCATTAACTGCAACTAACGCTCCATTTTCATTGAAACTATAGCCACTAAAGTTACCGGTTTCCTCTTGGTCTGTCTCATAAAAGTTAGCAACCTGCCATTCGCCACTCTAAGCAAAATTTGCTACTTGTACTGCAGTAATACTAACATTTGCTTGACTTACATCATCTGAACTATTAGTGCATCCAATGACGAATAAAATAATGATGATAATTGATAAAAAAAATCCAATTTGCCTTTTCATAGCTTAAAACTTATTGGTCAATTTTTCATAAATATTAAAGTATCCTCAATACTACCGCTGCTATCTCTAGTTATAAATGTAATTGTATTTTCAGTTTGACTTAAGACTTTATAGGCATCATCATCGGCTCCATTTATAGGGCTGTCCATATCAAATTCAAAATTAAGCTGGTCATTTTGATAGGTCACTACCCAAACTCCATAAACAACTCCAGTTCCGCCATAAGCGTAGACCGTAATGCTATCTCGAAAATTAAAATTATATCCGAGATAATCTAAAGTCTCATCCGCTCCATTATTTAAATACTGCGTAACATACCAGGTTCCATCTTTCATAATATTTCTCAAGGCATCTACTTCTGGATTAATAACGCTTGCAGTTATCTGACAGTCTGTTTGAGCAAAAGCAGCTGATAATTCCTGATTATTAGATATTGTAATGACTTCGTTATTCACCAAAATTGTCATGTCATAATCAATAGCAATGAACGTATCTTCCGATAAATAAGTCAAATATTCGAACCATTCTACATTATTATTCATTGTAACCAATCCTGTCTGCTCGCTTAGAGAATTGTAAGTGAAGCACGAAATTGGATATAAAAACTCCACGCAGGAATATGTATCATCTATAAAGTTTGGACAATTAGCTTGTAATGACTCCATATCCGTTAGACTATTAATAAGATCTACCGAGTAATCTTCATATACAATCTCAATTGGAAAAACAATTTCAATCGTATCTGTGTCGTTCTGACTTTGGTCAAAAATTAATTGAATCGTTTGCAGATCAAAAATCGATTGAATAACTAGAATTTGTGAATTCACATGAACTGTCACGGGCAATTGTATTGAGAAACAACTATTTCCATCAATTAAGTCGTCTATCACCCCATTATTTTGAGAAGCACTTACAAGCATTTGTCCAAGAATTGAGTTTCCTGTGATGGTCTCATCATTTGTTTCATCAATTAGGACACTTTCCTCCTTTTGGCAAGAAGAAAAAAGAAACCCTACACAAAGTGCAAATAAACAAAAGATGCAAAGTTTCTTTATCATAGCAATTAATTTTTGGGGCACTTTCATAATTAAAACAATTAAGCTTAAACATACCCTACCTAAACTAATGAAAAATATAATCTATATATTTGATTCGCATATAATTTTTTTATGGAGCAAAGCGATGATATTTGTAAGGAGGCAGTATTTCAGAGGGTATATAACAATTTAAACAAAGAGGTTTGGCGATTTATTTATTATAAATGTGGAGACTCGGCTCAAGCGGATGACTTAGTTCAAGATGCGTTTATAAAATTATGGAATAATTGCGCAAAAACCCCAATTGGTAAGGCCAAGTCATTTTTATATACTATTACTAGGAATGCATTTTTAAATCAGATAGCTCATAAAAAAGTAGTTCTCAATCACGCAAAATTACAGCCCTCGAAGATAAACAATGAATCACCCGATCATGTTTTGCAGCAGAAAGAATTCTACGAAAAAATTCAATCTGCAATTGCCAATTTAACTGAAGGACAGCGGACTGCATTTTTACTAAATCGGATTGAAGGAAAAAAGTACTCTGAAATTGCTGAGTTATTGAATCTATCGGTTAAAGCAGTAGAAAAAAGAATGAGTCTGGCCCTGAAGACACTAAGAAAAGAAATAGGTAATATTTAAAATACTAAGTAGGGTATTTGCATTCTCGATTGTTTTAGCTAGGAAGAATAAATTATGGATAAAGAATACATTTTGCATAAATGGATGAACGATGAAGCCTCGATAGATGAAATCGAACAGCTTAAATCGTCCCCAGACTATGTAACATATATGGAAATTGCCGAAGCTTCAGCAAAATTTGAAGCGCCAATTAATGATGTCGAGGCCAATTTTGATATTATAACTTCAAAAATTAAGACCAAAATAAAAGTCCGAAAGCTTAATCCTCTTGTTACCGTTCTTAAGGTAGCCGCTGCTTTAGCGATTATTTTTGCCAGTTATATTTATTTTGATAATTCTAATACTACTATCAGAACACAAATCGCTGAAAAACAAAACTTCTTACTTCCGGATAATTCAGAGGTAGTCCTTAATTCAAATTCCTCTATTGAATACAATAAGAAAAAATGGAGTAAACAAAGAGAATTGACATTGGATGGAGAAGCATATTTTAAAGTTACAAAGGGTGCTACTTTTAATGTAAATACCTCCACTGGAGCAGTAACCGTATTAGGGACACAGTTCAATGTATTTGCCAGAGATGAGGCTTTTTATATTAATTGTTATGAAGGCTTGGTGAGCGTAACCTTAAATGACACCATAATTAAACTACCTGCTGGAGACAAGTTAATGATAGAAAATGGAGCCATACTAACGCATAGCAACAATACTTCAACTACAATTCCAAGTTGGACAACTAACGAAAGTAGCTTCAACAACACCAAAATAGCCAATGTATTAGAAGAATTAAAAAGACAATATCCTATTAAATTAACCGCAAAATTTAATGGTACAGATCAACGTTTTACAGGAAGTTTCACTCACAGCGACCTCAACCTCGCATTGAAATCAATTTGTAACCCGCTGCATCTAGCGTATACTATTGAAGAAGAAAGTGTAACCATTTATGCAAAAGAAGGCCAATAAATGTAATTGTATCTTCCTTATTTTATATCTCCTTTTTAGTTGTAACGGCGTCTTCGCTCAAACAATTAAGAAAACTGCTCTAAGTGAAATTTTCAACATTCTCGAGACAAAATTCGACATACGCATATCCTATGCCACCAATGAATTCGATGATATATATATAAATCCGCCACCAGTTAATAGCTCTTTAGATAAAAGTTTAACTTATTTAGAACAAGAGACTCCCTATATTTTTACAAAAATAGACGAACGTTATATTACGGTTGTTTTAAGAGTTAAAGAAGAATTGCGTTGCGGAAGGATTATAGACGCAGGAACGAATATGCCGCTAGCAGGGGCGGAAATTACTGGTGTTGGTACTACTACAACTAATTCTGAAGGTGTCTTTTATATATCAAATCACAACGATTCCGAAACAATCACTATTGCCTATATCGGTTTCAAAACTGTCAAAATACCATTTGATAGAATTGGGGAAGACTGCCCCAATATACTCATGAAACCCGCTATTTCCTATTTAGATCAAGTAACACTCCAAAAATATTTTACAAGGGGAATTAGGAAGCAAGTGGATGGCTCGTTCGTTATTAACACCAACAATTTTGGCTTACTCCCTGGCCAAGTAAATGGTGATATATTACAAATCACCCAAGCCTTACCAGGAGTGGAAAGTGTAGACGAGACTATTTCAAATATCAACATTAGGGGAGGAACTCACGATGAGAATAATATTTTATGGGATGATATAAAAATGTATCAAAGCGGGCACTTCTTTGGCTTAATATCTGCGTTCAACCCAGATTTAACAAAGAAAGTTCGGGTTTATAAAAATGGCACAAATCCACGTTTTGGCGAAGGAGTTTCGGGAGTAATTGACATGCACTCTGAAAATAAGATTGCCGATTCATTTACAGGAGGTGCTGGTTTTGATCTAATTAACACGCATGCTTTTGCTGAAATCCCAGTCTCTAAATCTTTTGGAATACAGGTATCTGGTAGACGTTCAATAAATGATTTCTTAATGTCTCCAGTATTTGGCATTTATGAAGATAGAATCTTTCAAGATACAGAAATCACAACCGCAGAGAATAACGCCACTAGCACAGAAATAACATCAGAAAATGATTTTAAATTCTATGATTTTAGTGTGAAAATTTTACTGGATCTTTCTGAAAAATCTAGTTTCCGTGCAAATTTCTTAACCATTAAAAACGATTTAGAGTTTACTGAAACACTCTTGTCTTCATCAAATTCAGAAACGAGTAACTTAAAACAAAGTAGTACAGTTGGAGGACTTTCTTGGCAACAACTCTGGACACCAAAGATTAAAACCAACCTCTTAGGATACGGGTCTTATTATCAGTTAAATTCAGTAAGCGAAGAGATTTTCACAACTCAGAAGTTAACTCAGGAAAACGAAGTGCTGGAAGTTGGATTGAAACTAGACGGTTTTATAACTCTTTCAGATAAAACACAACTTCAAGCTGGATATCACTTTTCTGAAACGGGAATTGCAAATACTCAGGACGTCAACCTCCCCAGATTTAGGAGCTTTCAAAAGGATGTTCTAAGAACCCATATTGTATTTGCAAATATTGGATTCACAACGTTTGCAAATAAAACAAAGCTAAATATTGGTTTTCGAGCAAATTATTTTACCAAATTAAATAGAGTTCTATTCGAGCCTAGATTTACCTTACATCATAAACTCGGAAGCGGATTTTCTACTGAAATCTTAGGAGAGTTTAAAAGTCAGAGTACAACACAACGGATCGACTTTGATAGTGATTTTCTGGGCGTAGAAAAAAGGCGTTGGGTATTGGCTGATAACGATGGAGTCCCCTTAATACAAAGCAAACAAATTTCAGCTGGACTCGTATACAACAAGTTAAATTGGTTTGTAAACTTAGAAGGTTTCTACAAGCAAGTGAAAGGGGTAACGTCTAGAAATCAAGGTTTTCAGAATCAATTCCAATTCGCTCAAGAACAAGGCAATTATTCGTCTCACGGATTAGAATTTGTTCTTAATAAAAAAACCAAGTCATTCAGCACCTGGCTAAGTTATCTGTTGATGAAAAACGACTATAATTTTGAAACTTTAAATCCGTCTGAATTTCCGAGCAATTTCGATGTCAGACATACCGCGACTATTGCGAGTACTTATACCCATAAAAAACTTAAGGTAGCGCTGGGTATTAATTGGCACAGTGGGAAACCATTCACGAAACCATTGGCCAGTGAGGAAGTTATCTTTGATAATGGCACTCAAATAATTCAATATGACACTCCAAATAATGAGCGACTCCCTAATTATTTTAGAACAAATCTTTCAGCAGAATATTTATGGGATTTTTCAGAAAAAATAAAAGGTAAATTCAATGTGGCCATCTTAAACATATTAAACACAAAGAACAAGCTTAATCGTCGCTATTCAATAGATACAGATGAAAATAACCAATTTCGTATAAACCAAATTGATGAAATTTCTTTAGGTATTACTCCCAATTTTTCATTTCAATTGCTTTTCTAAAGTAGCATTCAAATTGGTAATACGACCTTACATCATAAATTAGTATTACATACGCTCCGGAACATTTATTCCTAATAGAGAAAATGCAGATTTAATAACTTCCGAAACTGCTCTGGCAAGTTTCACTCTAAAGCCTTTTTCTAAATCGGTATCGGCAGCTAATATGGATACGTTTTGATAAAAGGAATTAAACTCCTTCACTAATTCATAAGTGTAATTGGCGACTAGCGCCGGACTGTAATTATCGGCTGCTTGCTGAATTACTTCTGGATATAATTGCAACATTTTAATAACCGCCTTCTCTTTAACATGCAATTGATAGTCCAATACAGAAAGCTTATCAGCAGGCCCAGCTTTTCTTAGAATTGACTGAATACGGGCATAGGTGTATTGAATAAATGGACCAGTGTTTCCTTGAAAATCAACACTCTCTTCTGGGTTGAAAAGAATTCGCTTTTTAGGATCAACTTTTAAGATATAATATTTTAGGGCACCTAATCCAATGGCATGATACAAGTCTTCTTTTTCTTCAATCGAAAAGTCATCAATTTTACCCAATTCCTCGCTAATCGTTTTAGCAGTTTGTGTCATTTCAAAAATTAAATCATCTGCATCCACGACCGTTCCTTCGCGGCTTTTCATTTTCCCTGATGGCAGATCTACCATCCCGTAACTTAAATGATATAAATGCTTCGCCCAATCGAAACCTAATTTTTTTAGAATTAAAAACAACACTTGAAAATGATACTCCTGCTCATTTCCAACAGTATAAATCATTCCTTTTACATCTGGAAAATCCTTAACACGCTGAATAGCCGTTCCAATGTCCTGGGTCATATATACGGCAGTACCGTCACTTCTCAAAACAATCTTCTCATCCAACCCCTCATTTGTCAAATCACACCAAACAGAACCATCGTCTTTTCTAAAAAATACACCAGATGAAAGCCCTTCCTCTACAAATTCTTTCCCCAAGAGATAGGTGCTGCTTTCATAATAGAGTTTATCGAAGTCTACACCAATATCTTTATAAGTTTGATCAAAGCCTTTATATACCCAATCATTCATTTCTCTCCAAAGCGCTACGGTATCATCGTTTCCAGCTTCCCACTTTAGTAACATATCCTTGGCTGACAATAAGATTGGGGCATTAGCTTTAGCGTCCTCTTCGGTTTTACCTTCGGCAACCAGTGTGGCTACTTCCTTTTTATATTCTTTGTCAAATTTTACGTAGTAATTCCCAACTAACTTATCGCCCTTTAATCCAGTAGACTTGGGAGTTTCATTATTCCCGAAGCGTTTCCAAGCCAGCATACTCTTACAAATATGGATGCCTCTATCGTTAACAATTTGAGTTTTATATACCGTTTTTCCCGAAGCTTTTAAAATTTCAGAAACACTATATCCAAGTAATACATTTCGAACATGGCCTAAATGCAAGGGTTTGTTTGTATTTGGTGAAGAATACTCCACCATCATAGCTTCTCCGCTTGGTTTCCTCTTTCCGAAGTCTGAAAAACTTGAAATACTATTAAAAAATTTCAAATAATATGAGTCACTAAGAACAAGATTTAAGAACCCTTTTACCACATTAAATTTTGAAACTTCAGCTACATTATCAACTAAATAACCTCCAATAGCTTCTCCTATTATCGCCGGATTTCCTTTTACAACCCTTAGTATTGGAAATACCACAACCGTAATATCACCCTCAAACTCCTTGCGGGTCGCTTGAAATTCGATTGTTTCAAGAGCTACATCATAAATTTGAGCAATCGCATTTTTAATTTGATTGCTAAGTGTTTCCTGTAAGTTTGGTGTCGACATTATCTAAGTACTACAAACAATTAATAAAAAGAACACCTTAGCCAAGGCTTGGGTGTTAGAAGGCAAATATACAAGAATTTTAAGCTATAGAATCACTGATGGAATGGATAATCAATACTGTTATAAGCGTATAAGTTACATCCAGCCATCTCACTTTTGCAAATCTCTAACAAGCATTTCAACAGAACATATAGTAGTTGTTCATCTGCGGTTTTTAGCAAAAACTGCTGCAAGTAAGGCTAAGACTCCTAGGCCAATCATCCCTAAAGTCTGATTCGTTAAACCATCTTCTGCGGAAACCTCAAAAATGCCAATGGACAAAACCTCTTGAGGCATAAACGCATTATAAAGACCAAACACAATCAAAACGATACCGACTATTACTAATACGAGTTTCAATATTCTCATCCTGGAATTTTTAAGTTTAATAAAGGCACCTGTTTTTTTTAAATGTTGATTATTTTTTCGGAAGAAAAACCTCAGCCATCATACATCTAGCGCTACCTCCACCACAAGTTTCGATAGTAGTTAGATCGCTACTTAGTATCTCACAATGTTTCTCAATGGCTGCAATTTGATCTTGCCTTAGGCTTTTATGTGCCGCAAGACTCATAACCATATATTTCTTGTCTGCTCCTTTAACCTGAAGCATATTGCCCGCGAATTGATGCATCTGGGCTTCGGTAATTATAATAATTTCTTTTCCCGTTTCTTTCAACTGCTGCATTACATGCTTCTTTTCCATTTTGTCGTCGATAGCATCTAGACAAATCACGGCAAAGTTTTCGGCAAGAGCCATCATCACATTAGTATGATAAATGGGCATTCTATTTCCATTTACGGTTTGGTTTGCAGTAAAAATAACTGGGAAGCAATCAAAATCCTCACAAAACTCAATCACCAATTCCTCATCCGCACGTGCAGATAATGCACAGTACACTTTATTATGAACACGATCTAGAAGTAAACTTCCAGTACCTTCGAGATAGAATCCTTCGTCTTCGGCAGGCGTATAATCCATAAAACCCTCTATGACAAACCCTTCAGACTCCAATCTATTAATTACTTCCTCGCGTCTTTCTCTGCGTCGGTTCACCGCAAACATTGGATACAAACCAACCGTTCCACTTGCGTGAAAACTCACCCAGTTATTTGGAAATATGGAATCTGGTGTATCCTGTTGAAGATCATCATTTTCAACTATAACATTCACCCCCACTCGACACAACTCCGCAACGAAAACATCAAACTCGGCTTGAGCCTTGGTATTTATTTCACTGTTTTTGAGATCGAGATCTTCTTGGAAATAATTGTTTACAGCCGTCTCTTCATTCATACGGAATGCTACCGGACGGATCATTAAAATAGTATCGGTAATTTGTTTCATATATCGAAATTAACACCTTCAAAAATACGCAAAAAAGGACGCTATGAGAATGATATATTTCGTAAAAAATAATCTTATACTGCTAATAATATGCTGAATTAAGTTATTAGCTATACTATTTACACCCAACTTAGGTTATTTGCTTATGCATCTGCTTCCTCGCTTAATACGCAACTACTCGATGGCAGTCCACCTGCAGGCTCCTTTATAAGCTCTTCTGGTGCGTCTTCGAACGATCTTTGGGTAATCGAAACCTTCAGCTATAGTCATAGTTTAGACAGTCGAAATGATATTATTGGCACTAAGGTGTCTATTTCTAAAGAATACGACTCCGTCTCTCTTGGTTTTGGCCAAAATTATTCAAAACTTTTTAATGAAAAGAATACAGATAAATTCAGCCGATATCTGTCGTGTTGCATTTACAATGGTACAGCGACAGACTATTTCTTTTCAAATAGCGAAGCCTTATCTACTGACGAATTTTATACTTCAGATTTTGATTTGTCACCTTATGATGCAAATCAGTATGGCTTAGGAATTAATTATACAGATATATTCACAAAACTTCATATCGCTAAATTTGACCTAAAAAGTGTGAATTTAGAGTATAATTATTATAAGAGAAATAAGGTCTAAGCTCCAGTATAATTAATGCTGGATTCAAATTTGTAATGGATTAGTTCCTTACGAAATTATAAACCAGACCCACGCCATAACCGGGGCCCTGAAATGTATTGCGTCCATTTAAAACATAAGACAGACTTAAATAGGCTCCCCAATTACTGTTAAAAGACCTGAATAAAGTACCTCCAATTTTATGAAAATCACTACCGAATTCCTTAAAGTCTTGCGGAGCCGGAGTACCACGATAGTCAATCCCACCAAAGGAATGTTGGTAGTCATAATAGAAATCATAATACCATTTTGATAGCGTCTTACCTGCTTTTAAAGTAACTGGGATGCTATTTGGAGTTGGTTCAAATCTATATGAATAACCACTTTGAAGCGTTGCAAACCATCCTGTGTGCCAATGATAATGGATTACTGCCCGTCCTTCAATAATAGTTGCTCGCTGTCCTAAATCATTAAGACCACCTGTTGTATAGTTACCTACAGGGGTAGAAAATCCACCAGCCAAACTAAGTTGAAGCTTTCCATTTCCTAATTCAGTTTTATTTACCCGATATTTAAGAAATAACGACATATCCTGCAAATCGCTATTTTTATTGCTTGACATATATGGGAGAGAAAGTGAGACGTCGAAATCATTTGTGATTCCATAGGCGCCATATATATTTGCATAATAAAGACTCCGAGTAAGTCCTGTTTTATTTGTCCCTGCAAAATAGTCCTTCGAGTCTTCAAAACCGAGTCCAAAAACTACTGCTGCATTCCCTTTTTCATGGTAAAAACCGTCAATTTTTCCCTGAGAATAGAGTTTAGAAGATAAAAAAAGTAAGCAAAAAACGATGAGGTAGTTTTTCATAATAAAATATAAATCTTTGATAGTTTAATAGCCGAGCTTATATGACCTAAGAACCAGTAAATGTTTTGTTGTTGAAATAAAAACCTTTAGTTGAAATTTTAAAATCCGTCAAACTACTATTTATCGAAATAGTAATGCATCCGCTTAATGGCAATTTACTCTTGTAAATCCTAAGTTAAACAAATGAAGATTTATTTCAATAAAATTATTTTTCGCGCTAATTAAAGCATCCAGTCTTTCTTCATAATTATTCGATTTAGACATTGCTTCCAAAAGAAAACTAGAAATAGAAACTACATCACCATAACCATTCTCTTGTCCAAAAGCTTTTACTTCATCTGCTAATGGAAGTGCCAATTTTTCTCTCCCTGAAACTCGGTATAACAAAATACCAATAAAGCCAAGCCCAAATACTAAAAAGCATATGAGCCGTTTGAAGGAAGTGCTATTTAATTCGCTTTTTTTACAACTACCATCTGGTGTCAATATCAAGTTTTCAAGATTTGGTAAATTCGCCAAACATTCTGGGCGTATTCTGCAAAAAAAATAAGTTAAGCAATGCTTAAAGATATTCCTTATTAAAGTAATTATAGTAAAAATGGAATGAAACCCCATTATTTTATGCCTAATCCGCAAGAAATTTCAACATATGAGTTTGATATCTACTGAAGTTACCATATAACTTAGAAGTTTAAATAAAAGTCAATCTCTCACCAATGGAATCGTAGAGCAGCGCAATAGTCCCTCCTGTTTTGAAATTTCAGCATATGGAACTTCTTCAACTGTAAACCCTTCAGAACGCAGCCAGGCATTTAGTCTAGTGAAGTTTCTTTCTGAAATGATTACGTCTTCAGAAATAGAAAATATGTTGCTATTCATATTATACATTTCTTCCTTTGTGATTTGAAAGCAGTTTTCTTTTCCGAAGAAATTTAATAACCACTCATACTCATCTTCATCAAGAAATCCATTCTTGTGGATAATTGCTTTTCCTTTTCCTATTGGCTGAAAACAGCAATCTAAATGCAGCGCAT
The DNA here is from genome assembly GCA_047614245.1 of Flavobacteriaceae bacterium. GTDB lineage: Bacteria > Bacteroidota > Bacteroidia > Flavobacteriales > Flavobacteriaceae > Ulvibacter. The sequence continues at coordinate 38,600 of JBLHIC010000003.1, forward strand.
TATCTCTTGCGACTGTGTTTGATTTCCTAAGGTTAAAAGACTTTACTTTTTTGTAAGGAAAGAGTTCTTGAATGTATTCGACCGCTTCCATGTTTGTCCGGGCCGTAATAAAGTCTGCATAATCTGCTCCTCGATAGGTCCCTACAAATATATAATCACCACACGGCATTACATCACCTCCTTCAGCGTGTACTTCTTTTGGAAGAATAATTCTCTTATTATTGGGAAGCTGAGACCAAACGTGTTCTAAGGCCTCTATCTCTTGCTCACGATCTGGCAGAATATTAGCTATAATGATCTTATCTTCTATAACAAATGCTGTATCTCTTGAAAATATCTGATTGTAATTCTCAATGATTTCAGGGCGATATACTTTTACTTCGTATTTCTCGAAAACGGTCATGACTGCATCCATTTCCTTAACCATATCTATATTCCTAGGATAAGTTCCCGCCTTGATATGCTCTACCGATTTTGGATCATAGGCATCTTCTATTTTTGGAACGGGACCATTACTGTCTGCCCTACCTAAAACAACGGCTCTCAGGCGAGAGGTTTCATCATTTACATTCAAGTTCATAGTATAGCAAAGATAAAAAAAGCATCCACTTTTGTGGATGCTTTCATTTATTAAATCTTCCGATTACCTTTCATCTACTCCTACAAAGGGGCGATGGTTCTCTCCAATATAAATTTGACGAGGTCTTCCAATTGGTTCCTTACGTTTTCTCATTTCCTTCCATTGTGCAATCCAGCCTGGTAAGCGCCCTAGCGCAAACATAGGAGTAAACATTTCCACAGGAATCCCTAATGAACGATAAATAATCCCAGAATAAAAATCCACATTCGGGTATAATTTACGATCCACAAAGTATAAATCTTCAAGAGCTTCTTTTTCAAGTCCTTTGGCTATATCTAATACTTCGTCTTCGACACCTAAATGCTCAAGGACTTCATCTGCCGCTTTTTTGATAATTTTAGCACGAGGATCAAAATTCTTATAAACTCTATGTCCAAAACCCATTAAACGAAATGGATCATTTTTATCTTTAGCCTTAGCCATATATTTTTTGGTATCACCACCGTCCGCTTTTATCCCTTCAAGCATTTCAATTACAGCTTGGTTGGCACCTCCGTGTAATGGTCCCCATAGTGCAGCTATTCCAGCAGATACTGAAACGAAAAGTCCTGCATGAGACGACCCTACCATTCTCACAGTTGATGTAGAACAATTTTGCTCATGGTCGGCGTGAAGAATCAACAATTTATCCAAGGCATCTACGACTACTTGATTGGCAACATAATCACTGCTAGGTTTCTTAAACATCATTTGAAGAAAATTCTCAACATAACCTAAGCTATCATCTCCATAATCCAGAGGCAGTCCAACTCTTTTTCGATAGGTCCAAGCCGTTAGCACAGGAAATTTCCCCATAATTCTTACGATGGCATTATACATCTCTTCATCGCTATCTACGTTTACCGATGAAGGGTTAAATGCAACCAAAGCAGAAGTCAATGATGATAATACTCCCATCGGATGAGCAGATTTTGGGAATCCATCAATTATCCTTTTAATATCTTCGTCAACATGTGATTGCTCTTTAATGTCTGCATGAAATTTAGCCAACTCTTCTGAAGTTGGCAACTCCCCAAAAATTAGCAGATAAGCTACTTCAAGAAAATCAGCTTTCTCGGATAGTTCCTCAATCGAATAACCTCTATATCGCAAAACTCCCCTCTCTCCATCAAGATAGGTGATTGCACTCTCACAGGCCCCTGTGTTTTTATAGCCCGGATCGATTGTGATTACGCCTCCAGTAACTCCACGAAGTGTCTTAACATCAATACCAAGTTCCTTTTCGGTTCCTTCGATTATAGGGAATTCATACTTTTTACCTTCGATTTCGAGCGTAGCTATCTTTGACATATATATATTGAATTTAAATATTTTGGGAGCCGCTAAGATACGACATATTGATTAAAAGTCTATCACTTCCAGGGGCTCCATTGGTTAAATAATCCTTAAATATTCAGGAATTATTCTTATAATGACTGCACATAAAAAAAGCCCTGTATAATACAGGACTTTTTTTATGTGCAGTCTATGTCTATTTAACTTTAAATGCCTTTTCCTGAGGATAATAAGCAACCTCTCCTAATTGTTCTTCTATACGTAACAATTGATTGTACTTAGCCATACGGTCACTGCGAGAGGCAGAACCTGTTTTTATTTGACCACAATTTAAAGCAACGGCCAAATCGGCAATAGTATTGTCTTCTGTTTCACCGCTACGATGAGACATTACCGATGTATAGCCTGCATTATGTGCCATATTAACCGCCGCGATTGTTTCGGTTAATGTTCCAATCTGATTTACTTTGATAAGAATAGAATTCGCTGTATTTTCGTTTATACCTCTTGAGAGTCTTTCAACATTAGTAACGAACAAATCGTCTCCGACCAACTGAACTTTATCACCAACAATTTCAGTAAGATATTTCCAGCCTTCCCAATCGTTCTCATCCATTCCATCTTCTACCGAAATAATTGGATACTTTGCACATAATTCGGCTAAGTAATCGGCTTGCTCTTTTGAACTTCTAATTTTTCCAGAAGCTCCTTCGAACTTAGTATAGTCATATTTACCATCAACAAAGAACTCTGCTGCAGCACAATCTAGTGCAATCATAATCTCATCGCCCAATTTATAGCCCGCATTGGAAACAGCTTTTGCTATTGTATCTAAAGCATCTTCAGTTCCGTCCAATGTTGGTGCAAAACCTCCTTCATCACCTACAGCTGTGCTTAATCCTCTATCACGCAATACTTTTTTTAAGTTATGAAATATTTCACTCCCCATCTTCATTGCTTCAGAAAAATTAGCAGCTTTAACCGGCATCACCATAAATTCCTGAAAGGCAATAGGTGCATCACTATGAGAACCTCCATTTATTATATTCATCATTGGCACAGGAAGTGTCTTTGCACTCACTCCTCCAACATAACGATAAAGAGGTATGCCAAGTTCATGAGCCGCTGCTTTTGCAGCTGCAAGAGAAACTCCTAAAATTGCATTAGCTCCAAGTTTTGCTTTGTTAGGTGTATCATCTAAATCGATCATAATTTTATCGATCATAGCTTGTTCAAAAACTGAAACGCCTAATAAAGTTCCTGCTATTTTTCCATTAACATTTTCAACAGCCTGTAGCACTCCTTTACCCATATAGTCTTTACCTCCATCTCGCAATTCTACCGCTTCATGTTCTCCTGTTGAAGCTCCAGAAGGAACCGCAGCTCTTCCCATGTAACCATTTTCTGTTACTACGTCTACTTCAATTGTAGGATTTCCTCTAGAATCAAAAATTTGTCTCGCATGTATGTCTATAATAGCACTCATAATTATCAATTATTGTTAGCTTGTGAATATACGAAAAAGTGCTGTTATTATTGACAACTTCTCAATAATAACAGCACTTTACAACAATATTTATACTAAAACGTTTTCGTATTTTAATAGAAAAAAAGTCCAATTAATGGACTTCTTTTAATGTGTTTGTTTTAATAAGATCGACGAACTCGTCAAACAAATAAGACGCATCATGAGGTCCCGGGCTTGCCTCTGGATGGTATTGTACAGAGAATACTGGTTTATTCTTAATTCGTATTCCTGCGACTGTGTGGTCGTTCAAGTGTACGTGAGTGATCTCAATATTCGAATTCGCTTCTGTCTCCTCCCGATTGATTGCAAACCCATGATTTTGAGAGGTTATTTCTCCTTTTCCAGTCAATAAATTCATAACAGGATGATTGATCCCTCTATGCCCGTTGTGCATCTTATATGTTGATACCTCGCAGGCCAATGCAATCACTTGATGTCCTAGACAAATACCAAACAAAGGTAATCCGCTATCAATTATTTCTCTTGCCGTTTGAATTGCAGCACTCAGAGGTTCCGGATCCCCGGGACCGTTGGACAGAAAATAACCATCTGGTTTAAAAGCCGCCATTTCTGAAAAACTAGCGTCATAAGGAAACACTTTGATATAACAATCTCTTTCTGCAAGGTTTCGTAGGATGTTCTTTTTAATACCAATATCCAGTGCTGAAACTTTATAAGTAGCTTCTTCATTTCCGAAGTAATATGGCTCCTTAGTTGAAACTTTACTGGCAAGTTCTAATCCTTTCATTTCAGGAACATCTGCAAGTTGGATTTTTAGGGCTTCAAGGTTCTCAACTTCTGTAGTAATAACTGCATTCATTGCACCATTATCCCTAATATAATTCACTAAAGCTCGAGTATCAACATCACTTATCGCCAGTACATTATTGTCCTTCAAAAAACTTTCAAGAGTTCCGTTTGCAGCCGGTCGAGATTGGTGATAGCTGAAATTACGACAAATTAAGCCAGCTATCTTGATGCTACTCGACTCTACTTCCTCGCTATTCGTTCCATAATTACCGATATGGGCATTGGTTGCAACCATTAACTGTCCGAAATAAGAAGGGTCTGTAAATATTTCCTGATAACCCGTCATACCAGTATTAAAACAAACTTCTCCAAAGGCTGAACCTTCTTTTTCACTGACTGCCTTTCCGTGAAAAATAGTGCCATCGGCCAATAAAATCAATGCTTTCTTTCTTGTTTGATATTTCATCTTTTCTACAATTATTCGTCCTTAATAAGTTTATTGGAGCATTCTAAATAGACATTCTCCAGAATATTGCATTATCGAGTGCATCCCATTATTCAATAATACTTTACAAAAATACTTTAATTGGAGTTCTTTTTAAAATTTAGAAATTAATAATTCTTAACAATTTAAGAAGAACAAACCACAACGCATGATAATGATTTAATACAACTAGAGCAAAAAAAAAGGGATAAGCATTAATTGCTTATCCCTTTATATCTATAAATGATATTTCATTTATTCTTCCTCTTTCGATTCGTTAGTATTAACAGGAGGCGTTGCAACAGCAGCTCCACCACCACGACGACTACGTCGCGTTGATTTCTTCTTAGTCACTTTACCTGCGTTATACAATTCATTAAAATCTACTAATTCAATCATTGCCATATCAGCATTATCTCCCAATCGATTTCCAAGCTTAATAATACGAGTATATCCACCTGGGCGATCTCCTACTTTCGTAGCTACCTCTCTAAATAATTCAGCAACCGCCTCTTTTTGACGTATTCTTGAATAAACGATACGACGATTATGCGTTGTGTCATCTTTAGATTTCGTAATCATTGGCTCCACAAATCGCTTCAACGCTTTCGCTTTAGCAACAGTTGTGTTAATTCTTTTATGTTCAATTAGGGAACAAGCCATATTTGCTAACATAGCAACTCTATGAGCCTTCTTTCTTCCTAAGTGATTTATTTTTTTTCCGTGTCTCATGACATTTAATTTTAATCATCATCTTGCTACTACCCAATATGGGGAGCAAAATATGATGTATTAATCTTTATCTAATTTATATTTTTGAAGGTCCATTCCGAAGTTTAGTCCTTTCACATTTACAAGTTCTTCTAATTCAGTAAGTGATTTTTTTCCAAAGTTTCTAAACTTCATTAAATCATTCTTATTAAAAGAAACTAGGTCTCCAAGTGTATCCACTTCCGCAGCTTTCAAACAATTAAGAGCACGAACCGAAAGGTCCATATCAACTAGTTTTGTTTTAAGCAATTGACGCATATGCAAAGACTCCTCATCATACGTTTCAGTTTGAGCGATTTCATCAGCTTCTAGAGTGATACGTTCGTCACTAAATAACATAAAGTGATGTATCAATGTTTTGGCTGCTTCTGTTAAAGCATCTTTTGGATTGATAGAACCATCGGTGATTATTTCAAAAACCAATTTTTCGTAATCCGTTTTCTGTTCTACACGAAAATTTTCAATGCTATACTTAACATTTTTAATTGGAGTGTAAATAGAATCGGTAAAGATAGTTCCAAGAGGAGCATTTGCTTTCTTATTCTCTTCTGCTGGAACATAACCTCTTCCTTTTTCGATAGTAATTTCGAAATTAAGGTTTACTTTGGCATCCATATGGCATATAACCAAATCAGGGTTTAATACCTGAAACCCGGAAATATACTTCTGAAAATCTCCCGCAGTTAACTGGTCTCCTCCATTAAGAGAAATAGTTACTGTTTCGTTATCAATTTCATCAATTTGTCTCTTGAAACGAACTTGCTTCAGATTCAAAATGATTTCAGTTACATCTTCTACGACACCAGCAATTGTTGAAAACTCATGGGATACTCCTTCGATACGTATTGAAGTAATTGCAAATCCTTCTAATGAAGAAAGTAATACTCTTCTTAATGCGTTACCAACTGTTAAACCATAACCGGGCTCCAAAGGACGAAATTCAAATTTCCCTTCGAAATCGGTTGAATTAATCATGATAACTTTGTCAGGCTTCTGAAAACTAAATACTGCCATAATGTGACTCGTGTGTTTTATTTATTTAGAATATAATTCGACGATAAATTGCTCGTTGATGTTTTCTGGGATTTGAAGACGTTGAGGAATCGATACATAAGTACCCTCCATTTTTTCGCCGTTCCAAGTGATCCACTCGTAAACTTGACTTGCATTACCTAACGAACTTTGAATAGCTTCAAGAGATTTTGACTTCTCTCTTACTCCTACTACATCTCCAGTTTGTAACTGATAAGATGGAATGTTAACTTTTTCACCATTTACAGTGATGTGACGGTGAGAAACTAATTGTCTTGCACCCGAACGACTTGGAGAAATCCCCATACGGTAAACAACATTGTCAAGACGAGACTCACACAATTGTAACAACGTTTCCCCAGTAATTCCTGGAGCTGCTGTTGCTTTTTTAAACATATTTCTGAATTGACGTTCCAATACTCCATAAGTATATTTCGCCTTTTGCTTTTCAGCCAATTGGTTTGCGTATTCAGATTTCTTTCCACGACGACGGTTATTACCGTGTTGTCCAGGTGGGTAATTTCTTTTTTCGAAGGCTTTATCATCTCCGAAAATAGCTTCACCGAACTTTCGTGCTATTTTTGATTTTGGACCAGTATATCTTGCCATTTTAAAATTGTTTTGAAGGGAGAACTAAATTAAGGTCTTACGTTAATCCTTTAGTTCATTATCCTTCAGATTGATATTTATTATTAAACTCTTCTTCTTTTTGGAGGTCTACAACCGTTATGTGCCATAGGTGTAACATCGATAATCTCAGTTACTTCAATTCCTGAATTATGAATTGACCGAATCGCTGATTCTCTACCATTACCAGGTCCTTTTACATAAACTTTTACTTTACGTAAACCAGCCTCGTGAGCAACCTTTGCACAATCCTCAGCAGCTAATTGCGCCGCATATGGAGTGTTTTTCTTAGATCCTCTAAATCCCATTTTTCCGGCAGAAGACCAAGAGATTACATCCCCGGCTTTGTTGGATAGTGAAATTATAATGTTGTTAAAAGAAGCTGTAACGTGAGCCGCTCCTGTTGATTCAACAACAACCTTACGTTTCTTAGTACCTTTAGTACTTCTTGCAGTAGTCTTTGCCATATCTCTGGATTATTTAGTTGCTTTCTTCTTGTTAGCAACTGTTTTACGTTTTCCTTTTCTTGTTCTTGAGTTATTCTTCGTACGTTGCCCCCTTAACGGAAGACCAACTCTATGACGAATTCCTCTGTAACAACCTATATCCATTAAGCGTTTAATGCTTAATTGAATTTCGCTACGTAATTCTCCTTCGATTTTAAAAGACCCTACAGCTTCACGAATTGAACCGATTTCTTCATCGTTCCATTCGCTTACTTTTTTGTCTTCGTTAACTCCGGCTTTGCTTAAAATATCTTGAGCGCGACTTTTGCCGATCCCAAAAATATACGTTAACGCGATTACACCCCTCTTTTGTTTAGGAATATCTACACCTGCGATTCTTGCCATAACTTATCCTTGTCTTTGTTTGAACTTTGGGTTCTTTTTGTTAATTACATACAATCTGCCTTTTCTGCGAACAATTTTGCAGTCGGCACTTCTTTTTTTAACGGATGCTCTAACTTTCATTACTTAGTATCTATACGTTATTCGAGCCTTTGATAAATCGTAAGGACTCATTTCTAATTTAACTTTATCACCGGGTAACAATTTAATATAGTGCATACGCATTTTACCCGAAATATGCGCTGTAACAATGTGACCATTCTCCAATTCTACACGAAACATTGCATTAGACAACGCTTCTACGATGCTGCCATCTTGCTCAATTGCTGATTGTTTTGCCATATTATGCTACTGCTTTTCTATTTTTACCTGATTTCATTAATCCGTCATAATGACGATTTAATAAATACGAATTTACTTGCTGCATCGTATCTATAGCTACACCTACCATAATCAATAATGACGTACCACCATAAAACAATGCCCAACCTTGCTGAATTCCCATGAACTTAACAACAAATGCTGGAAATATAGCAATCAATGCTAAGAATACTGACCCAGGAAGTGTTATTTGTGACATAATCCTATCCAGATATTCAGCTGTATCTGTACCAGGTTTGATACCCGGTATGAAACCACCACTTCTCTTAAGATCATCAGCCATTTTATTCGTAGGGACTGTAATCGCTGTATAGAAATATGTAAATACGATTATTAATCCCGCAAACACAAGGTTATACCAAAATCCGAAGATATCACTAAAATTCGCTTGAATTGTCTGGGCCCAATCACTTTTTGAAAGACTAGCTACAGCAGACGGTACAAACATAATTGCTTGTGCAAATATAATTGGCATTACTCCTGATGCGTTTAACTTCAAAGGAATAAACTGTCTCGCTCCAAAAATATTCTTTTCATATTCTCCGCTCGCCGTTCTTCTCGCATACTGTACTGGTATTTTACGCATAGCCATTACAAGCATAATAGATAGTAGGATAATTACAAACCAGATTACCAATTCGATTAGAATCATAATAAGTCCACCATTAGATTCCAATACCCTAGAAGCAAACTCCTGAGCAAAAGATAGTGGTAAGCCAGCAATAATACCAACCATTATTAATATAGAGATTCCATTCCCAATTCCTTTATCCGTAATTTTTTCTCCCAACCACATTGCAAAAATACAACCTGTTACCAATATTATTACTGAAGAGAAATAAAACATAAAACTCTGTCCTATAATAAACGCTTCTGCGGGAACTCCTAAAGCAGGAAGACCAGCTAGGTAACTAGGCGCTTGAACCAAACAAATACCAATGGTTAGCCATCGTGTTATTTGATTAATCTTTTTTCTTCCACTCTCACCTTCTTTCTGTAATTTCTGAAGATATGGAACTGCAATTTGCATTAACTGAACAACAATTGAAGCAGATATATAAGGCATAATACCTAATGCAAAAACAGATGCTTTAGCAAAAGCTCCCCCTGTGAACGCATTTAATAATCCGGCGATCCCGCCATCAAAATTTCCTGCGAATCCACCAAGTTTACCAGCATCTATACCTGGTAAAGTTACTTGAGCACCGAAACGGTACACCAATAACAATCCCAAGGTAAGGATGATCCGATTTCTCAGCTCCTCGATTTTCCAAACATTCTTTAGGGTATCAATAAATTTCATCCTTAATCTAAAATTACATAGTTACTACTTCACCTCCAGCAGCCTCAATAGCTTTATGAGCCGTGGCAGTAAACTTGTGAGCTGATACTTTCAATTTTGTCTTTAACTCGCCTCTACCTAAAATTTTAACCATTTCATGTTTACGAGCAAGACCTAAACTAAGTATTGTTTCAAAATCCAAAGTGTCCTTAATCTTTTTATCATCCACTAACTGTTGAATAACATCTAAATTAATCCCCTGATATTCTTTGCGATTTATGTTCGTAAACCCAAACTTAGGTACACGACGTTGAAGCGGCATCTGACCACCTTCAAAACCTATTTTCTTAGAATAACCTGAACGTGACTTTGCACCTTTATGTCCACGAGTAGCTGTACCACCTTTACCTGAACCTTGTCCACGTCCAATACGTTTTCCTTGGTTTTTAACCGAACCCTGTGCAGGTCTTAAGTTACTTAAATCCATTTCTTTATATCTTAAACGGTTTCAACAGAAACCAAATGTTTAACTTTATTTACCATTCCTAGAATGTTTGGCGTATCCTCGTGCTCTACCACCTGCCCAATTTTACTTAGACCCAAAGCTTCAAGAGTTCTCTTTTGGCGCAATGTGCGTTTAATGGCACTTTTTACCTTTTTTACTTTAATTTTTGCCATCTTCTTATCCTTTAAACAATTTCTCTAATGAAATACCTCGTTGATTAGCAATCGCCTGAGCACTTCTAAGTTGTAACAAAGCATCAAATGTCGCTTTAACTACGTTATGTGGGTTCGATGACCCCTGAGACTTAGACAATACGTCATGAACTCCAACTGCCTCTAATACTGCACGCACAGCTCCACCAGCGATCACCCCTGTACCAGCTGCTGCCGGTAAAAGATTAACTCTAGCTCCACCATATTTCCCTTTTTGTTCATGGGGAAGTGATGCTTTATTCAATGGAATTCTAACTAAGTTTTTCTTAGCGTCTTCAATTGCCTTAGCAATTGCACTGGCAACATCTTTCGATTTCCCCAGTCCGTGGCCTACTACACCATTCTCGTCTCCTACAACTACAATAGCTGAAAATCCGAAGGCTCTACCCCCTTTAGTTACTTTCGTAACACGTTGTACACCTACTAAACGATCTTTCAATTCAAGACCTCCAGGTTTTACTAATTCTACGTTTTTATAATCTTGATACATAATACTTAGAATTTAAGGCCACCTTCACGTGCACCTTCAGCTAATGATTTGACTCTTCCGTGATATAGGTAACCTCCTCTGTCAAAAGACACAGTTTCAACACCGGCCTTAACAGCTCTTTCTGCGATGGCTTTCCCTACTAATTTCGCCGCTTCAACTTTGTTTGCTTTAGAAGCATCAATGTCTTTATCTCTTGAGGATGCAGCGGTAATAGTTTTGCCACTTACATCGTCAATAAGTTGCGCATAAATCTCCTTATTACTTCGGAATACTGCCAAACGCGGACGTTGATCTGTTCCGGAAACTGTTTTGCGTATTCTAAAACGCAAACGAGCTCTTCTATCTTGTTTTGATAATGCCATAACTATATTTCTTATGCAGACTTACCTGCTTTTCTTCTTAATTGTTCACCTACAAATTTCACGCCTTTTCCTTTGTAAGGTTCTGGCTTACGAAAGGCACGAATTTTTGCTGCCACTTGACCTACTAATTGTTTGTCAAATGAAGTTAATTTTATAACCGGATTTTTTCCTTTATCAGAAATCGTCTCTACTTTAACTTCAGGAGCGATATTCAACACAATATTGTGAGAAAACCCTAAAGCCAAATCTAATTTTTGTCCTTGATTACTTGCACGATAACCTACACCCACTAGTTCAAGTTCTTTAGACCATCCATTCGACACACCTTGAATCATATTACTCACAAGTGATCTATATAGGCCATGTTTGGCTCTGTGATCTTTAAAGTCTGAAGAACGTTCAACAATAACATTCCCTTCTTCAACTTTTACAGTTACATCAAAATATTCCTGAGTTAACTCACCTAATTTTCCTTTTACAGTAATTACGTTGTCTTTTATTTCTACCGTAACTCCTGCTGGAATTTCTACCGGATTTTTACCTATTCTTGACATCTTAACCTATCTTTTAGTATACGTAACACAATACTTCACCACCAACTTTTTGAGAACTGGCTTGCTTACCAGTCATCACTCCATGAGAAGTTGAAACTATTGCAATTCCCAATCCGTTCAACACCCGAGGAAGCTCTTTTGAACTTGCGTATTTACGCAGACCTGGTTTACTAATTCTTTGTATCCTTTTAATAACAGGATCTTTTGTAAGTTTATCATATTTTAAGGCAATCTTGATAGAACCCTGATGTCCTTTATCCTCCTCAAACTTGTAACTTAAAACATATCCTTGCTCAAAAAGGATCTTTGTAATCTCCTTCTTAAGATTGGAAGCAGGAATCTCTACTACTCGATGTCCAGCTTTAACTGCATTTCTAACTCTCGTTAGATAATCCGCGATTGGATCTGTGTTCATATTTATTTATTTACGGTAACGGTTTTCAGATATTTCTGAACCTAAAACCAATTTATACTCTTTTACTATTGCGATAAATCGCTCTTTACCAGGATGCTTTTCTAACTCCAGGGATCAAACCTTGATTTGCAAGTTCACGAAAAGTAACACGTGAGACTCCAAAAGTTCTCATATAACCTCTCGGTCTACCAGTCAACTTACAACGATTGTGCATACGAACTGGTGAAGCATTCTTCGGTAATTTTTGTAACCCCTCGTAATCACCAGCTTCTTTTAAAGCTTTGCGTTTCTCAGCGTATTTTGCTACCGTTTTAGCTCTTTTAACCTCACGGGCTTTCATTGATTCTTTAGCCATCTCTTAGTTCTTTTTAAAAGGTACTCCTAGTTCCGTTAGTAATGATTTCGCTTCTTTATCGGTTGCAGCAGAAGTTACAAAAGTAACATTCATTCCCTCTATCTTCTTCACTTTATCGATATCAATTTCAGGAAATATAATTTGCTCTGTAACACCTAATGAGTAATTACCTCTACCGTCAAACCCAGTTGCTTTAATTCCATTGAAATCCCTTACTCTCGGTAATGCTGAAGTAACAAGTCTATCTAAAAACTCATACATGCGTTCCCCGCGTAAAGTCACTTTTGCGCCAATCGGCATTCCTTTACGAAGTTTAAAATTCGCTACATCTTTCTTTGAAATAGTTGCTATTGCTCTTTGACCAGTAATATTGGTCATTTCCTCAATACCATAGTCAATTAATTTTTTATCGGCCACAGCTGCACCAATACCCTGAGACACCACAATGCGCTCTAATTTTGGTACCTGCATTATATTTTTGTAACCAAATTCGTCCGTAAGAGTATTAACTACTCTGGTCTTGTACTCTTCTTTGAGTCTTGGTGAATATGCCATAATTATATTACTTGATTCGATTGTTTGGAAAATCTAACTTTTTCCCCATTTTCTATCTTATAACCTACTCGTGTTGCTTTTCCAGATTTTGGATCAATTAACGACAGGTTCGAAATGTGAATTGGAGCTTCTTTTTTTGCAATACCTCCTTGCGGATTACTTGCACTTGGTTTCTCATGTTTAGAAACCATATTAACTCCTTCCACGATTGCTTTGTTCTTCTCAATCAGTACTGTCTTCACTTTTCCTTCGGAGCCTTTATGCTCTCCCGCAGTGACCACAACTGTATCTCCAGTTTTTATTTTAAGCTTTGCCATCTTAGTTTTCATATTACAGCACCTCTGGCGCCAATGATACTATTTTCATAAATTGTCTGTCACGAAGCTCCCTTGCAACTGGTCCAAAAACACGTGTCCCTCTCATCTCTCCAGTAGCTGTTAATAGCACACAAGCATTGTCATCAAAACGGATATAAGATCCATCTTGTCTTCTTACTTCTTTTTTCGTCCGCACCACTACCGCTGTAGATACCGTTCCTTTTTTCACTGTCCCATTAGGAGTAGCATCTTTAATAGTAACTACTATTTTGTCACCAATGGAAGCATATCTTCTTTTAGTACCACCCAAAACTCGAATGGTAAGAACTTCTTTCGCTCCGGTATTGTCTGCAACCTTAAGTCTTGATTCTTGTTGTATCATGATTACTTAGCTCTTTCAATTATTTCTACTAATCTCCAACTTTTGGTTTTACTTAAAGGTCGTGTTTCCATGATCTTTACAGTATCTCCCTCGTTACAGTCGTTCTTTTCATCGTGCGCAACGTATTTTTTCGTTTTTAACACGAACTTTCCGTACATCGGGTGTTTTACCTTTTTTACCTCGGCTACAACTATGGATTTCTCCATTTTACTACTTGTAACAACACCGATACGTTCTTTTCTTAAATTTCTTTTTTCTTCCATCTTTCAGCTAGGTACGATTACTGTACTTTTCTTTTGGTTAGTTCTGTCGCAATTCTCGCAATTGATCTTCTATGTGATCTTAATTGAATTGGATTTTCCAACGGTGAAATGGCATGCGCCATTTTAAAATCTGAATAAATCTTTCTCGCTTCAGTCATTTTTTCCTGTAGCTCAGCTGTTGATGCTTCTTTAATCTCTGATTGTTTCATAGTGATAACTTCAAAAAATTAGGCTTGAAAATCTCTCGACATAATAAACTTCGTTTTAACAGGAAGTTTTTGAGCTGCCAGTCGTAACGCTTCTTTTGCTGTCTCCAAAGGAACTCCGGAAACCTCAAACATAACTCTACCTGGTTTAACAACAGCTACCCAAAACTCTACTGCTCCTTTTCCCTTACCCATACGAACCTCAAGAGGCTTTTTGGTAATAGGTTTGTCTGGAAAGATCATAATCCAAAGGGACCCTTCTCTTTTCATATGACGAGTTGCAGCAATACGCGCAGCTTCTATTTGACGTGCTGTCAAAAAACTTGAATCCAAAGATTTTATTCCAAATGTTCCATAAGCCAACTGGCTGCCGCGCCCTGCATTACCTTTCATGCGGCCTTTCATTTGTTTACGGAATTTTGTTCTTTTAGGTTGTAACATTTTCTTCTCTTTCTAAAAAATTACTTTCTGCGACGTGGCTTATTATTCCCACCTCGACCTCCTGGTGCTTTTGATCCTTTTTTGGATAATCCAACTAAAGGAGAAAGCTCTCTCTTTCCATATACTTCACCTTTCATGATCCATACTTTAACACCTAATCTACCATAAGTAGTATGTGCCTCAACTAAAGCATAATCAATATCGGCTCTAAACGTCGATAAGGGTACACGTCCTTCTTTATATCCCTCAGATCGTGCCATCTCAGCACCATTCAATCTCCCAGAAATTAAGACTTTTATCCCCTCGGAGTTCATTCTCATTGCCGCAGCAATTGCCATCTTTATTGCACGACGATATGAAATTCTATTTTCAATCTGTCTTGCGATACTTGACGCTACTAAGAATGCATCTAATTCTGGTCGTTTGATCTCATGAATATTAATCTGAACGTCCTTCTCTGTAATCTTCTTAAGCTCTTCTTTTAACTTGTCTACCTCTTGACCGCCTTTCCCGATAATAATACCCGGACGCGCAGTAGTGATAGTAACGGTTACAAGTTTAAGCGTACGCTCAATAATTACTCTGGACACACTAGCTTTACTTAAACGAGCGTGAACATATTTTCTAATCTTATCGTCTTCGGCTAATTTGTCGCCGTAGTCATTACCTCCGTACCAGTTGGATTCCCATCCTCTAATAATACCTAGGCGATTCCCGATTGGATTTGTCTTTTGTCCCATTTATTAATTGCTTTGTGTGTTATCGTTAGCCCCTAACACGAGTGTTACGTGATTGGAACGTTTTCTTATTCTGTGCGCGCGACCCTGAGGCGCAGGACGAAGTCTTTTCAACATCGTTCCACCATCCACACGAATCTCTTTAACAAAAAGATCTGCATCTTCTACTGAAGCATCCTCATTTTTTGACTGCCAGTTGGCAATAGCAGACAATAACAATGTCTCCAATCTACGTGATGATTCTTTAGAACTGAATTTTAAAATATTAAGCGCTTTATCAACTTTCTCGCCTCGAACTAAATCCGCCATTAAACGCATTTTTCTCGGTGATGTAGGGCAATTGTTCAATTTAGCAAAGTACATTGTCTTTTTTGCCTCCTTGATTTGCTCTGCTCTTTCTCTTTTACGAACTCCCATGGCCTATTATTTTTTTCCTTTATTTTTTGCACCAGCGTGACCACGGAATGATCTAGTAGGTGAAAATTCTCCTAATTTATGTCCAACCATGTTCTCTGTAACATACACAGGTACGAATTGACGTCCGTTATGCACAGCAATGGTTTGTCCTACAAAGTCTGGAGTTATCATAGAAGCTCTTGACCAAGTCTTGATCACTGTCTTCTTATTAGAATCCACATTTTGCTGAACTTTCTTATCTAACTTAAAGTGAACGTAAGGTCCTTTTTTTAACGATCTTGCCATAGCTTATTTCTTTCTACGTTCTATAATATATTTGTTACTCTGTTTTGTTTTAGAACGAGTTCTAAACCCTTTCGCAGGAATACCGTTCTTAGAACGAGGATGTCCTCCAGATGATTTTCCTTCACCACCACCCATTGGATGATCTACAGGATTCATAACTACTGGTCTTGTTCGAGGTCTTCTACCCAACCATCTTGATCTACCTGCTTTACCAGAAACCAATAATTGATGATCACTATTTGATACAGCACCAATTGTTGCCATACAAGTAACCAAGATCATTCGTGTTTCACCAGACGGTAATTTAACGGTCGCATATCTTCCATCCCTAGCCATTAATTGTGCGAAAGCACCAGCACTTCGAGCTAAAACAGCTCCTTGACCTGGCCTAAGCTCTAAACAAGAAATAATAGTTCCCAAAGGAATTGCTGAAAGAAGCATAGCATTTCCAATTTCAGGAGCTACACTCTCACCTGATACGATATTTTGTCCTACTTGAAGTCCGTTTTGAGCAATGATATAACGCTTTTCACCATCTTGGTAATTTAACAAAGCGATAAATGCTGTACGGTTTGGATCGTATTCTATACTTGCAACGGTTGCAGGAATACCCACTCTGTCCCGTTTAAAATCGATAATTCTATACTTTTTCTTATGACCACCACCTATGTAGCGCATAGTCATTTTCCCTGTATTGTTTCTACCACCTGATCTCTTGTTCGGAGCTATTAAACTTTTCTCCGGCTTATCAGTTGTAATGGCGTCAAAACCATTTACAACTCTAAAACGCTGACCTGGGGTGATAGGCTTTAATTTTCTTACTGACATTTTTGTCTTATTAAATCTAAGAAATTCCTAGATGTTATTGTAAAAATCTATTGTATCACCTTCCGCGACCTGTACTATTGCCTTTTTAAAAGCATTAGTTTTACCAGTTTGAACTCCCGTCTTTGTTTGACGAGTTTTCCTATTTGGACGGACATTCATTGTGCGAACTTTTTCAACAGAAACTCCGTAAGCAGCTTCCACCGCTTTCTTGATTTCTACCTTATTCGCCTTTGGGTTAACTACAAATCCGAAGATGTTATTTTCCTCAGCATCTTTAGTAGCTTTTTCCGTAATTATAGGTTTAATTAAGATATTCATCTTGTCTCTATTTACTTAAGTTTGTTTCTATTCCTTCCAAAGAACCTTCAAACAGTACTACACTGCTTGCATTCAAAATTTTATAAGTACTTAATTGCGAATTAGTTACGACTTCAGTACCTCTTAAATTACGCGAAGACAAATATACATTATTATTTGACTCCCCCAACACAAATAAAGATTTTTTGTTTTCAAGTCCTAAAGACTTTAAAACATCAGTAAAATCTTTCGTTCTTGGGGCATCAAATGTAACGTCTTCAAGCACAACAATCGCCTTATCATTTGCCTTCATCGTCAAGGCAGATTTACGAGCTAAACGCTTCAAATTCTTATTCAATTTGAAGGAATAATCTCTCGGTCTTGGACCGAACATTCTACCTCCACCTTTGAATATACCAGACTTGATACTACCAGCACGCGCAGTACCTGTACCTTTCTGCTTTTTTATCTTTCTTGTAGATCCAACAATCTCAGCTCGTTCTTTCGCTTTATGCGTCCCTTGTCTTTGATTGGCAAGATATTGCTTCACATCAAGGTAAACAGCATGCTTGCTTGGCTCAATTCCGTACACCTCGTTAGAAAGCTCAACCTTTCTACCTGTGTCTTTTCCGTTTTTATCTAATACAGCTACCTTCATTATTTCTGAATAGTTAAGTAAGTATTTTTATGACCAGGGACACATCCCTTAACCACTAGTAGATTCTTTTCAGCAACTACCTTTAAAACTCTTAGATTTTGAACTTTCACTTTCTCATTTCCCATCTGTCCAGCCATCCTCATTCCCTTGAACACTCTCGCAGGATAAGAAGCAGCACCAATAGAACCCGGAGCTCTCAATCGGTTATGTTGACCGTGAGTCGCTTGACCCACACCAGCAAAACCATGACGTTTTACAACACCTTGAAACCCTTTTCCTTTAGAAGTACCTGCAATATCTACGAATTCTCCCTCTCTAAAATGATCCACAGTGATTGTATCACCTAATTTAATTTCCTCATCAAATCCTCGAAATTCCGCGACTTTACGCTTTACAGCGGTGCCTGCCTTCTTAGCATGCCCTTCAGCAGCCTTAATAGCAGTCTTTTTGTCATCGAAACCGAGTTGAATAGCTTCATAGCCATCAACTTCTTTGGTTCTGACTTGGGTGACAACACAAGGTCCAACCTCTATAACGGTACACGGCATATTCTTTCCGTTAGCGTCAAAGATGCTGGTCATCCCTATCTTTTTTCCAATTAACCCAGACATATTTAATTATTTATTAATTATTAATTATTCTCTTTCCCACAATAGTAGGAATCTTATTCAATTTTCTTCAAGTACTTTCAAGAGATTCCCACTATCGTGAGAAACCAAAAAAGGGTCAAAATAAATTCAACCCTGAATGTTATCTTGTTTTCCGTTTTTCCTTTGCTCTCGGCTCCGGACATTTTACTACTCGCTAATGCGGGTATCTCACAATAATAGCAAAGCTCATGAGATTCCTGCCTTCGCAGGAATTTATACTTTTATCTCAACTTCAACACCACTTGGCAGCTCTAATTTCATTAAAGCATCAATTGTCTTTGAAGAAGAACTATAGATATCCAATAATCTCTTGTAAGAGCTCAATTGAAACTGTTCTCTACTTTTCTTATTCACGTGTGGTGAACGAAGAACAGTAAAAATTTTCTTATGCGTTGGTAATGGGATTGGCCCTGTTACTACTGCACCAGTACTCTTAACTGTCTTAACGATTTTTTCAGCAGATTTGTCCACTAAATTATGATCGTATGATTTTAATTTGATTCTAATTTTTTGACTCATAACTGAAATATTATTCGTTAGTGGTTCCTTTTGCTGCAGCGATCACATCTATTGAAATGTTAGATGGCGTCTCTGCATAATGTGAAAATTCCATTGTTGATGTTGCTCGACCTGAAGACAAAGTTCTTAATGTGGTTACATAACCAAACATTTCAGAAAGAGGAATATCAGCTTTAACAACCTTAGCTCCCGCTCTATCTCCCATATCATTAACTTGTCCACGACGACGGTTAAGATCACCAACAATATCACCCATATTCGCCTCAGGTGTAATTACCTCAAGTTTCATAATAGGTTCTAGAATGACAGCTCCAGCCGATTTTGCAACAGCTTTAAAGCCCATTTTTGCAGCAAGCTCAAATGATAATGCATCAGAATCCACTGCGTGAAATGATCCATCTTTAAGAGTCACTTTCAAACTATCGACTTCGAAACCTGCTAAAGGACCATTAACCATTGCCTGCTTAAATCCTTTTTCAACTGACGGGATAAATTCCTTAGGAACGTTACCACCTTTCACTTTATTAACAAACTCAAGCCCAACTGTACCTTCCTCTGCTGGTCCCAATGTAAACACGATATCCGCAAATTTACCGCGACCACCAGATTGTTTCTTATAAATCTCTCTATGATCTGCATCACGAGTAACTGCTTCTTTATACTCAACCTGCGGAGCACCTTGATTTACTTCAACCTTGAACTCACGCCTCAAACGATCTACAATAATATCCAAGTGAAGCTCACCCATTCCAGAAATAATAGTCTGTCCTGAAGCTTCATCTGTACGTACTTGGAATGTTGGATCCTCTTCGGCCAATTTTCCTAATGCCATACCCAATTTATCAACATCTGCCTTAGTTTTAGGCTCCACTGCGATACCAATTACAGGATCAGGGAAGTCCATACTCTCTAAAACAATTGGATGCTTCTCATCTGAAAGCGTATCTCCAGTTTTAATACTTTTGAATCCAACTGCAGCTCCAATATCTCCTGCTTCGATATAATCGATAGCATTTTGCTTGTTAGCGTGCATTTGATAGATACGTGATATACGTTCTTTTTTACCTGAACGGTTATTCAACACATACGACCCTGCATCTAATCTTCCTGAATATGCTCTAAAGAATGCTAAACGCCCTACAAAAGGATCGGTAGCAATCTTAAAAGCCAAAGCAGCAAACGGCTCCTTTGCATCAGGCTTACGTAATTCTTGTTGTTCTGTATCTGGATTCATTCCAATGATACCTTCCTTATCCATTGGAGAAGGCAAGTAACGACAAACCGCATCTAAAAGAAACTGAACTCCTTTATTTTTAAAGGCAGAGCCACAGATCATAGGAATAATAGACATATCCATTACGGCAGCCCTAAGCGCAGCGTGCACCTCGTCTTCAGTAATAGAATCTTCATCCTCCATATATTTTTCCAAAAGATTTTCATCATAAGCAGCAACCTCTTCAATAAGCTTACCTCTTAACATATGAGCCTCCTCTTTAAGCTCTTCAGGAATATCAACTATATCAAAAGTAGCCCCCATTGATTCATCATGCCATATAATTGCACGATTCTTTACCAAATCAACAACTCCTTTGAAGTTCTCTTCATCACCAATATTCAATACAATAGGCACTGCATTAGACCCTAACATATCTTTAACCTGCTGACAAACCATCATAAAATTAGACCCTTGACGATCCATTTTATTTACAAATCCTATACGCGGCACTTTGTAGTTATCCGCTAGTCTCCAGTTAGTCTCAGACTGTGGCTCAACACCATCAACTGCACTAAATAAAAATACCAATCCATCAAGTACACGTAATGAACGATTTACCTCTACAGTAAAATCAACGTGACCAGGAGTATCAATAATATTGAAGTGGTAACCTTTCGTATCTGGTGTAGGTTCAGCATTTTCCAATGGAAATTCCCAGGTACAAGTAGTTGCAGCAGAAGTAATTGTAATACCTCTTTCCTGCTCTTGCTCCATCCAGTCCATGGTAGCCGCCCCATCGTGTACTTCACCAATTTTATGACTTACCCCTGTATAATAAAGGATACGTTCTGTAGTAGTGGTTTTACCGGCATCAATATGCGCAGCAATCCCAATGTTTCTCGTAAATTTTAAATCTCTTTGTGCCATTTGTTAAAATCTGAAATGCGAGAACGCTTTATTCGCTTCTGCCATTTTATGAGTATCCATACGTTTTTTTACTGCCGCACCTTCTTCTTTAGCCGCCGCCAAAATCTCACCCGCTAATTTTTGAGCCATAGATTTCTCATTTCTCTTTCTAGTATATAGAATCAACCACCTCATTGCAGTTGCAATTTTACGGTCAGCACGAATTTGCATTGGAATTTGAAAAGTTGCCCCTCCTACTCTTCTACTTCGCACTTCAACATGTGGCATCACATTGGAAAGAGCTTCCTTCCACAATTCTAATCCAGATTTTTCTTCATCTGTTTTTTTCTCTTCTACGATATCAATCGCATCGTAAAACACTTTAAAAGCCACCGACTTTTTCCCATCCCACATTAAGTTATTTACAAAACGTGTAACTAATTGATCATTAAACCTTGGATCTGGTAAAAGTGGTCTCTTCTTGGCCTGTCTTTTTCTCATGTCTTCTCTTTAAAAGTTTTAAAATTACTTCTTAGGGCGTTTTGCTCCATACTTAGATCTACGTTGCGTTCTTCCTTCTACACCTGCGGTGTCTAAAGCTCCACGTACAATGTGATATCTAACTCCTGGCAAATCTTTTACCCTTCCACCTCTAACCAATACTATCGAGTGCTCTTGTAGATTGTGTCCTTCACCGGGGATGTATGCGTTAACTTCCTTACCATTTGTCAATCTAACCCTTGCAACTTTACGCATTGCAGAATTAGGTTTCTTAGGCGTAGTAGTATATACACGCGTACACACACCTCTTCGCTGAGGGCACGAATCTAAAGCAACCGATTTACTCTTCTTGGTTATTTTGGTTCTTCCTATTCGTACTAATTGTGAAATTGTTGGCATATAAAATATGTATTACACTTTTTTAAATATAAAATACCCCTTTTTAAGGGCTTGCAAAAATATAAATAAAAACGGAATTATCAAGCCATAACAAACTAATTTTATTGAGACATTTAATAATATATGAAATGGACATTAAAAACCAAGTTGTAACGTTAGATTTACAGATTAAAATAGTTCATAGTTGAGACAGTTTTTATACATACTTTTATACCTTAATATGTATACCTGCATATTTTCAGAAATGAAAGCCCAGGTGTTAAACCTTTCTTTAGAAGCTGAAAGACCCATAAGTAAAGCGCTAAAAGACTCATTAACCTTCAAAACTGATTTTAAGAATTACCTACTGCTAAAACAGACCGTTGACAGCATTCCAACTAAACTTCAATACTTAGGGTTTATCGAAAGTGAGCTAGTAAATATTGAAAAGAAAAACGACAGCACCTTTGTCGCTCACTATTTCTTAGGCAGGAAATACAAATACATTAAAGTTTATTATTCTGAAAGCAGTTTCAGTAAAAAAGAAATAATGCAAATTTCTTCTGAAGTTACTGATAACTACTTCACTCTCCCTTTTGAGACTTTTGAAGTGTCGATTCAAAAACTAAACAGCTTAAAGACTACCAATGGAAATGTTTTTGCCAAGGTTAGACTCGAAGAAATTTCTCTAGAGGACAATTTTATAACTGGCACCATTGATTTAGAAGGCGGACCAACACGCCGTATCGATTCAATTGCCATTAGAGGTTATAAAAACTTCCCTAGAACATTTCTTAGACATTATACGGGCTTAAAAAAAGGAAAAATCTTTAATGAGAAAAAGATTAACACTCAAAATGAAGTGCTAAACAGCCTGCAATTCACTACTACAATAAAAGCGCCTGAAGTTCTCTTCAGAAAAGACTCTACGATAGTCTATTTATATCTCAAAAAACGCCTTGCAAATTTATTTGATGGGGTTTTAGGTTTCACTACCGACGAAAAAACCAATAAATTACAACTTAATGGATATCTTAATTTGGAATTAATTAATAATTTAGACTATGGAGAAGAATTACTTATTAACTATAAGGCCGATGGCGAAGAGCAAAGAAAGTTCAGAGTAAAAACCTCATTGCCGTATTTATTAGGCTCTCCTTTCGGAGCGGAATTTGAATTAAAAATATTCAAAAGAGATAGTACTTTCATCACGACCGATCAGCAGGCAAGAATCAATTATCAACTCAATCCGTCTTATAGTAGTTACATCGGTTATAAGGGATATGAATCAAGTAATCTTCTTGACGAGGTCATCTCAGGATCACCCATAGAGGATTTTAGTTCTAGTTTTTTCCTTGTCGGATATAATTATTTTAGTCTTCAAAACAATTTATTATTTCCAAGAAAGTCAGAAATATTCATTAACTCTGAAATAGGCTCACGACAATTAAGTACAGCTAAGGACAACCAGATTAAGATCTTAACAAAAGTCAATTATATTTTCAGCCTTAATCACAAGAACTCAATTTTCCTACAGAACACCACAAACATCCTTCTAAGCGATTCATATATTACAAATGAACTTTTTAGATTTGGAGGAATAACAAGTATTAGAGGATTTGACGAAGACAGTATTGACGCTTCTCTTTTTTCAGTATTTAATACGGAATATCGATATCAATTCAATCAAGGAATATACATACACAGCATACTTGACTTTGGATATTTTGAAAATAAATCACTTCTAATAAAGGAAAAACTTTACGGATATGGGATTGGACTCGGACTGCAAACCAAGGCCGGATTATTTAAAATAAACATTGCAAATGGTAATTCTGAAAACAGATCCTTTAACCTTTCAAATACTAAAATACATTTAATTCTCTCGACAAGGTTTTAAAAGCGCACTCCTCGGCTCTTCTTTAAAACCAAAAAAAACCAAACTTTAAGTTTAAATAGTTGTGTAATTAACTTTTTATTATGACTTTTGGCATTGGCTAATTCAAATAAATTATAAAATGAGAACAAAGTTTAGTGGAATTTTAACACTTTTACTAGTGTTAGTAGTGCAACTCACGTTCGCACAAGAAAAGACAATCTCTGGAACTGTTACTGATAACACAGGTTTACCGTTACCGGGGGTTAATATTATCGTTAAAGGAACGACGAATGGTACACAATCGGATTTTGACGGTAATTATTCCGTCCAAGCCGCTGTTGGCCAAACTCTTTCCTATAGCTATGTAGGTTTTAAGTCTACTGAAATTGCTGTGACGGCAAGTTCAAACACTATTAACCTTAATATGGAAGAGGACGCTGCCCAACTTGAAGAGGTAGTTGTGACCGCTTCCGGTATTAAAAAGGAAAAAAAGGCCCTTGGTTATGCGGTATCTTCTATAAAAGAAGAAGCAATCAAGGATAATCCTGAATCAGATTTGACTCGTATCTTGCAAGGTAAGTCTGCTGGTATTGATATTACGACCCAAAATGGTCTTTCTGGTTCTGCAAATAAGGTTATTATTAGAGGGATGAGTTCCTTCTCAGGATCCAACAACGCACTTTATGTGGTTGATGGTGTACCTTATAGTAATGACACGAATGAGGCAGGTAATTTTGTTGATGGTAATATGGGGACAAGTAGATCATTTGATATTGACCCAAACAATATTGCTAACATTGACATACTTAAAGGTTTGGCTGCTACTACACTTTATGGTACCGAAGGTAGAAATGGAGTTATATTGATAACAACCAAGACCGGAGATTCTAAAAACCTTAAGACAAAGCAAGAAGTTGAGATATCATCTTCTTACTTTTTCAATGAAGTTGCCTCATTACCTGACTATCAGGATTCATTTGGTGGTGGTTTTAACCAAGCTGATGCAGATGGATGGTTCTACAGTAACTGGGGGCCAGGATTTTATAGAGATGGTCTTGGAGGCTGGGGATCGTTCGTTAACGACGCCAACCCCGATGCTGGTTTTAATTCAGATGGTACATTAGCTCACCCTTACTCAACATCTTCTTTCTTAGCAGGTGCTTATCCTGATTTCCAGGCGGAATTTGCCGGTGAAAGATATGACTGGAGACCTAGAAATAGTGTTGAAAAATTCTTTAAAGTAGGAGGTGTTTCTACGATCTCTGCTAATATGAGAGGTAGAAGTGAAGATGGTAAATACAACTACGGTACGGCATTTAGTCATTTGAGTGATGAAGGGTTTACACCTGGCAATGAAATCAGAAGAACGAATTTGACTGTTTCAGGTGGTGGTAAACTATCTAACAAAATAAACGTTAGAGGTTCTATGACCTATACACTTATAAATTACAAAACTCCACCAGTTGCAACTAGCTTTGGTAGTAGTACAAGTGGATCTGGGTCTTCTATTTTTGGAGATTTATTTTACACTCCTAGAGGGATAGATATTCAAGAACTTCCATTTGAATTGCCCGATGGAGCAAGTATCTATTATAGAGACGATAATGCGATACAACATCCGTTATGGACTGTGAAAAATGCTCGTTTTTCCCAACGTACAAATCGTATAAATGGTTTTGCAGCTATTGACTTTAATATAACAGAAAATATTAACCTATTGTATCAAGGTAGTATTGACACTTATTCTGAAGACAATGTCAACAGACAAAACAGAGGTGGGGTAACTGGAAACTTAGTAACTGATAGTGGTTTTTATAATACCTATAACAACAGTAACACAATTAATGACCATAAATTTGTCTTAAGCGGTAACAACTTCTCACTTATTACAGATTATTTAAATATGGGATTCTTAGTTGGAGCTACTTCAAGAAGTATTGACTTCAATAGATATGGAGTTAACAGTGATGGCCAGCAAGTATTTGACTTTTTCGACCATAGTGGATTCGTAAACCAAAATCCAACTGAATTTCACGAAAAGAGAAATATCCTTGGTGTATATGGACAAGTAAACTTTGATATAAAGAACATGCTCTACTTGAATTTTGCTGGTAGAAATGACTGGGTATCTAATGCAACAAACAATTCATTGTTTTACCCATCTGCTAGTGCTTCGTTCATCCCAACTTCAGCTTTTCCTGGTATGAAGTCAGATTATGGTATAAATTACTTGAAGCTTAGAGCTGGTTATGGTACTTCTGCAAACTTCTCAACTGGTTACCCGACTGTAACATTGGTTAATTTAAATACACAGGCTTGGGCAGATGATGCTGGTAACTTAATCACTAGTAACTCTACAGATTCTTCTGTTGGTAATTTGGACATCAAACCTGAATTATTTAGTGAATTAGAATTTGGAGTTGAAGGTAAGTTATTTAGTCGAGTGAACTTTGACTTCTCTTACTACACAAGAGAAACAAAAGATTTAATCGTAGGTAGCCGTCCAATTCCGCCAAGTAGTGGAGCATCTTTTACTCCATCAAATATTGGTAAAATTGAAATAGAAGGTTATGAAGTAGATTTAGGAATTGACATTCTTAAAAGTGATAATGGCGTGAACTGGAACTTCAATTGGAATTTTACTAAACAACGAAGTGAAGTTACTGAGCTTGATGGCGACACACAATTAATTATTTATGCAGGATACACTAATCTAGGTAACGGTGCGAGAGTAGGTTTCCCGTTGGGAACTATTTTTGCCTCACGTATTGCTAGAGACGAAAGTGGAAATCTACTTGTAGATGGTGTTGGTAACTATGTTTCAGAAAGCGTTGATGAAGAAGGCTTACTTCCTGCTATTGGGGATCCGAATCCAGACTGGGTAATGAATTATACGAATACTATCTCATACAAAGGTCTATCATTAGGTGTTAACGTTGGACATACTTCTGGTGGAGATATTTATTCTATTACAATTGCATCTTTAATGGGTAGAGGTTTAACCACTGATACCGAAGATAGATTAGGAACTTATATTTTGCCTGGTGTGAGTCAAGCAACTGGACTACCTAATGATATCCAAATTAATAATTCAGATTTTTATTTTAGTAACGGATTCGCAAGTCCAGCTAATGAGCTTTCGGTTTATGATGCATCAGTAGTTAGGCTTAGAGAGGTTTCTCTAGCCTATACTTTGCCAGCTAAATTTTTAGAAAAGACTCCGATAGGAAGGTTGACTATTAAGGCTAGTGGTTTCAATATGTGGTATAAAGCTTATAACACACCTGATGGAATTAACTTCGATCCCAACGTAGCAGGATTAGGAGCTGGAAATGGACAAGGATTTGATTACTTAACAGGTCCAAGTAGTAAAAGATACGGTATTAGTATAAACGCTACATTTTAATATATAAAAAAAGATCAAAAT
This sequence comes from Flavobacteriaceae bacterium, assembly GCA_047614245.1. Lineage (GTDB taxonomy): Bacteria > Bacteroidota > Bacteroidia > Flavobacteriales > Flavobacteriaceae > Ulvibacter. The sequence continues at coordinate 65,973 of JBLHIC010000003.1, forward strand.
GAAAAACATAAATAAAATATCAATCTTTTTATTTCTAATTCTAGGTATCACATTTACTTCTTGTGAGACTACAGATTTAGATTTACTTGACGATCCTAACAACGTTACGTTGGATAAAGCAGATCTTGAACGCTATATGGTAGCAATTCAATTAGATTTCAGGAATTTTGTTGAAACTATGGGTAGAAATGGTGCTCAATTAACCAGAATAGAATATATGTTCGGAAGAACATACCTTGCTAATTACACTCCGGAGAATACTAATTTCGAATGGGGATTAGCTTACCAAGGAATGTTTTCTGATATAGTTGGTGCCGAACTTCTTGCAACTGAGGCGGGAGCGAACAAGCATCTTGCTTTAATGAAAATCATGAAAGCATATACCTTAATGACGTTGGTCGATTTTTATGGTGATGTACCATTTAGTGAAGCTTCTAACCCATCTGAATTTCCGTTTCCATCTACAGACGATGGCGCCACTGTTTATGCTGGTGCAATCGCCTTATTAGATGAAGCTACTGCTCTTTTAGGCCAAGGTGGACCGAATCTTGGAAATGACTTCTTCTATGACAATGATTTTGGAAAATGGCAGAAATTACTTAACACACTTAAAATGAACGCTTATCTTAATACTAGATTAGTAGATTCAGGAGCGTTAGGTAAATTTAATGATATTGTTACTTCTGGAGCTTTTATATCTAATAGTGCAGATGATTTTCAGTTTACGTATGGGACTAGTGAATCTAATCCTAATACAAGACACCCTGCATACGGTGCAGATTACGGTGTAAGTGGTGCCGGACGATACAGATCGAACTGGTTAATGGAATTAATGTTGAATGACAATGACCCTAGAATTCGTTACTATTTCTTTAGACAAAGCATTTGTACTCCTGGGACTATTGGAGGAGATGGAGTGGCTTGTCCTGGAAATGGACCTCAACTTCAATGTTCACTACAAGCTAAACCTCCACATTTCCCATCAACTATGACTTACTGTAATGTCGATGGTGGATACTGGGGTAGAGATCACGGAAACGATGAAGGTATTCCACCAGATTCATTTAGAAGAACTGCTATGGGTGTTTATCCAGCAGGTGGACGTTTTGATGGTGATGAATTCGCAAATACTGGCCTTGGACTTGGGGCTGGCGGGGCAGGTGTAACACCAATTATGTTAGCATCATGGGTTGACTTAATGCGAGCTGAGGCAGCAATGGTATCAAATAATACTAGTGCAGCTGGAACATTCTTGCAAAGCGCTCTTACTAAGGCTGTTGCTAAGGTTCTATCTTTTGGGTCATTAGATCCAACTGCAAATACAGCTCTCTTCGCATCAACAGCTGATGTTAATGCTCATAAAGCTGCCGTTTCTGCCGCTTTTAATAGTGGTAACACAAATGATAAATGGAACTTATTAGCTAACCAAACTTTTGTTGGTTACTATGGAAATGGTATTAATCCTTATAACTTCTATAGAAGAACAGGATTTCCAACGACATTGCAATTTAACATCGAACCTAGTGCAGGAAACTTTGTAAGATCATTCTTGTACCCAGCTGATGAAGCTAATACTAATAGTAACATTACGCAAAAAGCAAATGTTGATGTACAAGTGTTCTGGGATAATAATCCATCTTCACCAGGATTTCCATTTTCTAACTAATTTTAAAATTTATCAATTATGAAAAATATATATAAACTATTTTTAATTGGATTAGTACTCGCCGGCAGCACCATCAGCTGTACCGATAGCGAACTTGCCATAGACGAATTATATGAAGGTGTTGACCTCACTGGTGCCTTTATAAGAACCATTGATTTACCTTTACAATTGGTGAATGTAAGCGATTCAACTAAGAATTTTATTGCTGCTCAAATTGAAGTTCAAGAAGGACAAGGAAACGTAAATACTTTTACAGAAGTAAGGATTTTCATAAGTACTTTCAATGATCAAGATCAATTGATGCCAACATTAGATGCTTCGGGTAGTCCACTAGGGGAAAGTTTAATTTCCACTTTACCAGCAGCTGACTTTGTGCCAAGTGAACAAAATCGTTTACCGAGCAATGCATTTAATATTCCTACTCAAACTATTATAGATTTATATCCTACGGCTGTTTTTACACTTCCTACGTTCATTTTTGTACGTTTAGAATTGGAACTTGCTGACGGTAGAATATTCACTAACACTAATGTTGGTCCTACAGTTGCAACTGGTAATTACTTTAAAGCAGCTTTTGCTTACAACGTTATTTTCTTGAATAATTAAGAGGTCTAGTACATTATTTTAATAATCTAAAAAGCAGGAATTTCATTAATGAAATTCCTGCTTTTTTTATAAGAACAATTTACAGTTATATCACCTATCTCAATTAATATAGAGTATTTGAAACCGTAACCCATTAAGAATAGGGATTCATAGTCCAAAAAAGACATTATTACGTACTAATTCCTTAGTACTACAAAAAATTAAATATCTTAAGTGTAATCCAAATAATATTTGTATTTTTGGGACATACTAATTATAAAATCTAAATATCATGAAAAAAAATTATTTTTTAGCGGTTCTATTTGTTTTCGGAACGGTAACTGCAAACGCACAATTTCTTTTAGACGACATGGAGTCCTACGGAGGTGGTAATGCACCAATTTTCGGAGCACAATGGGGTTCTTGGGGTGGTTCTACAGCTGATGCTTTAATGTCATCTGGAAATCAATCTCAAAGTGGAGCTTTATCTGGATACGTTGATGATTCAACTGTTACTGATGCGCTCTTATTATTAGGAGATAAAATATTTGGTAGCTGGGGAGTTAAATTCTCACTATATATTCCTGCAGGAAAAGAGGGATACATGAACATGCAAGGTGTTGAAGCTGCTGGTGTTCAATTTGTAGTTGGAAACTGGTACTACAATCAAGGTGGTAGTGACGGTGGTACGGGAAATATTAGTAATACTGCTTTCGGACTAGCGTCTTTTACTTATCCTGAAGACCAGTGGTTTGATGTTGTTATGAACTTTGATTTCAATTCAGGTGCAGGTGCTTCTACTTGGACTTTGTGGATAGATAACGTAAATGTTGTACCAGAAGGTACTCCATATTCTGATGATGCTGGAGTTTATGCTACATCATTAGGTGGAATTGACTTATATTCTATCTCAGCTGGTAATGAAATGTACATTGATGATGTAGAGCAGATCAATGCTTACTATCCAGATCCAACACTTGGAGTTAATGATTTAAATGCTGTTGGTTTTACAGCGTATCCTAACCCAGTAAAAAATGTTTTAAACTTACAAGCTAATGAAGAAATTACTTCTGCCGTTGTTTATAATGTTTTAGGTCAAGAAGTATACAATGCTAACATCAATGCTTTAACTGCAACTATCGATATGGCTAGTTTTGCAAGTGGAGCTTACTTTGTAAAAGTAAATGTTGGTGGAACTGAAGGTGTTGTTAAAGTTCTTAAATAAGAATAAATAATACTATTTACCTTATTATTAAAGAGGCGGTCTAAACAGACTGCCTCTTTTTTTATCTTTAATGTTTTTTATATAAATATATTCAATGGAATACGATCAATCTACAATATTTGGAATCTACCCTGTCCAAGAGGCTGTTTCAGCAAATATTCATATAGATAAACTATTTATACAGAAGGGAATCTCCAATCCCAAAATTGAAGCCATTGTTAAGGATTTAGAGAAAAAGAACTCTACTATATCCTTTGTACCCTTCGAGAAACTGGGCAAACTTACAAGAGGCAATCACCAAGGAATAGTTGCTATCACCTCCCCTATTTCATTTCATTCGCTTGAAGAAATTGTAGAGCAAGTAATTGAGGTAAAGAAGAACCCGCTTTTTCTTATCCTAGATCAAATTAGTGATGTTCGCAATTTTGGAGCCATATTAAGAACTGCAGAATGTACCGGAGTTGACGCCGTGATTATTCAGAAGAAAGGCGGAGCTCCAGTTTCCGGTGACACTGTAAAAACCTCAGCAGGTGCAATTTATAAGATTCCAATTTGTAAAGTAGATCATATTAAAGATGCAATCTATTATTTGCAAGGATCAGGTATCAGAACTATTGGCGCTACTGAAAAAACAGATCAGCACATATACAATTTAGCATTGAACGAACCTCTAGCCCTGGTAATGGGCTCTGAAGACAAAGGGATATCTAGATCAGTCTTAGATATTTTAGATCATAAAGCATCTCTACCATTATTAGGTAAAATCAACTCTTTAAACGTGTCTGTAGCCTGCGGAGCTTTTCTATATGAGATTATAAGGCAACGGTCATTATAAGCCATCAGAACCCTTCTTAAAGTAATTTATGAAGATGTAAACAACTCCATTAGGCAGTTTCTCGGCAAATGGAACTTCTTCAGGAAATTTTTCAATGAAATTCCCATTTTCATCAACTTACCTTGGAAAACTATAAACTCTCTTCTTCAATAATTTGTCATCTCAAGCTTTGAACATCAGCTATTTCAAACTAAATTGAAATAAAAATTGTAACTTTATAGACATACTAACTCAATAAACTTAAATATCATGAAAAAAAATTATCTTTTAGTGGTTCTCTTTGCATTTGCAATGGTAACTGCAAACGCCCAGTTTGCCGAAGACGACATGGAGTCTTACGGAGGTGGTAATGCACCTATTTTAAATGCCAATTGGAGTTCTTGGGATGGCACTCCTGCCTTAGCTCTGAAATCTTCAAGTGATCAAGCGCAAAGCGGATCCTTATCTGGATATGTTGATGATTCAGTTGTACAAGACCCACTATTGTTGTTAGGCGACAAAATATTTGGTTCCTGGGGTGTTAAATTTTCATTGTATATTCCTTCTGGCAAAACTGGATATTTTAATCTTCAAGGTACAGAAGCTCCAGGTGCACAATGGGTAGTTGGTAATATTAATTTTGGTCTGGGTCAACCAGGCGATGACGAAATGACGGGTAGAATAGACTGGGCTACCTACTCAGACTTAACTGATGACACTTTATTTCAATTTCCTAAAGACCAATGGTTTGACGTGGTTATGGACTTTGATTTCAATGCAGGTGCAGGTGCTTCTACTTGGAATATGTGGGTTAACAGTGTAGAAGTTGTTGCTTCAGGCACTCCATATGCCAGTAAGGATGCACCTCCAATATATGCTATGACTTTAGGTGGAATTAACTTCTATTCTCAATCTGCTACTAATGAAATGTATATTGATGATGTTGAGTATGTCAATGGACCCATTATTGGACTTAATGATTTTGAAACTGTTGGCTTTACAGCTTATCCTAACCCAGTAAAAAATGTTTTAAACTTACAAGCTAATGAAGAAATTACTTCTGCCGTTGTTTATAATGTTTTAGGTCAAGAAGTATACAATGCTAACATCAATGCTTTAACTGCAACTATCGATATGGCTAGTTTTGCAAGTGGAGCTTACTTTGTAAAAGTAAATGTTGGTGGAACTGAAGGTGTTGTTAAAGTTCTTAAATAAGAATAGATACTACTATTTACCTTCTTAATAAAGAGGCAGTTTTTCTAGACTGTCTCTTTTTGCATATAATATATTATAGCAATTAACAAATAAAATAAGCTTTGAACACATCTATAACCAGCGGAGCGTTCTATATGAGTTTGTAATCCTAAGGTCATTCTAAGTTTTCAGAATCTTTCTTAACATCTTTCTTGAAGGTATAAACAACTCGAATAGGTTGATTCTCCATAACTGGCAATTCTTCAGGTACTTTTTCAATGAAATTGCCATTTTCATCAAATTGCTTTATAAAGTCATCCTCTTCTGGATTAAAGTCCTCTTTTTCCCAATCATATTTCTTATTTTCAATAGGAATTTTTTTAAAGATTAGTGCAAAACCTAAACCTACTACAAATCCTGCAGTATGTCCCTCCCAAGAAATTTTTGGATCAATTGGCAAAAGATACCAAAGTAACCCACCATATAAAAAGACTACGACCAGCGACAATGCAGTTAATTGGTATTGCTTGGAAAAGATCCCTTTAAAAAACAAGAAAGACGCTAACATATACACCACTCCACTCGCACCAATATGTACAGCTGGCCTTCCTATAACCCATGTTATCAATCCACTCAATAATAATCCATAAACAAGAACTTTCCAACGTAGATTTCGATAGAAGTAAAACAAGGAAGTAGAGAGTACAAGTAACGGGATGGAGTTATTAAAAAGATGCTTAAGATTACTGTGAATAAATGGTCCTAGGACAATTCCGGGCAAACCAGTCACTTTACGCGGATTGATTCCCAAAAAATTAAAATCCCAATTAAATCGAATTTCAGCCCAAAATACAATCCACATGAGTAACACTAATACTAGTGGATACAAAACGACTTCTGCTGAAAAGTTTAATTTATTTGTTTCTGACATAGTTAAGCAACTTCAATAAATGCGCCCTAAACCAAATTTATGATATTTTGTCAGTAAATAGATTGCTTTATTATCGTAATTTTAAACCATGATGAACGCACCGCTTGCTGAACGCATAAGACCAAAGACAATTTCCGATTATTTAAGTCAGCAACATTTGGTGGGACCCAAAGGTGCTCTCACTGCTCAATTGGCATCGGGAATACTACCATCAATGATATTCTGGGGACCACCAGGTACCGGAAAGACAACACTTGCAACGATTATAGCCAACCAATCCAATAGACCTTTCTTTTCTTTAAGTGCTGTTGATAGTGGAGTTGCTGCTGTTCGGGAGGTAATAGAAAAGGCAAAAAAGACAGACACCCTATTTACCACTAAAAATCCAATCCTTTTTATTGATGAAATCCATCGGTTTAGTAAATCACAGCAGGATTCACTGTTAGGAGCTGTTGAAAAGGGCTTGATAACACTAATTGGGGCTACTACAGAAAACCCAAGTTTCGAAGTGATACCCGCTCTTCTTTCGCGATGTCAAGTATATGTTCTTAAAGCTTTCAGCAGAAAAGACCTGGAAGATTTATTGAAAAGAGCTATAGAAATAGACGAGAAGTTATCAAAAAAGAAAGTTTCTCTAAAAGAGACAGAAGCCCTCATACGCTTATCAGGAGGAGACGCAAGGAAATTATTGAATGTACTCGAACTCATCGTCCTTTCAGAAGTGGGTGATGAAGTCGTTATCACGAATGAAAAGGTGCAACAAAAGGTACAAAAGAACACAGTTCTTTATGATAAGACAGGAGAGCAACATTACGATATAGTTTCTGCATACATTAAATCTATTCGAGGGAGTGACCCAAATGCCGCCGTTTATTGGTTGGCAAGAATGATTGAAGGTGGCGAAGATCTAAAGTTTATAGCGAGAAGATTAGTCATTTTGGCTTCTGAAGATATTGGAAATGCCAATCCAACGGCATTGGTACTAGCAAATAATACTTTTCAGGCAGTCAACACCATTGGGTTTCCTGAGGCGCGTATTATTCTGAGTCAATGCACTATATATCTAGCTACATCGCAAAAGAGCAATGCATCATATACCGCAATTAAAGAAGCACAAAAGCTAGTGAAGCAAACAGGAGATCTCTCTGTACCCCTATCTATTAGGAATGCTCCTACTCAATTAATGAAAGAATTAGGCTATGGAAAAGACTATGAATACGCTCATAATTATGAAGGAAACTTTATTGCCCATGAATTTCTCCCAGAAGAAATAAAAGGCACCTCCTTCTATAAACCAGGTAACAACCCCAAAGAAAATGCATTGAAAATATACCTCAAAAGTCTTTGGAAGGAAAAATATGATTTTTAACGTACGCGATTGTAAATTATAGAAGTGTCATCCTTTTGTATTAAAAGGTTCTCGGAAGTATCAAAGCTGGCTTTAAAAACTGCGCCATCGGTATCGATATAATTAAGCTTAGTTGCATCATCGGATATTCCAATTTTTCCAACTAAGATCAACCCGTCTTCCACAGACGAAGTTTCTTTAAATAAAGTATATCCTTCTGAAGTTTTTCGTAGCATATATGTCTCATCCCCTTTATTATAACTTGAAAATCGAGCCTTAGGGAGGTTCAAACTAATTGCACCAACAGTAATCACAGTCTCTTCACCCTCAGTTACCTGCTGGGTAGTCCCTCCAGATGTCTCATCATCAAAATAGACAATTTCTTTTTGCTTCACTCCCATCCCCTCAAAATATGCAAATGCCCTTCGCAATGCATCTTGATGGGCTTGTTTAAACTCTTTAAGCCTAGTCAAACCTTCTTGGCTTCTATAAACTTCAAAGCCGTTACAGTCCCTGAGGATTATTACGAGTTTAGTTCTTAAAACTGCCGATATATTAATAACTTCTGCATATAATCCGTCACATCGTTTAGTATTAGGCGCCTTATTACTTTTAAAAGCGTGAAACCCATGTTTGTTAAATAAAAATTCGGCAATAGAATTTAATTGGTATTTATCTACTTCATTTAAAAAATTGAATCGCTCCGGTACAAGAACAAAACTATAATCACTCATATTTGATTGAGAAAAGCTTTTTGGAACGATGCTTAAAAAGAAAAATAATACTATTAAATACTTACTCATTCTCTATCAATTTTTATATTAAAACCAAGCTGCAAAGATACGGTTTTTGCCTTTGCCAAATTCTGATAATCTAATAGATTGTCGGCAGCAAGGTAAAAGTTAAGCATTCCAATATCTGCAACTATGCCTAATCCAATATTGCTTGCTGAAAAAGGATCAACCGTATATGTTGCCTTGACTGCAAGAAAATTTGTAAACCTCCTTGAATAGAACAATGTCCCAGCCGCCTGAAGTCCTTTCGGCCTAAAAATACTGTAATACTGAATACCAGCTTGTTGATTTCGTGCAGGAGATGCATCCGATTTTTTACAATTACAATCGTCTGAGCCATCAAGGATCCTTCCGAAGCTATAGGCCAAACTGGCATTAATCTTTGTTGGTCGAAACTGCGTATATGAATTATAAAGTGTATCTATAGGAACTTCCCTTTCAATCTCGTCCAAGAGATCATCATAATATGGCAATGTACCCTGACCATCTTGAACAGGGGGGAATATTAGTTCTATTCCATCAAGGGTGTAATTGCTGGATATCGAATAGTTTTCTACATCTTTTGTGTGAAATATCGCCCCCAAATCCAAAATACTAGCACTAGCAGTAATATTATTTGTAACATCATAAGTGGCGCCAAGATCTACTCCTATTCCTAGATTTCCTCCAAAAAAAGCGCGTCCAATTAGCTTTTTACTTATTTCCGAGGAACCATTCAAATCTTGAAGCGATGCCAGTCCAGAAGTTTCAACGGACATCTCGACATTTTGAAGCCTATGCTCATAAATATTTGGACTATTTTCATCCCCAAGAATGGTGACAAATTTCGCTCGATTATTTGTGGTTTTATAGCTAAGGATACTCGAATATAATTTGGCGCGGACACCAACTGTGAGTTTATCATTAATTTGCTTATTGGCCCCAAAATGATATACTGATAAAAGATCTCCCGTGGAACTTACTTGACCCAGATCAAATTCATAGTTTAAATAATCACTATTACCCTCCCAAGCAAGAATGGCAAGATCTCTTGGAAAATAAAAAATAAAATCTAGCTCTTCATATAAACCTCCAGAAAAGTATATTTTATTTTTAGCAAGCCAACCAAAATTAATGATCTCTAATTGTTGTGTTGCAGTGAAAAAATCTCTCTCACTTAATTCAAATATCTTATTTCGAATACGTGTATTGATATCCTCATTTGAATTTCCAAAAATATCATAAACACTAAGTCCTGAAGACCCACCATTAATATGAATCTGTGATAAAAAAGGAATCCCAATATGCATTTTCTGCGGCATTTTACCTCCAGGATTTAAAAGTAGATTTTGGGGAATATCGGCCATGCCATAAATCACTTGCTTATTTTGTCCAATAGTAAGAGTGAGCCATAAGGCAATTAATAATTGTAGTAGGTAACGCATGGGCACTAAAATTCCAAATAGTATGTCGCTTTTGATTCTAATTTTATAGTTCCTTCGAGGTTTTCATTAGACGATGGTATTGTTACGGAGACCACAACCTTACCTGCCATCGTCAAATCCACCAGAGCCTCACCTTCAACATTCTCAATATATTCAGTGATCACCGGATTTGCAATAGCACCCTGGGCAACAGGAATTTGAGCAGTATAGGAAACTTCATTCTCATCGGTCAAAAATTGGAAGTCCACTTGAAATTCTCGTTGGATACTATTTGTAACTTTGAAATAAAACTCCGCTCTCTTCAATTTATCACGAATATCTTCGTCATTAAGAAATCGAAGGTCCGTAGTATCCCTAACTATTAAAATAGGGCTCGAAGCAATGGTATCGAAGAAAGTAATTGCCGGTAAATCGAAATATATTAAGTCTAACTCAACAATTGGGCTTACAACAATATCGTCAGCCTGATCAAAATCAGTATCCTTCACGCAGGCCGAGAAAAAGGTAATTAGGAAAAAAATCCCTAAACAGGAATAAGCAGAATTAGTTTTCATCATCTGGGGTATTAAATAGAAACGTCCTAAAGCATTGAATAGTATACCTATAAATGGTTTTTAATTTCTAGTAATCTGTCAATAGACAGATAACCAGGGGGTACCTTTTCCTGCCTATAATTAAAAAACAAGGTCCTCATCCCAAAGGCTTCCGCACCTAAAATATCGGCTTCAAAACTGTCGCCTATCATTAAAGAACTTTGTTTTAAGACATCGGCTTTTTCAAGAGCTGTTTTGAATACAACAGGATTGGGCTTCTTTAACCCTACTTCTTCGGAAGAAGTAACCGTTTTAAAGTAACCGTGAATTCCGCTATTCATGAGCTTTATATGCTGTACTTCTTCAAATCCATTCGTGATTATATGGAGCGTATATTTCTCTATTAAATAGTCTAATATTTCAATAGCACCATCAAAAAGGTGATTGTCGAGAGGCAATTCATCTATATAAGAAACGGCCATATCATCTATTCTCTGCAACGAAAAATTCATTTCAAAATGCTCGAATGCATCTATGAGTCGTCCGCGGCGCAGCTGTTCTTTACTAACTTTCTCTTCTCTATACAACTTCCAATACGCAACATTAATAGGTTCGTACACCGCTGTAAACCTCTCTACTTTTAACTTTATACCAAAGGTGTTAAAAACTCTTTTAAAGGCCAAAAAAGAGTTTCTATCAAAATCCCAAAGAGTATGATCAAGATCGAAGAAAATATCTGTAACAGTGTTGTTATGCATGTACTTGAAGTTTTTCTGAAAAAATAGAACGCCAAATTTTGTTCTTTTCTGAATAGGTAAAATCGCGATTACTAAAAACAATTGAAAAAGTCCCGTTCACTTGATCTACTGAAGCAAACAACATCTTGAAAGTTTTATTGATTTCCGACTCATATTTCTTTTCAAAGGCGTTAGTAGTAAAAGCCAACGGGTGAACTATTAGCGGAGTTTTAGTTTCACTATCAAGGTCGTAAAATAAAAATGGAGTGCATGTTCCAGCTCTAAAACCAACCTCGTTTTCATATACCATAGTGAAGTCTCGTTCAACTTCAAGCTCGACCAAATTCCGGTAGATGGCCGGTAAATTCACAATATAATGAGCATTCATAGAACTCCTCAAAATGCGGTTCGTCATTTCCTCCATGAGCTCCTTCTCCTTTTTAACTTTTTCGTAATCCACTAGCGTTTCCGAGGAGAAAATAAGCCCAACTTCTTTATAGTCGGAAATAAATTTAACCAACAATTTAAATCTAAGACGTTTCGTATTCATGCCTTCCTTAAAATCTGAGCTATCACCCAATCTAAAAAAGAAGGTATGTTTAGAAACACTTCTCCTGGCCGTATTAATTATCCAGTTAAAGGTATTATAGGGATCTTTCCGAAGTGTCATTAACACCTGACCTCTTGTAATAATGGATCGGATTTTCATTTTCCATAAATCTGAACTAAACCCTATAATCGCACGTACAAATCCGCGCTGCACAAAAGCATACGGCTGACTGGCATCGATTACATTATGAATCTTCATTTTTTTAAGAGGAAAAACTAAGTTTGGAAATGAATCCAATAAGATATTTTTAAACTTATAGGCCCAAATATCGACCACTGGTTGTCGCAAAAACCCCTCTCTATGTGCCAAGCTCTCTGTATATGGATAACGCCCCATAGTATCCTTCACATGTGGCAAGTATTCTTCGTATCTACTCATAAGATAAAAGCTTGCCGAAAATATATCAAAGGGCACCACACTATTAGAAATCGAGGAGAAAAAACACTTAGTATCCCCCCAATCCTTAATCACTATATCAAAAGACTCAAACCCATGTTGGGTTAACAAACCCTCGCTATGGATAAACATTTCACTCCCTAGGGGTTGCTTCCCATAGGATAGTTTTGCTCCATTATGAACTACAAAGGCTTCAATTGTAGAGGTGAATTGAGTTTCAATACCTAAAATACGAGTACAAATATGTCTAAACGCATATGTGATTCTTGGAGTTATCTTCTGAGTATATACGAGCAGCATTAGCAGTTATAAGAGATTTTCGTCGGCAAAGCTAAAATACGATTTTTCAGTAATTATTAGATGGTCCAGCACTTTTATATCTAGACTTTCACCCGCTTTTTTTAATTTTTTTGTAAGTCCAATATCCGCCTGACTAGGTTTTAAGGTGCCTGAGGGATGATTGTGTGACAAAATAATAGCAACGGCTCCTAATTGCAAGGCATTTTTTAAAGCCAATCGTATATCAACTAAGGTTCCAGTTATTCCTCCCTTGCTCAACTGGCTTGTTTGCAAAATCTTGTTTGAATTATTGAGGTATACAATCCAGAATTCCTCGTGTGGCAGATCACCAATAATGGGCTGCAATAAATCGAAAACGGATTTACTCGAATTAATCTTTTTCTTTTCGAGCGCTTCCTCCACCCTTCTCCGCCGTCCTAATTCTAAAGCAGCAATAATTGTTAAAGCTTTCGCTTCACCAATACCTTTAAACAACATTAGATCTTTGATGTTTAGTTTACCCAATTCATTCAGGTTATTTTCTACGGAAGCCAGTATCCGTTTGCTCAATGAAACCGCGCTTTCATTCCGACTTCCTGAAGCAATTAAAATAGCAATTAGCTCGGCGTCACTCAATGCAACACGACCTTTGAGCATTAATTTCTCACGAGGACGATCATCTTCATTCCAGCTTTTTATTGAAAAGTATTGGTTTTGATCAGACATAGATTCAACGATTAAAGTGGGGAGTTGAATCTTCGTTTTTAAGGAAGCGAATGCAACGTAAATATATAAAACTTAAGTATTGTTTTGTACCTTTCAGAAAACTAATAAATTCTTAGCAATGAAATCATTATTAGACGAAAACACTTGTAATGAAGTATTAGATAGGTTGTATAAATCTAATGAAAAAATGAAAGCTTCTTGGGGAAAGATGAATATTTCCAAGATGTTAAGTCATTGCCAACTGCCTTTAAAAATTGCTCTTAAATCTGAACCAATAAAGAGTAGTTTCAATCCAATTATGAGGCTTTTTAAAAAATCACTTTATAGTGATCGTCCATGGCGTAAAAATTTACCAACTGCCAAAGAGTTAATAATCACAGAGGAGAAGAATTTCAAAAAAGAAAAAGAAGCTCTTGAATGCATGATCGTTGCATTTCAAGGAAAGAAATCAGATACAGAATGGAACCCACATCCTATATTTGGAAAATTTACTCCTGAACAATGGGGTAAAATGCAATACAAGCATTTGGATCATCATTTTCGTCAATTTGGGTTTTAATGATTAGAGAATTTTGATTGCTGATTTTTGAAAAGTAGAAATGTCAATCCCATTGAAGGGGTGGCAAATTCCTGAAATTTGTATTTTTCTTTACAAAATTTAGGGATTTGGCGTTAATAATCCTACTCAAGCATTTGGATCATCATTTTCGTCAATTTGGGTTTTATTTTAAAGAGAATAATCAAT
>JBLHIC010000004.1:0-61387 GCA_047614245.1 Flavobacteriaceae bacterium
GGTCAAAATCTGCTCCAATAGTACAGTCAACATCCAAGTTACAATCACCAGAATCATTTAAGTCTCGATTAAGTACAGAAGACTTTGTTATAGAACGATAGCCATGAACCACGGTTCCAATGTTTAACTTACCCTGTCCAATTACATTTGCCGGCTCAAGGTATTCTACCCAAATGTTATCACCATCAACCAACCAAGTTCCTAATTTTTCTTCAGGTTGGTTCATAACATTTGTATATGCTCCAATCATGTTTTGCCTATCGTCAGAATATAAATACACCTTAGCACCTATTGGCAACCAATATTGATCAAAAACAAAATTGAGTGTTTTGGCCCCTTGTGATAGAATATTAATTCTCCATATACGATCTCCGTTTGGAAGATTATCCCAAACACCCGAATTATCTAATCCTAAGTTTGTTTCAAATTCATGACCAAATCGATACGGAATACCTTTATCCAAATCATTTTGTCTATCCTCTCCTGCTAATTGTACAAAGTCAATTGTTTGCATCTCAATAGCACTGGTATTATTTTTATTTTCAAGGTCCCAGCTTAACGGTACTCCTTCATTTGTTACCTGCGATATCACACTGCCAGACAGTAGTATAGCAGTTAAAAACATTATCATTTTTGAAATAACATCTTTCATGTTTATATATAATTTAGTTAGTTATAACTCAAACCTAGTCAATAAAAAACAATAGTCAGAGGTTTTTTATTGTTGTAGAATGAGATACTTCTAGCTCAATCAGGATTTCTGTCTTTCAGGAGTTTAATGATGCATTTCTTCTTCGTTATCTTGCATAGGCAAGTGCTGTGGTATAAAATCTTGACCCGGGATCACATAATCGCTTTCATCCTTGTTTAGTTTACTATAATCATAAGGCCAGCGATGTACTTCAGGAATAGGGCCATCCCAGTTTCCATGTATATGTTTTAATTCCGTCGTCCATTCTAAAGTCGTTGAGCTCCAAGGGTTTTTTGGACCTTTCTTTCCGTAGAACATTGAGTGGATAAAGTTGTAAAGAAAAACCAATTGACCAGCTGCTGTAAAGATCGCAAAAATGGTAATTACAACATTAACATCTGTTAAATCATCGAAATATGGAAAGTTAGTATTTGTGTAATAACGTCTTGGCAGCCCAGCCATTCCAATAAAATGCATTGGGAAGAAAACTCCATATGCACCAACTACTGTTATCCAGAAATGGACATATCCTAAGTTTTTATTTAACATTCTACCTTCGAACATTTTTGGAAACCAATGATAAACCCCAGCAAATAATCCATAAAGGGCAGATACACCCATTACTAAGTGGAAGTGAGCAACAACGAAGTAGGTATCGTGCACATTAATATCCAACGCGCTATCACCTAAAATAATCCCAGTCAATCCCCCAGTAATAAAGGTAGATACAAATCCTATTGAGAATAGCATCCCCGTATTCATTTGGAGATTTCCTTTCCAAAGCGTTGTAATCCAGTTAAATGATTTTACCGCTGAAGGAATTGCAATCAATAACGTTGTAAAGGTAAATACAGAACCTAAGAACGGGTTCATTCCGGAAATAAACATGTGATGTCCCCAAACTATGGTTGAAAGAAAAGCAATAGCCAAAATAGATGCTACCATAGCGCGATATCCAAAAACTGGTTTTCGAGAATTGGTTGCCAAGACTTCAGAAACTAACCCCATTGCTGGAAGTATTACAATATAAACCTCGGGATGTCCTAAGAACCAAAACAAATGTTCAAATAGAACAGGAGACCCTCCTTGATTGTGGAGCACCTCACCTGCAATATATATATCTGACAAGAAGAATGAAGTTCCAAAACTTCTATCCATAATTAACATCAACGCAGCAGATAATAAAACAGGGAATGAAACCACCCCGATAATAGCTGTTACAAAGAATGCCCAGATCGTCAATGGGAGACGAGTCATCGACATCCCTTTAGTACGTAAATTTATTACCGTAACAATATAGTTTAGCGCACCCAATAGAGAAGACGCAATAAAGATAGCCATTGAAACTAACCAGAGTGTCATACCTGCACCTGAACCTGGAATCGCCTGTGGCAAAGCACTTAACGGTGGATATATAGTCCAACCAGCTGAAGCAGGTCCTGCTTCTACAAATAGAGACATTACCATAACCACACTAGATAGAAAGAACAACCAATATGAAATCATGTTCAAGAAACCAGATGCCATATCTCTTGCTCCAATTTGCAATGGAATTAGCAGATTACTAAAGGTACCACTTAATCCAGCAGTCAACACAAAGAATACCATAATGGTACCGTGAATAGTAACTAAGGCCAAATAAACACTTGGATCCATAACACCACCTTCACCCCATTTACCTAAAAATATTTCATAAATAGTAAACTGATGATCAGGCCATGCCAATTGCATTCTAAAAAGAAGTGACATTGCTATTCCTATGATTCCCATAAACAAACCAGTAACTAGGTATTGTTTAGAAATCATTTTATGATCTTGGCTAAATATATATTTAGTTACAAAGGTCTCTTTATGATGATGCCCGTGATCATCGTGATCTTCTGCGTGGTCGTTTGCGTGTGCTGACATATCTTCTAACTAATAATATTATTTTTTAATAACTTCTGCGAAAGTCGGTTGTGTTGTCATCCAAGCATCGTAATCCTCTTGTGATTCAACAACAATTTTCATTTGCATATTGTAGTGGTTAGTCCCACATATTTTATTACAAAGAAGCAAATAATCAAATTCATATGGTTCTAATGCTTCTTCGCCTTTAGCGGCTAACCCCACACTCTTTTCTCTTCTAAGTCTATTAATGTCACCCACCTTTGCTACGACATCATCATTTAGCCTCATATCCTCTGTTGTAATGGATGGGGTAAATGCGAACTGTGTTATCATCCCTGGAACACAATTCATTTGAGCTCTAAAATGTGGCATATAGGCTGAGTGTAAAACATCTTGAGACCTCATTTTAAATAAGACTTTCCTTCCTAAAGGTAAATGCAATTCATTTACGACAACATCGTCTTGTGCATTTGGATCTGAAGCATCAACACCTATCTGATTAACACCTTCGATTAAACGAACGTTAGCTTTTCCTAAGGTATTATCCTCACCACTGTAACGGGCCCGCCAATCAAACTGATATGCATAAAGCTCAACGACCATTGGGTCATCTTCCGTATCCACATTCATAATATCTGTCCAAGTGAATAGACCGTAGATAATTAAACCTGCCAAAACTATTACAGGAATAATTGTCCAAACAAATTCAAGTTTATCATTATCTGCAAAAAACAATGCCTTGTTTCCTTTTTTGCCCCGATATTTAAAAGAGAAATAACTTAACAGCCAAAGTGTTATAAATCCGACGAAGAAGATAAGCGCCATTGAAATGAACATCAGGTTATCTAAACCTTGTCCGTGTTCAGAAGCAGCTTCCGGTAACAATACGTCACCCCATTCCCAAAAACAGTAAATGAGAAGAAAGTAAGTGAAAAACACAAAGCCTAACATTAGATATCCATTAATGTTATTATCCTTATCTGAAGCTATTTCAGAATCGTTGCTTTCTTTGGATTTAGACATTTGAAATATCTTATCCATTTGCCAAACAGCAACTCCAAATAGAATGATTACTAATACAACTAAAAATGCGGTCATCGTTATCTGTCTTCTAAATAATTAATTAATAATGATACTGCTTACTCTCTTTAACAAACGGATTGTTCTTCACTACTAAAGGTGCCTTTGTCAGTGCATTAAACACAACATAGACAAAAAGACCAAAGAAAAAGCAAATCGCACCTAATTCAGGCACTCCAATATACCAGGATGAACCAACCGTACCAGGCATCACCATCACAAATAAATCTATATAATGTCCTGCAAGAACTACAATACCAGTTAGCACAACAAACCAGTTTACCCGTTTATAATCACTGTTCATAAGCAATAGCACCGGGAATATAAAATTCATGGCTAGCATTCCAAAGAATGGCAATTTATACTGTTCTATACGGGTAACAAAATAAGTTACTTCCTCAGGTATATTCGCATACCATATAAGCATAAATTGAGAGAACCATAAATAAGTCCAAAAAATACTAAATCCGAACATAAATTTAGCCAAATCATGGATATGACTATCATTTACTACTTCGAGGTACCCTTTAGATTTTAAGTAAATTGTAACAAGAGCAATTGTTGTGATTGCACAAACCATCATACCAGCGAAAACATACCATCCATATAATGTACTAAACCAGTGCGGATCAAAACTCATTAGCCAATCCCAAGACATCATAGACTCGGTATATATAAAGAATACTAAGAAGCCCGCTGAGATTCTAAAGCTTTTCTTAAACCACTTATTACCAGTTTCATTATCGCTATTTCTTGAAAACTTCACTGCAAAATGTCTATAAAGCAACCATCCTCCCATAAAGATAGCCGCTCTAATTAATAAGCCAGTTCCATTTAACCAGCCTGCTTTTCCTTGTAATAATTTATCATGTGCCAAAACTTCTGGGTCTGCCCATACAAATAAGTGATTTACATGAAAACCTGAAAGCGCTAATAATACAAACATTATTATTCCACCAGGAACAAGATACGCCGTGATACCTTCCATTACTCTAAAAAGTACTGGTGACCAACCTGCCTGAGCAGCAAACTGAATCGCATAAAAGGCCAAACATCCTAAGGCTATCATAAAGAAAAAGAAACACGCGATATACAAAGCAGACCAAGGCCTATTCTGTAGTTGATGCAAGGTGTGCTCCAAATGAGCCTCTTCACTTCCGTGACCAACATCTTCATGCTCAACTGCTTGCGCAGCCTCTTCGCCGTGGGCCTCATCTGCATGAGAATTAGACACTTCGTGTGCCGCTTCAGCACCGTGACCGTCATCGTGAGTTGCCATCATCTCCTTTACTTCCGCAGTGGAAGAAGGTGCGTTTAGAAAGCCTGAAACGATCCCAATGGCGCCAATCACCATAAAAATGATCGCAAACAATTTTAATTTATTAGGTAGCGTATACATATCTTAGCTATTCTCTATTATTCTATAATTAATGAGTTTCGTCTGAAGGGGTAACTTCTTCTAAAACAACGTTTTCTTCAACAGGAGCGACTTCAGCCATTGCAGGACTCAATAAAGGCTCTCCCTTTAATGCAGCTTTCAAATTCATCACGTGTTGTGTTATTTGCCAACGCTCCAATTCATTTGTTTGTGATGCATAAGAGCCCATTGAATTTAGACCAAACATTTGCACGTGATAAATACCACCTTCAGTAATGTTTCTACCAGCATCATCATAACTAGGAATTCCTAGAAACTTTTCACGTTTCACTAGTACACCTTGTCCATCTCCCTTCTCACCATGACAAATTGCACAGTAAATGTTATATAATTCCTTTCCTTCTGATAGGCTTTTCTCAGTAACATCCAACGGGTTTTTTAAATCAGCTTTTGCCAAATTTAACCCCTCGGTTGTATTAGGATAATCATAAGGCATCCATCCTCTTGAAATTGTACCTTCTACAGGCAACATTGCCTCTTGTCCGTTTGGAAAAACTTCATAATCTCCATAGGCTTGATAACTTACAGGCTCATACATATTAGGCATAAACTGATAGTTCGGCTTGTTTTTATTAAAACAAGAAACCGAAATAAATGATGCTACAATAACAACTGCTATCTTTACAATATTTCTCATAGTTAGTGATCTTCGTCGGTATCAATTAAACTAATTTCGATCGCTCCTGTTCCGCGTAAGAAGTTTGCAACTTCCTCTGCATCATGATGTCCAGTATCCACCGCCATTAAAAAATGATCATCCGTAGTTCTAACATCCGGATTTTCGGCCTTTTTAAATGGCCATAGCTTACTCCGCATATAAAAAGTTATCACCATTAAATGTGCAGCAAAGAATACCGTTAATTCGAACATAATGGGTACGAAAGCAGGCATATTCTCGATATAACTAAAACTAGGTTTCCCTCCTATGTCTTGAGGCCAATCTTCAATCATAATGAAATTCATCATTACAATTGCAACGGCCAACCCCACCAATCCATACATAAAAGATGTAATAGCGATGCGTGTTGGTTCTAATCCCATCACCTTATCTAGTCCGTGAACTGGAAAAGGCGTATAGATTTCTTCTATATGGTAACGTTCAGCTCGTACATCCTTAACAGCGTGCATTAGGATATCGTCATCGTTATAAATAGCGTGAATCACTTTAGATGCCATACTACTAGTTGTTTTTAAGTTTTGATGCTTGTCCAGCCCAATCATCGCGTTTCGCCCTTCCTGGGAATTCGCCAACAATGCTGTCTAACAAATCATATTCTGTATCGGTCATTTTACTCACCTGTTCGAAAGTAAAGATTCCTAATTGGTGCAATTTATCTTCCATTTTTGGACCAACACCACTTATTTTCTTAAGATCATCTTGAGTTTGAGTAGCTGGATCGAAAGCTCCTAATTTACTCAATAAATCTCCTATCTTTTTAGAATCATCCTCTTCTGACGATTCTTCAGGTTTCTCTTTCTTACTAGCTTTTGCTTTTGTAGCTACTGCTATCTCATCGTAATGTTTTACATCATCACCATATTCAGCTCGCAATTTTTTATATTTATCACCAGATCCTTTTAGGATTGATTTTACTTCAGCTTGTGCTATTACTGGGAACGTTCTTGCGTATAATAAAAACAACACAAAGAAAAACCCAATAGTACCAATGAATATTCCAATGTCCACAAAGGTTGGTTGAAACATTGTCCATGAAGATGGAAGATAATCGCGGTGCAACGAAGTAACAATAATTACAAATCGTTCAAACCACATTCCAATATTCACAACAATTGATATGAAGAATGAGAACATTATGCTCGTTCGTAATTTCTTAAACCACATAAATTGGGGAGAAAACACATTACAAGACATCATCGCCCAGTATGCCCACCAATAGGGACCAGTAGCACGATTAAGGAAAGCATATTGTTCATATTCAACACCAGAATACCAAGCTATAAAGAGCTCTGTCATATACGCGACCCCAACGATGGAACCAGTAAGCATAATTACAATATTCATCAATTCAATATGCTGTATAGTAATATAGTCTTCCAAATTGGACACCTTTCGCATTATAATCAACAAGGTGTTCACCATTGCAAATCCTGAGAAGATCGCTCCAGCAACAAAGTAGGGTGGGAAAATCGTAGTATGCCATCCCGGAATTACAGATGTTGCAAAATCAAATGATACAATAGTATGAACCGAAAGTACAAGGGGCGTTGCTAAACCGGCCAACACCAAAGAAACTTCTTCAAAACGTTGCCAATCTTTTGCTCTACCACTCCACCCGAAAGATAAAATACCATAAATTTTCTTCGTAAATGGGGTAACTGCTCTATCACGAATCATTGCAAAATCAGGCAATAATCCAGTCCACCAAAATACCAGAGACACAGATAAATAGGTTGATATGGCAAATACATCCCAGAGTAACGGTGAATTAAAGTTCACCCACAGAGATCCAAATTGATTTGGAATAGGTAATACCCAGTATCCTAACCAAGGTCGCCCCATGTGGATAATAGGAAATAAACCAGCTTGAATTACCGAAAAAATGGTCATTGCTTCTGCAGAACGGTTAATTGCCATCCTCCATTTTTGACGGAATAATAACAGTACTGCAGAAATAAGTGTCCCTGCGTGACCAATTCCTACCCACCAAACGAAGTTGGTAATATCCCAAGCCCAGCCAACTGTTTTATTTAGACCCCAAACTCCAATTCCAGTAGAAACGGTGTATATAATACATCCAATTCCCCATAAAAATGCAACTAAGGCAATGGTAAAAACAATCCACCAGGATTTATTTGCTTTGCCTTCCACAGGAGCAGCAACATCGATAGTTACATCGTGGTAGCTTTTATCTCCTATAACTAAGGGTCTTCTAATAGGTGCTTCGTAATGCGACGCCATATTTATATACTATTTCTTAGTTAGTTTAAACTTCTTTTGAATTTCTCACTTTGGTCTTGTAGAACACATTTGGCTGTGTACCTACTGCCTCCAATAAATGATACATTCTATTATCTTTTTTCTCTTTAAATACTTCACTGTCGTGATCATTGATGTCACCAAACACCATTGCTCCTTTATCACATGCTAATGAGCAAGCTGTTTGAAATTCACCATCTTTAATAGCACGCCCATCACGTTTCGCATCTAAGATCGTTTTCTGTGTTTTCTGAATACACATAGAACACTTCTCCATCACTCCACGAGAACGCACAACCACATCTGGGTTGAGCACCATTCTACCTAGATCATTGTTCATATGGTAATCAAATTCATCATTCTCACTATATAAGAACCAATTGAATCTTCTAACTTTATAAGGACAATTGTTTGCACAATATCTAGTACCAACACATCTATTATAAGCCATATGGTTTTGACCTTGACGTCCATGTGACGTAGCCGCTACTGGACAAACCGTCTCACACGGTGCATGGTTACAATGCTGGCACATTACAGGTTGGAATGCAACTTGCGGATTATCAGCAGGATTTTCCATCGCACCAAAATCTGAAAGAGAGCTTCCTAAACCTGAAATATTTTCTTTTTTAGCCGTATCTCCTTCAAAAGATTCTACACTCGAGTAATATCTATCTATACGCAACCAGTGCATATCACGACTCTTACGTATCTCTTCTTTACCAACAACAGGCACATTATTTTCTGCGTGACAAGCAATTACACAAGCACCACATCCGGTACAAGAGTTTAAGTCAATTGAAAGGTTAAAATGATGTCCAATAGAACGATCAAATGAAGCCCACAAATCGGCGTCTGGTGATGAAATCGGTATTTCTTGATGATCTTTAGATACATAAATCACAGGGTTCCATTCTTGCACATCTTTCGTGTTGAAGACTTCCAAGGAAGTTTCACGAATGATATCTCTTCCCATCATTGTATTATGAAGTTGAACACAAGCAAACTCATGATCACCAATTACTTTTTCCAAAGTCACACTTTGTACTGAAGAAAAGTCCTTATATAAAACAAAGGCATTTACACCTGTTTGCATTTCAGCTTGTACTGCCGCTGTTTTTCCGTATCCTAATGCCAATCCGACAGATCCTTTTGCCTGTCCAGGTTGGATTAATACTGGTACATTCTCCAAAACCACATCGCCCGCTGTTACATTTACGTAACTTCCATTTAATCCTCCGTTGGCCACATGTGTATTTTCAAGACCCATTGCTTCTGCATCTGCAGAAGATACGGTAACATAATTATCCCAAGACGTTCGTGTTATAGGATCCGGCATCTCTTGCAACCAAGGATTATTAGATTGCTGACCATCACCCATTCCTGTTTTCGTATAGAGGGTTAACTCTAGCCCACCATTTTGAGTAGTTCCAGATAAAGCCCCGTGGCTTGTCATACTCTCCATTGAGTCGTAAGACTCATTTTTAGAAGAAGCGTCCATCTCAACTTCAACAGAACTTAATAGGACTCCATCTTGAAGTGCTTTATTCCAAGAACTTCCACCTAAAAGACTGGTCCAATTCTCTTTTATATAATCGTAATATTTTTTATCATTTCCTGTCCATTGTAACAAGCAATCCTGAAATTGTCGTGTATTAAACAAAGGTCGGATTGTAGGCTGCATTAAACTGAAAGAACCTTTCTTTATTTGTGTATCACCCCAAGACTCTAAATAATGTGGCGTTGCTGCCACCATTTTGGAAGCTTCAGCGGTTGCATCAAGTTTCGATGAAAAAGCAAGTGACATTTCTAAGTTAGCATATGCTTCAGCAAATCCAGCATTTTGTGGAAAAGAATACAGAGGATCAACACCAACGGTGATAATTCCTTTCACAGATCCCGAAACAATACCGTTCATTACTTTAATCACTTCCGAAGTATTACCCTGACGAACCATTCTAGGGCTCATAGCGTCCATAACTTCGCTGCCTTCATTACAGTTAAGAGCCATAACCTGAGCACCTACATCTGGTAAGCCCGTAATAACGACTCCTTTATTTCCGGCTTTCTTTAATTGCGCTTTCGCGTTTGTAACTGCAGTTTGAATTGCTTCAGATAAATCCGTAACACTCCCGTTCCCAGTTAGAGCGGCAACAATTTTGATTTGTTCTGAAGGAGTAGCTGGCACACGCTTATCTGCATTAGCGCCAGAAAGACTCATATTCGATTCAAATTGAATATGACGAGACATTTTACCCTGCTTTGGCACACGACCTTTTGCATAGGCAGCATCATAACCACCACCTTGCCAATCACCTAAGAAATCGGCTCCAACTGAAACTATTAGTTCGGCTTTTGAGAAGTCATAATCCGCTAAAGCTCTTGTACCATATATATTTTGAAAAGCATCTAATGCTTCCGAAGAAGACACAGTATCGTAAATAACGTGACGAACATTTGAATACTTCGCTGTAAATTCTTTGATTAGTTTTGAAGTTGACGGACTTGCAAAAGTTTGTGTTAACAACACTATATCCTTAGCAGACATTGCCGTAAGTTTTTGAGCCACCTCTTTGTCAAAATTGACCCAAGAGACTTCTTCGCTTCCGATACGTGGTTCTGCCAATCTGTTTATATCATATAATGACAATACAGAAGCATGTACCCTCGCATTTACACTTCCATTATTAGTAGCAAGATCATTTCGCTCAATTTTAATTGGACGACCTTCTCTGGTTTTAACAAGAATATTTGCAAAATCAAATCCATCTGCGATAGTAGAAGCGTAATAATTTGCAACTCCTGGAACTATCTCGTCTGGAGCTACAACATAAGGTATAGATTTAACTACGGGACCCTCGCAAGCAGCTAATGAAGCAGCCGCCGTTGTGAAACCAACGTATTTCAAGAAATCACGACGCGTAGTTGATGAAGCCTCAAGAGTCTCCTTATCACCCAAAAACTCATCTGTAGGTATCGTCTCTACAAATTCATTTTGTTGCAACGTCTCAACAATAGAGCTATTCTCGTCTAGCTCCTCAACACTTTTCCAGTATTTCTTGTTTGATGCCATATTGGTTATTGTAATTATCTTTAATTCTTAATAGTGACACTTACCACATTCCAATCCACCCATTTGAGCAATTGTCAACTTGTCAACTCCGTATTTTTTCGAAAGTTCCTTGTGCATTTTAGCGTAATATTCATTACCCTTTAAATTCACATTTGTCTCTCTATGACAGTCGATGCACCATCCCATTGTAAGCGGTGAAAATTGATACATAATTTCCATTTCCTCAACAGGCCCGTGACATTTTTGACAGTCTACACCAGCAACAGTAACGTGTTGCGAGTGATTGAAATATGCAAAATCTGGTAAATTATGGATTCGAGTCCATTTTACAGGCTCAGTTTCACCTGTATACGCTTGATTTTCCTCATCCCATCCAACAGCTTTG
This sequence comes from Flavobacteriaceae bacterium, assembly GCA_047614245.1. GTDB lineage: Bacteria > Bacteroidota > Bacteroidia > Flavobacteriales > Flavobacteriaceae > Ulvibacter. Next base: position 11,496 of record JBLHIC010000004.1, read on the forward strand.
TATAATTTCTTAATTTCTCCAGTGTAAAACTCTTTCGTGTAACCATTCTCAAGATCCTCTTCCCCATTGTACTCTGCAATATTCTTATGACAGTTCATACAAACATTCAAAGATGGTATTCCAGAGTGCTTACTTTTTCGAGCTGAACTATGACAGAAATTACAATCGATTTTATTAGCTCCTGCATGAATTTTATGCGAATAATGGATTGGTTGAACCGGAGCGTATCCTTGATCAACACCAATCTGCATTACATATCCGTAAGCGAAATATGCAGACCCCAATAATAACAGGATACAACTTACTAATACGAGAAACTGATTTTGAGCAAAGGTTTTCCAAATCGGTGTTTTCTTCACGTGTACTGGATACTCAACTCCATTTGCCGAAGCAATTTTCTTCAGAGTCGCTGTAACCAAGAATAGCATAATAACCAATAACAAGAATACCAAGGCTAAGGCACTAAGAATAATGGCATTTGAAACTCCACTATTATCTCCTCCCGACATACTAGTTGGAAGCACAGCTGCAACTACTGGCACTGGTTTTGGTTCACTCGTATATGCTAAAATATTGTCGATATCACCATTTGATAGTCCAGGGAAGGAAGTCATTACTGAATTGTTATACTCAGCAAATAAAGCAACTGCTTTAGCATCCCCAGATTTTATTAAACCCTGACTATTTTTTATCCACTCATACAACCACTCAGTATCGTATTTTTCGGCTACTCCTCTTAGCGCCGGTCCGGTCGCTTTTTTATCTAATTTATGACAAGCGGCACAGTTCGCATTAAATAATGCTTTACCAGCAACTGGATCTGCTTGTGAAAAAGTAGTAGTTGAAAATGCTAGCATTAAAGCCAACAAAAGAAGTGACAATTGTGAGGGAAGAATACGGAAATTGACCTTTTTCATACTAGTGGTTAAATTATTGTCAAGCATTTGGCACGTAATTAGCTAGTAATTATTGAACTAAACTATTGTATTTTACCTGCCTTAAATGACAGTACAAAAGTAAGCCTTTCAGTCGATTTGTAAAATGCAAATATTATGTTAAGTGTCAATTTATAATTATTCTAAATAGTAAATTTGTGACCGCTAATGTTATTATAATTTATATTTGTAATCAAGATTCAAACTTATGAAATTTCAAACATATATTAAGCCATTTATATTCAGTCTTTTAATCATTATTATTTCTGAAAGTATCGTGGCGCAGTCGGCTTCGGTAACAATAAATGAAGATCCTAAAATCACACGTTTATTAGAACTTAAAAAGGAATTAGAAAAGGAGAATAAACTGGCTGATGGATATACGATTCAGCTACATTATGGTGAACTTAGTAAAGCAAACGAGGTTCTAAAAAAATATAAGAATAACCACGGTGCCTGGCCAGCTTCGATTGAATATGAGACCCCCAACTATAAAGTTTGGGTTGGAAATTTTAGCGCCCGTTTAGAGGCAGATAGAGCACTATTAGAAGTACAGCGTACATTCGACGCTGCTTTCATTTTAAAACGGAAGTAAGTGGGTGTTAGATGTTAGGTGTTAGGTGTTAGATGAAAATAAAAAAGATTAAGTAATTCGCTCTCAGATGAGTTTATATTTGGATACTTAAGGATTCAAATAGTCTAGATGAAGGCAGGGTTAATAAAAAAGCATCGGGGATAAGAGTGATTTGCGTAAATCCACTTATACTAGCACTCAAACACATAAAAAGGATAGCTAACTTTTTCCTGGTTAGTTTTAATTATTTTCTTTTGAAATGATGCATCAGCATCGAGTAGATTTACTCAAATATAGAAAACATATTGTTTACACATTACACTTGATGTAGCAATTCGTGAATTTCGAGCAATAAATTGGTCTTCTAGCTGTCAATGAAAAGCGCTCCTTCATTTCTCCAACCATTTTTGTATACTAATATCCATAAAAAAGCGACCCGTTTAGGTCGCTTTTTTTATTTATTCAGAAGTGATTATTATTTTAATTTCTTCTTAACTGCCACTTCTTGGAAGCCTTCAATAATATCCCCTTCCATTATGTCATTATAGTTTTTAACCTGTATACCACAATCATAACCTTTTGCTACTTCTTTGGCATCATCTTTAAAACGTTTTAATGATGAAAGTTCACCAGTAAACACGACTACACCTTCACGTATAAGTCGAATACCTGCGGTTTTTATAATTTTTCCACTTAATACCATACAACCTGCAATAGCACCAATTTTTGAAATCTTGAAAGTTTCGCGAATTTCGGCAGTACCCGTGATTTCTTCTTTCATCGTAGGAGACAACATTCCTTCCATCGCATCCTTCAGATCGTTAATCGCATCGTAAATAATAGAATACATACGGATATCGATTTCTTCTTTGTCTGCAATTTGTCGTGCATTCCCCATTGGACGAACGTTAAATCCAATAATAATAGCGTCGGATGCTGAAGCGAGTAATACATCACTTTCAGTAATTGGCCCAACAGCTTTATGAATAATATTCACCTGTATTTCTTCCGAAGAAAGTTTCTGGAAAGAATCCGTTAAAGCCTCTACCGAACCATCAACATCACCCTTAAGGATAATATTAAGTTCTTTAAAGTCTCCAAGCGCGATACGTCTTCCAATTTCATCAAGTGTAATATGACGTTGCGTTCTTACTGATTGTTCACGTTGTAACTGAGCTCTTTTAGTTGCGACTGTTTTTGCCTCACGCTCATCTTCAAATACAGTAAATTTATCTCCAGCCTGCGGTGCTCCATCCAAACCTAATATGGACACAGGAATTGAAGGACCAGCTTCTTTAACGTTTTTACCTCGTTCGTCATGCATGGCTTTCACCTTCCCACTATTTTTTCCAGCCAACACATAATCTCCTATTCGCAGAGTTCCTCCTTGTACCAGGATAGTTGAGACGTAACCTCGACCTTTATCGAGAAATGCCTCTACCACTGTACCGTTAGCAACTCTATCTGGATTTGCTTTTAGCTCTAATAATTCTGCTTCGAGAAGAACTTTTTCAAGTAATTCAGGAACGCCTTCACCAGTTTTAGCAGAAATATCATGTGACTGTATTTTACCACCCCAATCTTCCACAAGAAGATTCATTTGAGCCAAGCCTTCTTTTATCTTTTCTGGATTCGAATCTGGCTTATCTATCTTATTTATAGCAAAAACGATTGGCACTCCAGCAGCTTGCGCGTGGCTTATTGCCTCTTTAGTTTGCGGCATAATATCATCATCTGCAGCAACTACAATTATGGCTAAATCTGTTACTTGAGCACCCCTAGCACGCATTGCGGTAAACGCCTCGTGACCAGGTGTATCAAGAAAAGCGATCTTCTGACCGTCCTTTAATTGAACTCCATATGCCCCGATGTGCTGTGTAATACCACCCGATTCCCCAGCAATTACATTTTCTTCACGAATATAATCTAGTAAAGATGTTTTTCCATGATCTACGTGTCCCATTACAGTAACAATAGGCGCACGTGGCTTCAGATCTTTAGGATCATCTTCTTGCTCCTGAATTGCTTCTTCTATATCTGCAGTAATAAATTCAACTTCAAATCCGAACTCATCAGCCACTATTGAAAGTGTTTCTGCATCCAAACGCTGATTCATAGTTACCATCATCCCAAGAGACATACAGGCTGAAATAACATTAGTTACTGGCACATCCATCATAGTCGCTACTTCACTTACAGTAACAAACTCTGTTAGTTTTAAAGTCTTATCTGCATTTTGAATCGCAAGTTCATCTTCAGTTTTTTGACGGTGACTATCTCTTTTATCTCTTCTGTATTTGGCTCCTTTCCCTTTTGAGGATTTCCCTTGAAGCTTTTCTAAGGTTTCACGTACCTGTTTTTGCACTTCTTCTTCACTAGGCTCCTCTTTAGGAACCGTGGCCCGTGCAGCGGTTATTGGTTTCCTTTGAGGACCTCTACTATTTCTAGTATCTACCCTACCTTTTTGAGGTTCTTTACTAATTCGGCGTCGTTTACTCTTTCTATCTTTAGCTTCTCCCGCTTTGACTTCAGGCTTTTTCTTTTCAGGTTTCTTAAATTGAGTAAGATCAATTTTCTGCCCTGTAAAATTAGGCCCATTTAATTTCTTATACTTAGTTTCAACCTTTGCAGACACTCCATCTACTTGAGCTACTTCTGTCTTCTCAGCCTCTTTTTCGGATTGATCCTTTTTTACGTCTTTCGTTTCAGGGGTTTCTGTCTTAGCCTCAACTTTCGGTATTTCAACTTCAGCCTTGACCTCTTTTTCAACACTCTTAGCCTTCGGCTTTTCACTTTTCACTTCGACAGCCTGCTTCTCAACCTTCACTTCAACCTTCTCAGCAACCTTCTCAGCAACCTTCTCAGCAACCTTCTCAGCAACCTTCTCTTCAACCTTCTCTTCAACCTTCTCAGCAACTTTTGTTTCACTAACAATAGCAACTTTTTCCTCTTTTACAGGGGTTTCGGTTTTCTCGCCTTTTACAGGCTTTTTCTTGCCTAAATCAATCGTCCCTACTTGCTTAGTACCAACTAGTTTTGATTCAGCCCTAATAACTAACGGAGTGGTCCTTTTTTGCTTCTCTTCAATTTCACGCTCACGTTCAAGACGAAATTCTTCTTTCTCTTTGCGCTTCTCTTCGCCTACTTCTTTCGATTGAACCTTTTTGCTTTTATCAGTTTGAAATTCTTCAAACAACACTTGGTACTCACCATCCGAAATTTTGGTAGTAGGGCGCGCTTCGATTTCATGTCCTTTGGAACTTAAAAATTCCACGGCACGATCGAGTGAGATATTAAATTCACGCAATACTTTGTTAAGCCTTATCGTTTTTACTTCAGCCATATAAATACTTTCTGCTGTTTTTGAATTGAAAAATTTGTCTAAAAGTAGTTAATCTTTCAACTACTCTTCAAATTCTTCTTTTAATATATTTATCACTTCTTGAATCGTTTCCTCTTCAAGATCGGTTCGTGACACTAAATCCTTTAAATCATATTCTAATACACTCTTCGCGGTATCCAATCCAATCTTATGGAATTCCTGAATAATCCAGCTTTCAATTTCATCTGAGAATTCACTCAACTCAACATCTTCTTCTGCCCCTTCTCTTAATACATCAATTTCATATCCCGTAAGTTGTCCAGCCAATCGAATATTATGACCTCCACGGCCTATCGCTTTACTAACCTCTTCAGGACGTAAAATAACCTCAGCACGCTTCGTTTCCTCATTAATCTTTATAGACGTTACTTTCGCAGGACTTAATGCCCTAGTTATAAATAATTGTAAGTTGTTCGTATAATTAATAACATCTATATTCTCATTACCTAATTCACGGACAATACTGTGTATACGCGAGCCTTTCATCCCAACACAAGCCCCTACAGGATCAATTCTATCATCGTAAGAATCTACAGCTACTTTCGCTTTTTCACCAGGAATACGCACTACTTTTTTAACCGTAATTAATCCATCAAAAACCTCAGGAATTTCTTGCTCAAAGAGTTTTTCTAAAAATATAGGTGTCGCTCTTGACATTATAATTGTAGGCTTATTTCCCTTCAATTCGACACTTTCTATAATCCCTCTCACATTATCTCCTTTTCTGAAAAAATCGGAAGGAATTTGTCTTTCCTTAGGAAGAATTAGTTCGTTACCATCATCATCTAACAAAATTACAGCGCGATGACGAATATGATGCACTTCAGCAGTATATATCTCACCTTCAAGTTCCTTAAAGTGCTTATAGATATTTGTATTGTCGTGTTCGTGAATTTTTGAAATCAAGTTTTGACGCAATGCCAAAATTGAGCGTCTACCTAGATCAATAAGCTTCACCTCTTGTGACACATCCTCACCAATTTCAAAATCTGGCTCAACTTTTTGAGCATCGCTCAAGGAAATCTCCTCATTCTCATCTTCTACTTCATCATCGGCTACAACAATTCTATTTCTCCAAATCTCTAAATCTCCCTTGTCTGGATTTATGATAATATCAAAGTTATCATCACTTCCATATTTCTTCTTAAGAGCATTTCTAAATACATCCTCCAGTATCGCCATAAGCGTTACTCTATCAATTAGCTTATCGTCTTTAAATTCTGAAAACGATTCAATTAATGCTAAATTTTCCATATAATATTAATTAAATTTTACCAATACTTTTGCTTCAATAATACTCTCAAATGAAAGTTCGGCTTTCTTCTGTACAGTAACTTTTCCTTTTCCGATTGGTTTTGGTTCGCGAGCCTTCCAAACTAAAGTAATGGTATTATCATTCACCTCGGTCAACTCACCTTCAAAACTCAAATCATCAGTAGTTTTGACTTTAATAGTTCTTCCGATATTCTTGTGAAACTGTCTAGGAATCTTTAAACCTTCAGAAACCCCTGCAGACATAACTTCCAATGAAAAATCAACCTCTTCTCTATCAAGATTATGCTCAACGGCACGGCTTACAGCCATACAATCTTCAACTGTAACACCAAAATCACCATCTAGTATTACCTTTATTTTATTATCCTGAGATATCGATAAATCGATTAAAAACAACGACTTATTCTCTTCTAATACCTCATTCAGTAGTTCTGCTACTTTGCCTTGCATTATTTTTTACTATAAAAAGAGGGGACTTTATGTCCCCTCTAATTGTTACTTTCTAATATTGTTGCAAATATACCAATTTTTTTAACATTAAAAAAAGCCTTGTCTCCCATTTTATTTTTGTATTTTAATCCTTAGATTAATCACCTATAAACCAATCAACATGAAAAAGATATTAGTCCCAACCGATTTCTCGCCACAAGCCGAAAACGCATTAAAAGTTGCAGCTCAATTAGCTTTAAAACACGGCAGTGAAATCTACCTTTTACATTCACTTGAAATGCCACTTAGCATAGGTGGGTCTGGTGATAATAGTAATTTACCAGAATCACTGTATTTCATTAAACTTGCAGAAAAGAACTTTTCTGAAATTCTCGAAAAACCATATTTGCAAGAAATAAGCGTGTACGAAGCAATTGGCCACAACGAAATTTACCACGATCTTAAAGAAACTGTAGATAGCAATAATATAGATTTAGTAATCATGGGATCTCACGGAGCCAGTGGTTTTAAAGAAATGTTTATAGGAAGTAACACTGAAAAGGTTGTACGAACCTCCTCAATTCCAGTCTTAGTAATTAAAAATGATCATGAAGTATTTGAAATAAATGATTTTGTTTTTGCTTCCGATTTTTCAGATGAGTGCAGATGGAGTTTCAATGAAGCACAAAAATTTGCGGAAAGTACTGGAGCAAAAATGCATTTGCTTTTTGTAAATACCCCTAGGGAGTTTCAAACCACAGCGCAGGCAAATGAAACCATTTCGAATTTTGTTAAAGACATAGAAATCAAAAATTTCACAATTAATATTTACAATGACACCTCGATTGAAAGGGGTATTTTACAGTTTGCAAAAGATATAAACGCGCAACTTATTGGAATGAGCACTCACGGTCGTAAAGGGCTTTCCCATTTCTTTAATGGAAGTGTTAGTGAAGATCTCGTAAATCATGCAAATATGCCAGTTATCACCTTTAAAATACAATAGGCTAGACACCTAGCAACAATACCTAGATGATGATTTTTAGGATGTGGATCACTGTCAAAACAAATCCCAACGAGCTAATAAAGATACTCTAGTACACCTCAGTTTTTGATTTAGACAGGACAAGGGCTGCTGGCTATAATGGCCGCTTGCTTAATATGGCTGCTTTTGTTTTTAATAGACAATAAAAACGCTTAGCTCTTTCTAGAGAATGTAACCTATAATCAATTAGCTCGACAGGCTTTCTGCGCATCACTATCCGCTAGGATATTGTTAAATATATGTTAATTATATACAGACTTGTCTGTTTATTTAAATATAGTTATACATTTGTCATATGAAAAAACTAAGTGTGCAGGAACGAATAATAGAAACAGCATCCGATTTGTTCTATAATAATGGCTATAACCAAACTGGCATCAATCAAATAATAGCAGAAGCCGGGGTAGCAAAAGCCAGTATGTACCAACATTTTCGATCAAAAGAAGATATTGCTGTGGCATATTTAGTAAAAAGACACGGCATGTGGATGGGTAAATTGACCGATAGTATTTCTAAACAGAACACTTCTAAGGGAAAAGTTATTGGATGCTTCGATTATTTGATGCAATGGCTTTCTGAAGTTGATTACAGAGGTTGTGGCTGGCAAAATATTATTCCAGACCTTCCGGCAGGACAACTTAAAATAAGAGATCAAGCAGTATATCACAAAAATCAACTGAGGAAATCTATACAGGCCTTACTACTTGAAGATAGTCAGTACAATCAAGATGAAGCAAATCAATTAGGTGATCAAGTCTTAGTGCTGATGGAAGGAGCCATTATCCTGTCACAAATAGAGAAAAACGAATGGCCTATTTTGGCCGCTAAAAAAGCGTGTGTAAGTTTACTAAAATAAGCACGTCAAAATCTTTAAAATATTAAAACAGACTTGTCTGTATGAAATTGGAAATTATGAAAAAAAATACACCTCCTTATACAAAGGAAACAGCAAAAGCAAAAGTACAGGCAGCAGAAGATGCCTGGAACAGTAAAAATCCAGAAAAAGTATCAATGGCATATACTGAAGACTCTAAATGGAGGAATAGAGATCTTTTCTTCACGGGAAGAGCAGCGATCGTCGAATTTCTAACCGATAAATGGAGCGAGGAGACCTATTATAAATTGAAAAAAAACTTATGGTCATTCACAGATAACAGAATATCGGTGCGATTCGAATACGAGTGGCGAGATGCTAAAACCGGGCAATGGAAACGAACACATGGAAATGAGCATTGGGAATTCGACGACGCAGGTTTAATGCAAATAAGAGACATGAGTGCCAATGACATAGATATTGAAGAATCAGAAAGAAGATTATAATCAGAAGAGTACTAACAAATAAAAACCGGTAAATATGAGAACATTAAGCAGTAATCAAATTTCAAGTCAATTAAAAACATCAAAAGGATTCACTTGGAATAGCAAAAGGCGTTTCCGTTAGGAAAACATTTTAAAACAAAATTAATTAATTAAAAACAGAACATTATGAAAACATTAAAACCTTTAACAATAGAAGAAGCAAACGAAAATTCAAGAGCGATTTTTACAAACGTTAAGAGTAAAATTGGAATGCTACCAAACCTCTACGCCACTATGGGTGTATCAGATAAATTATTAGGAGGGTATTTAGCCTTTACAGATTCTCTAAAAAGTGGAGAATTCAATGCTAAAGAGTACGAAGCAATCGCCTTGGCAACATCACAGGCCAATGGCTGTGCCTACTGTCTTTCAGCGCATACAGCTATCGGAAAAATGAACGGATTTACAGAAGAGGAAACGCTTCAGTTAAGAGATAATTCAATTGCAGATGCATCGCTGAACGCGATAGTGACTCTTGTAACCGAATTGATTTCAGAAAAAGGTCACCCTTCCGAAACTGCAGTTCAAAATTTCTTAAATGCTGGTTATAACAAGGCCTCTTTTGCTGAATTGATCGCCGCAGTTTCACTTATCACAATTACAAATAACATCTATCACAACGGAGGTTTCGAAATTGATTTTCCAAAAGCCCAAAACATAAATACACACGAATTAGTCTAATCAATATTTTAACCAATAAAACTAAACAAAATGAAAACTCAATTTTTAAAATCACTCGCAAGTATTGCAGTCATCGTTCTTATCGCCTTTGCAGCATCTTCTTTTGAAAGTTCATCGGATGATAAAATTTTAACTAATCCTGAATATGTTTCACATCCTACGCTACATAAAAATATTACCATTCAAGGAGTAAACGTTTTTTATCGTGAAGCCGGTAATATAAACAAGCCAACAATCCTGCTTTTACATGGATATCCAACCTCATCGCATATGTTTCGTAATTTAATAACAGACCTGTCTGTTCAGTATCACGTTTTGGCACCGGATTATCCAGGTTTTGGAAGAAGTGATCAACCCGCGATTGCCAATTTTGAATATACATTCGATAATATGGCCAACATTGTTGAAGGCTTCTTAAAAGAACTAAAAGTCGAAAAGTATAGTATCTACCTAATGGATTATGGTGCGCCAATCGGTTTCAGAATCGCATCAAAATATCCTGAAAGAGTTGAATCATTAATCATACAAAATGGAAATGCCTACGATGAAGGCTTACGGGACTTTTGGATTCCTATAAAAAAATACTGGAATGACTATACTGTCGAAAACGGAAAACCTCTGGAAGGCTTTCACTCTCCTGATGGTTTAAAATGGCAATATACACATGGAGTTCAGGACGTCGCTACGATAAGTCCAGATAACTGGAACATAGATTTACAGCATTTAACTCGTGCCGAGAACAACGAAATACAATTGGCTATGTTTTACGATTATAGAACCAATGTTCCGTTATATCCGAAATGGCAAAAATACTTTAGAGACTATCAACCACCTACTTTGATTGTTTGGGGCAAGAACGATTTTATTTTTCCTGTAGAAGGTGCACATCCATATAAACGAGACTTGAAGGTCGTTGAAACTCATTTGTTAGATACCGGGCACTTTGCTCTTGAAGAAAAAGGAGAAGAGATTGCTATATACATCCGAAACTTCTTAAAAAGAAACAATATTCAATAAACAACTAAGTGTGGTAGTCAACGAATCGACTATCACACTTAACTAAAACACTAATCAAATAAAATATTTAAAATTATGACAACAATACTCTTAAATTACTCACTCGCGTTATTTGCGGTATTCAATCTAAGTACTAACCTGTTTGCTCAATTACCTGATCCAGGCTTTATAATCGACGGAACAACAGCGATTGTAATTACAGACCCACAAAATGACTTTTTAAGCACAGACGGAGTGACCTGGGGATTAGTAGGCGAAAGCGTAAGGAAAAACGGGACCATTAAAAACCTGGAAACCCTTTTTAAATTAGGAAAAGAAAAAGGCATTCCTGTCTTTGTCTCACCACACTATTATTACAAGCACGACCATAAATGGCAATTTGAAGGAGCTTTGGAAACTGCGATGCATGGTATGGGAATGTTTGATAGAGACGATCAATTAAACAAAGAAAATTTTGATGGCTCTGGAGCAGACTGGCTTGAACTTTACAAACCATATATCGAACAGGATTATGTAACGGTTTCTGGACCTCATAAAGTGTTCGGACCTGAGCAAAATGACTTGAGTCTTCAGCTAAGGAAGCAGAAAATAGACAAGGTCATTCTTGCCGGAATGTCTGGCAATCTTTGTGTAGAATCTCATATGCGAGAATTGCTGGAAGACGGTTTTGAAGTTGCAATCGTTGGCGATGCCACCGCTTCTGCTATAATTCCCGGCTTAGACGGTAATCAAGCCGCACAGACTAACTTCAGAATGATTTCGAGTCATGTTTATACTACTGAAGAACTTAAAAATGTACTGAATAATTAATTATTCATTGATCACTTTAAAACAAGTATTATGAAAACAATAAACTGGAAAAACGCAATAATCGCAGGTTTTTTAGGAACCATCTTATTTGACTTAGTAGGACTATTAATGACTGGGACATGGTGGGATATCCCCAGTGTTCTGGGGGCAAAAACAGATCTAGGTTTGGCTTATGGAGTTGCGGGTCATTATGGAAACGGGATTCTATTAGCCATTCTATTCGCCGGAATTGCACCTTCATTATGGGGGCCAAAATGGGTGCGACCAATCATATTTGTGGTGGGTGAAATGATTGCATTAGTATGGTTATTTATGCTTCCATTGTTGGGAGCAGGAGTTGCTGGATTAGATGCTTCACCAATGATGCCTGTTATAACCTTAGTGCGTCATTTGGCTTATGCACTTCCGCTAATATATTTGATCCAATACGATAAAAAACTGCTTTAGCCCAGTAATAATAGAGCATAGAAAGACTTTTAATTAAACTTTCTATGCTCAAATAAACCGACACCTATGAAAAGAATAGCCATAAATGGAATGGGACGCATTGGTCGCACCTCCTTAAAAATTATATTTGACACACCAAATTTAGAAGTAATAGCAGTAAATGATATTGCCTCTATTGAGAACATTGCATATCTCCTAAAACACGATAGTGTTCACGGGGATTTTGAAAAAGACATTTCAATTGAAGGTAATCAACTAATTATCGACGGTAAAAAAATCGCGTTTTTATCTGAAAGAGATCCCGGACAATTAGCTTGGGAAAAATTAAAGATTGATATTGTAATTGAGAGTACCGGGGTTTTTACCAGAGAAGAAGATGCTGACAAACATATAAAGGCAGGTGCAAAAACTGTTGTACTATCAGGCCCTTCAAAAAGTCCGAATATCCCAACGGTTGTCCATGGAGTAAACACACAAGATGGAAACACAAATATATTCTCTTGTGCTAGCTGCACCACCAATAATATTAGCCCGGTAATGGAAATTATTGGACGAAGAATTGGAATTAAAAAAGCCATCATGACTACGATTCATGCAGACACTGCTTCTAATCGAACGATTGATTCTACAGACGAAAAAGATTTCAGAATGGGGAGGTCGGGTCTAAATAATCTAATTCCAACTAGTACAGGCGCAGCAATTGCAACAACACGAGCTATGCCTCAATTCGAAGGAAAATTTGATGGTTTGGCGGTGAGAGTTCCCTTGGCAGTTGGATCACTTTCAGATATAACTATCGTAACCGATAGAGAAACTTCAGTAGAAGAAATAAATCATATATTAGGTGAAGAAGCAGCCACCGATAGATATCTAAAAGTTTTCGCTGTCACCAATGAACCTATCGTAAGTTCGGATATAATAAAAAGCCCATATGCCGCCATAGCCGATTTGGAAATGACGAAGGTAGTTGATGGAGACTTAGTTAAAATATTAGCCTGGTATGATAACGAATGGGGATTCACAAGCCAAATGATTAGACAAATACAGGAATTATAAAATTCTAAAACAATGGCTAAAAACTTTGCAGAAATAGCATTTACAGATGCAGTGAAAAAACTGCAAGAAAAACATGGGAGTCGTGGAAGTTATGATCGTATGGAAAAATTTAAGGTAGTTGATGGATTAACCATAAACGAAGTTACATTTATTCAGAATCGGAATAGCTTCTATCTAGCTTCAATAGGGGCAAATGAATTTCCATACATTCAACATCGAGGGGGACCAACAGGATTTCTTAAAGTACTTGATGTGAATCGTTTGGGTTTTATCGATTTTGTTGGAAACAAGCAATATGTTTCAGTAGGGAATATCGCAACCAATAACAATGTCTCTCTAATTATGGTTGATTACCCAACCAGAACGCGACTTAAAGTATTCGCCAAAACCGACATTATTGAACTAAAGGACAACCCCGAATTATATGAACTTTTAGATTTAGATGATTATAAGTTTCGCCCTGAACGTATGATTGTATTCAATATTGAAGCATACGATTGGAATTGTCCTCAACATATAACACCTAGATATACTGTTGAAGAAATTGAAAAGGCTTTTTCGCCTCAGCAAGAGCATATTGCAGCTTTAGAAGAGGAGATTAGAGTACTGAAGAAAAAAGATAAATTATAAAACTGAAATAATGAACAATCATATTCCCTATATGCGGCATTGTATTGACCTCGGTAAAAAGGCAATGTTACAAGGAGATCCTCCTGTAGGCGCATTAATTGTTAAAGACAACGAGCTTATCGGAATTGGTATAGAAGCAGGGAAGTCAACCCAAAACATCACCAAACATGCCGAGATTGAAGCCGTAAATGACGCACTACAGCAAAGTAAACTCAAAGATTTAAAAGGATGTATATTATACACTACACATGAACCCTGTATTATGTGCTCATATGTTTTAAGACATTATAAAGTACAAACCATTGTTTATGGTACAAATGTTGAACATGTGGGCGGAGTTACATCTGATTTAAAAGTAATGCTGACCTCAAAAGTGCCCAAATGGGGAAAGCCACCTCAAATAATTAGAGATATTTTAAGGGATGAATGCGAGCAATTATCAACCGAATATACTGCTAAATAAAATTAAGAAACATCCGTGTAGAATATGAATAAACTAATACTATTTACCCTAATTGTAGCATCATTTTCATCAAAAACATTTGCACAATTCATAGAACTTGATAATGTGATTGGTAAAAAATATATAATAAAATCAGATGTTTTAAATGAAGATCGAACGATTCAAGTTTATACGCCTGAAAGTTATATCACCTCAACTAATAAAAAATATCCTGTCCTTTATATTCTCGATGGACAAAGGTTATTTTTACACGGTGTAAGTGTAATACAATCTTTTACAGCTCAGTTTAACCTAAGTCCAGATATTATCGTTGTTGGAATTAACAATAAATACCCAGACCGATTTAACCATTTTCTTGGCACAGACTTTTTAGATTTCATTGAGGAAGAACTCATCACATATATTGACGCTAAATATCAAACATCGGATGAACGCTTAATTTTTGGATGGGAATATGGCGGTGCTTTTGTTATAGGGTCCATCATAGACAGACCTCATTTATTTGATGCACATATTGCGGCAAGTCCGTATCCGATCCATGAAGATAGGTTCGACGGTACCTCTAGAATAGATATGCTGAAAGAAAAACTAGAGCAACCATTCAGTTCATTTGTATATTTTACGGTTAGTGCGAATGAAGGCATGGTAGAAGATGGAACAAATCAATTGGAAGCCTTACTGAAAAATAAAGCTCCAAAAACATTGCAATGGGATTATAGAGTTATAGAAGGAGCTGAACATAGAGCTACAGCATATCCGGGCCTTTATCACGGACTGAGAAGTTACTATCATAATTACCCTGAGCTTCAGTTTAAGGATCTGGCTGATTTTAAAGCACGCGGAGGAATGGAATTTGTTAATGAATATTATAAAGGAAGAAGTAAGCGTTTTGGATTTTCGGAGGACTTAACACCCTGGTCTATGTTTGCACTAACTAGAAATGCAATAAGAGCGGATAGCTTCGCAGATTTTGAATTGTTCATGGCTGAATTTAAAGATAAAGATATGCTCAACAGAATTAGATTGAGTAGGGCAATGTCTTTGGCCACCTATTATATAAAATATAACAAATTTAAAAATGCTTTAAATGTATATCAGGAATTGAACAAAAAGGATGCATCCTCTGCCCTACTACAAAATGCTATTGGTTATGTTTATATTTTACTAAAAGATAACGCTAATGCTAAAGTATATTATGAAAAAGCAGTTGGATTGGCGCAAAGTCAAAAGGATAGTAAGCTTATCGAATATCAGAAGGATTTAGACGAGATGTGATAAAGTTTCAGCAAAAAAATTAATAAAAAATTGTTGAATATGAAATTACAACTACTAATTCTATAAAATGAAAATAGAAATTTTAATTACATGAGTAATAGCCAAAACAAAATCTCTGATGAATCTAAAGAATCGCCAGAGATTTGGTGTAGCTTTTAATGCAAGATAAAACTGTCTTCTTACTTTACTCTTTATACAGCTTTAAAGTCTGCTGCTGATCATCTTGAAGTACCCGAAGTAAATACAATCCTGAGGACAATTGATGGACACTATGTGATTGAATGTCACTTCCTTCATAAATAACTTGGCCTTGAATATTATACAGATAGAAATATTCGTTTCCTCTTAGGTTATTAAAACTCAATTGATCCTTAAACGGATTAGGATAAACAGAAACTTCGTTTTGCAATGATGATTCATTTATATTTAGAGCACCTGAACAATCTGCAAGCACTGGTTCCGTGGAAAAAAAATCAGAGCAGTCATCGCAAAACAAGCTTTTAAAGAAACAACTTGTTCGATTTATCATAAATTTTCTGCCTTCTAACGTATAATACACTACATGCCCTCCTTCTGGATCTAATGTAAAATCACTGCATATCCCATTTGCAATTAATCTATCGTGAAGAATTTGCGAGCCTATAGTTCCTAAATCACCTTCTCCGATGGGAACAACGGTGTCTAAAGCACCATGAAACGAAATCATTGGAATTAGTTCGTCTGGTGTAGTAGCAGAATCGACACTAGCCCCCCATTGATTAAATATTCCATCAATTTCAAAAGTATGAGGTAAATTATTCCCTGAAGTGTCTAACGCACCAAGCATTGTTTCTATAGTAGGATTTACTGAATTCCAATCATCCTGACTCATATAATGCGTGAAAAATGAAGTAATAGACCCGGCACTCATTCCGCCTATAAACATCCATGAGGTATCAATTTCAAGAGAGGTAGCGATTTCTATCGAATATCTTAAGGCAGCATTGGCATCTTGTTGCGCACGGTAAACGGATTCTACAAAAACAGGACCACCAAGACGATAATTCATAGTAGCAACCACATAACCTCTTTTCGCCAGTTCTCTGCATTCTAATATTAAGTCTTCCTTTGCTCCTATATTAAATCCTCCCCCATGAATCATTAATATAAAAGGCCTACTTGGCATAGGATCGATTGTGGTTTTAGGAAAGTAATAATCAATTCTTAGATCTTCGGAAACTCCGTCCCAAGTTAAGGCATTTCCGTAGGTAACATTTTTTAGTGAATCTATTTGAGTGTTTGCGAAAAATTCAATTTCACTAAATCTAGTATCTGATGTACAAAACTGTGCGGATGCGTAATTAGTTATTAACGTTAACAAAGCGACGAGCACTATTTTAAAGCTTTTCATATTTAAGAGTTTTTAGGATAATTCTTATATTTAGCTAAATTTACAATTTTTCTGTTAATTTTCTATAAACCGTCAAATTGTAAATTTGTCGGACTTTGTTAAAGTGTACTAACTTTGGGTTTAGGACTTAACCCTTATTATTTTTATACATCCTAAGTTTGATTTCTATTAACTTATAGGATTATTAATAGAAAGAACCCGTCCGTACCGGCACGGGCGGACAAAAGAGCAGAGTAAGGTTCATTTATACGCAGGAACTTAAGATTCCGTCAACATTGAAAATCCCTGCTCTTTTACTACACAAATACGTTCAGTTCTTTAGGCCTTTAGAGCCTGTTTTTAGGTTGTTGTACTCAATGTAGTGTTCGTTCTTTCACAAATTATCAGTTATGATTAAAAGCACACTATTTGTTGGAATTGACATATCAAAAGATATTTTTGATGTTTATTTTTCAGAAGAAGGGCATCGACAGTTTACTAATGATGTGTCAGGTTTTAAGTCTTTTAGTTATAATTTCCCTAAGATGATAAAATTCAGAAGTTCCATGTGTGCTTTCGCCTATTGCGACTATTTTTTTATCGGCTAAAGCCTCTATTAATCGATTTAAACTTGAGCTTAAAGCATCTTTTGTAGATAAATCAATTGATGTAGATGAATTACCTAATGCAGTATTGAATTTATCAGTATTAAAATCTTGCAAATAGATTTTTGGGGTTTCTTTTAAGGTTTCAATGTCTTTTCCATCTATAGTAACTTTAAAATCATCAATGATATCATCCCGATTGAGATCTCCTGAAAGGATTGTTGGATGTTCCGTAATATTTCTTTCTGATATATTTACCTCTGAACCTTGGAAACTACCATAGATTTCGACTCCCTTGGTTACTAGAAAAGCTGTAGATCTCGGAGCATCAGTTTGTCCTGGGTAGTAGATGCCCGCTGCGATCCAAATTTGGTCATTTTCTTCAGCGACACTTAATGCATTTTGTAAATCCGTAAAAGCATTTTCCCAAGAAGATCCATTACTAGCGCCAGTTGCGTTGAGGTTTACAAATACCTGACCGCTACAGAATTCAGAATTAAAGATAGGTAATTAATTACTAGAATTTTACCGCTTGTAATTATCGAAGCTATATTGTATTCCGCCTCTTATATTGATATGCGTCAAACCGATCTAATTTTAAACTTTAAAGTCGATATTCTTAATCTATTTAAAACTTCTAGAACTTGTTTTTTCTTTAGATGGGAAATCAGCGGGAACTTCTTGGGAAACTTTTCCTGTGGCGGCCCATTCTGCACCTCGTTTTAATGTTGTTATAAAGCCAACACATTCCATAGAATAATCAAAGTGACCCAATGTTGAATGAAATATTCGGCCTTGTCCGTAATCGATAGCCATTAGCATTGGCACATTCCAACCACTACCCTTCAAACTCGGCTCCCAAGGTTGTTCATTTTTTTCAACATCGGAATAGGCCGTGGCAAGGATCGTGGCGTTTTCAAATGGCCCTCTCATTCGGTCATAAAGTTCATCTTGGGTGTGAAGCCAGTCTAAGGGCAAATCTTTCATGATTGGATGCTCGGGTGCGCGAGTGGTAATTACAAATTCGTGCTCGAGTCCGTGGGATCCACCAATACCTTCGGAAGGATTAACTTCAAACTTACCATCATCATTGTAGTAAGCATAAGGTCCCGAAATACTGTCACGATCTCCCCAAGCTCCAAGGCCTATCATTTTATTGAATTCATCCCAATCGCCCCAAGCATTATTTGCGGCGTGAACTACTACTAATCCACCACCTTCATTCATATACTTTTCAAAACTTCTCTTTGTTTCATCAGGCCAATTGGGTGTTAATGCACCAAGATTAGATACAATTAAATCATATTTACTGAAATCAATACTAAAGTTTGATGTTTTAACAGGTTCTTCGGAGACAAGCCGGGCAGAAGAATCGGATGGAAATTCTTTGATATATCCATCTAAAGGTATAGTTCTGCTTTGGTTATACTTTATACCGAGCCATAATGTATCGGTCCGATTTATATCAACTTCGAAGAGACCAGTCTGCTCAAAATAAGTCTTCATAATCATAGTAGTCTTTGGCCATATATAATGGTTATTCTGTCCGTCAAGTATGAGTGCTCTTAGTTTTGAACTTTCCACGTCTTGGTTCTTTCCGCCATTGCAGGCCGATGCAATAGCTAATATTAATAATATCCAGTAATATTTCATATTTTTAATGTCTGATGGTTTTGTGTAATTATTGAGACTTTCAGATTATTCTTTGACAAACACCAAGCAGTGTTGCCACGGAAGGTTACTTTTATTACTTTCTAATTTAAAACCTGCCGCTTCAAATTCCTTAACAGCCTGCTTTTCGCTCATTTTATGAACCTCCTTAATTGGCACCATGGGATCTTCGGCTCGATACTCGATTAAATAAATTTTACCATTTACTCGCAATGCTTTTTTTATGGATGCAATCATTTCTACTGGATAACTAAACTCATGGTATACGTCTACCATAAGTATTTTATCAACTGAGTTTTCAGGTAAATTGACACTCTCTTCACTTCCCTTTACAACTGCCACATTATCAATTTCCATATTCTCAATACGATAATCCATCACTGCTAACATTTCATCTTGAATATCAACAGCATATACGAATACATCTTTTGCAATTGGAGCCATTTTAAAAACATGATAACCCGAACCCGCTCCAATATCTGCAATAGTATCTCCTGGCTTGATATTCATATTCTTTAGCAGTTTAACTGTATTTTCTTCCTTTTCGCGTTCAGGGCGATTTAACCAGCTCATCCCTTCAAAACCCATCACATGGGCAATTTCTCTTCCCATATACCTTTTACCAGTACCATTAGGGTCTCCTTTCTTATAAGTATATAAATCTACAGAGTTTGCATTTTGAGCTATTAAACTGCTTGAGAAGCATATTAGAAGGAGCGGTATTATTTTATGCATAGGACAAATTTTTCTAGAAATTTCTTATAAAATTAGTTGTTTTTGCTAAGAACTTTGATGGTTGCGGCTATTTTATCCATCTGATTAAGTTTGGTGATAACAATTAAGCGTTGATGATTCTAATACACCAAGTTTAACATTGTCACTTCAGGATTGTATTTGCCATATAACTCTTGATCAACGAGATGTTTATAGTCGGGAATTTTTATTGTCACACGATAAATTAGTTAAATATGTATTAAGCCAATAAAAGTTGTCCACATAACTTATTACACCAGCAGCTAAGAAAGTACTTTTGAACTCTCCGTAGTTTCTGTATAGAATAAACTAACAAAGGTTGTCCCGCTCCCTTAGTTTAAACTCGAAGCGTCCTTTATTTCAACTCACCTAATTATTTATAACTAAACAATTAGTTTTAACTAATTATTTAGTTATATTTGATTTCAAATAACGCACATGAAATTCTACACTCTCATCTTTGTATTGATTGGATCAATTTTGATCATAAATCAAGACATAATTGCACAATCAACAGAACAATTTCAAAATCAAATTACTGATTCCATTTTTTCTAGATCTTTAAATGAGAACCGTGATTTTTGGGTACGACTTCCAGAGAATTACGACCCAAATAGTAAAGAAAAATACGCTGTAATTTATCTATTGGACGGGTTTTCACTAAAAAGTACAATAGAAGCTGTATATGATAATTATCGGGGGCACTACCTACCTCATATGTTACTCGTTGGGGTTTCTAATAGAACAAATCGCACTAGGGATTTAACTACTTCACAGATACAAATGAGGCGTGGTAGTGCAATGGATGCTGAAACTGGAGGCGCAGGTAGCTTTACAAAATTTATTGAACAAGAGCTAATTCCATATATAGATAGTAAGTATCCTACCATGGCATATCGCACATTAATTGGTCACTCTTATGCCGGTTTGTTTACCATAAATATGCTAGTTAATCATGGACATCTTTTCCAAAATTATATAGCAATAGATCCAAGTTTGGACTGGAACGACCAAAAGTTATTAAAGCAAGCTAAAGAAAAGTTTAAAACAGCAGATTACAGTGGGAAGTCACTTTTTGTATCGCTTGCAGCAGAGCAATTGCATATGCACAACGAAAGCATAACCATCGACAATATAATGAGCGACACTTCTGAATTTACCTTATTTGCCCGCTCTATAATAGACTTCTCAAACTTTGCGACGACTCAAAGTCAAAATGGATTAAACTTTTTGTGGGATGTATATCCAGAAGATTTGCATGGCACTGTCCCTCTACCCTCTATGAGAGACGGTCTGGTTTCTCTTTTCAATTGGTATCAGTTTAAATCTCCTCAAAAATATAATAATCCAGAAACACCTATTGAAGAATTGGTTGCACTACTAAAGGAGCAGGAACAAATCTACACTGAGCATTTTGGCGTTCCCACAGCACCTATGATAGACGAACTGTTAAATGGTTATGGCTATATGAATATGCAAATGGGGCAACCTAAGAAGGCCTTTATGTTTTTTGAAATGAACATCAAACAAAATCCAAAAAGCGCTAATGCTTATGATTCGATGGCTGAGTATTATGAATCTCAAGACGACAAAGAGAATGCCTTAAAATCTCTAAACAAGGCCTTTGAATTAAGTGGAGCAGACTACTACAAAAACAGAATAAAGGAAATAGAAGCCAAGAATTAGATAGCTTTTATAATATGAAATACAAAATGTTTCTTTAATAAGATAATACTCTTTTTTGCCTAAGCATATTTAGGTAGTGTAAAAGTGTCTGAAATGGCAATCGTCGTCACAAATTTTTATACCTTTTCAAATTATTAATAGATTTAATGCTTAAAACAATTCAAACAATCGCATTGTTTAGTCATTTACGCTATGGTTTTAAATACAGCAAACCAGCCTATGCATTAGCTGGCATCATAGGTTTTAGTAAAGTTTAGGCCCCAAAAGAGAATGGTTGGGATATATTTGTAGATGCTATAATTAAGATTGGCAGCTCTTATCTCTTTACTACAGAATATCAAAAAAAACATATCGAATTAAGATTCAATAGTTAAAAAGGCAATTGCTTAATCGGTTTCACGTATAACTTTAAATGACAATGATTTTAAAAAAATTAGATAGTTTTAGAAAAATGATAATGCCAAAATTAACTCAAAACATTGGTAAGTCTCATTTTAATAAAAAGGTAAAAGGAACAAAAAAAATAAAAATCAACACCATTTTAATTTGTCTTCCAAACCAACGTCTCGGAAACTTAATCTTGCTTACACCATTATTGCAAGATGTTATTGCCACTTTCCCCGATTGTAAAATAGACATTATAGTTAAAGGCAATCTAGCGAATCAAATATTTATAGAATATAAGAACATTCACAACATAATTATCTTACCTAGAAGACCTTTTGAAGAGCTATTAAACTATTTAAACATATTTTTTTCCGTTAGAACCAAGAAATATGATATAGCCATAAATGGCACAGAAGGTTCATCATCTGGAAAAATCCTAACTCATTTGTCGAATGCCAAATATAAAGTTTTTGGAAGCCTTGAAGCACAATCAGGTATTGTAACAGAAGACGATTATCCGCATATGGCAAAGAACAATGTGTATAATTTTAGATTTTATTTAAATCAAATGGGTTATTTAACAAGTGCAGATAAAGTTCCGAGTTTAGATATAAAACTTACTAAAAGTGAAATTATAAAAGGAAAAGAAATTTTGTATAATTCAGTTGCTAATTCAAACAAAAAAACAATTTTAATTTTCACATATGCAACTGGCACAAAGTGCTACTCTAAAGATTGGTGGAATAGTTTTTATAAAAAATTGAAAACGAGTTATAGTGAGTCATATAATATTTTAGAAATACTCCCAATGGAAAATGTATCTCAAATAGATTTTAAAACAACTTCTTTCTATTCTAAAAACATTAGAGAAATAGCCTCTGTAATTGCAAATGCAGAGATATTTATAGGTGCCGATAGCGGTATTATGCATTTAGCAAGTGCTTCAAAAACAACTACTATAGGTTTGTTTTCTGTAACAAAAGAGTCTAAGTATACACCATACAATAATGGAAGTACTTCTTTCAATACTAATAAAAAAACTACAAAAGATTTAATTAATGAAATCGAGAAAAGACTAAATTAAAAATATGACGGTAAGATATAAAAATAAAAACCCTAATTAACTTATCATAAGTTAATTAGGGTTTTATCTTGTTGGCCCACTAGGGCTCGAACCTAGACTCTTCTATACCAAAAACAGACGTGTTGCCAGTTACACCATGGGCCATTACCAAAATTTTAGGGCCTTCGCCCTCCCAAGCCGAAACATTGCTGTCGTATTAGGAGGCGCAAATTTAATACAAACTTTGTTTTGCGCAAACAATTTCTAGTAAAAAAACGTATAACAAAGATTTTTAGAATAAAATATCGACTTACTTCAAGCGTTACCATTATTTAATAGCCAAACTATTTTATATTATTAGTAAATTCGCATCAATTAAAATCACAAGTATTTATGGGTTCTTTCAACTTTAAAAAGTGGAATAACATTTTAGGATGGGGCGTTTTTACAATAGCGTTAATTACCTACTGGCTAACCGTCGAACCAACTGCTAGCTTTTGGGACGCTGGTGAATATATCACTACCGCCAGTAACCTAGAAGTAGGTCATCCCCCAGGGGCACCTCTGTATCAGATTCTAGGAGCGTTTTTCTCCATTTTTGCTATGGGAGCTACCAAAATAGCACTGACAATCAATTTGATGTCAGTTTTCGCAAGTGCCTTCACCATACTTTTTATGTTTTGGTCACTTACCATATTACTTTCCAATATTGTTTCAAAGCACAAAGAATTAGACTCTAATAACCAGATTGTTATTCTAGGTAGTGCAGCCATTGGCTCCCTATCTTTCGCTTTTACGGATAGTTTTTGGTTTAACGCTGTAGAAGCTGAGGTTTACGCAATGGCTACCACGATTATGTCAGCGCTATTTTACGTAGCATTACGCTGGGAAAGAGACATGAATACTCCTCGCGGAGACAGGTGGGTGATTTTAATTGCATTTATCATCGGGCTCTCATTCGGGGTGCATTTCTTAGGCTTACTTACTATTCCAGCAATCGGTTTCCTATACTTTTTTAAGAATTATAAGACTGTAACCGTTAAAAACTTCCTCATTGCAAATGTAGTAATGGTATCCATACTACTATTCATATTCAAGTTATTGTTGCCAATGACGATGAAGTTTTTTAGTGGCTCTGAATTATTTTTCGTCAACAGTGTTGGGATGCCGTTTAATTCGGGTACTATCATAGCTGCTTTACTATTTTTGGGAGCCTCCTACTATCTTCTAAAATACACCAGAAAGAAACACTACACCCAACTTAATACCCTGGTACTTTGTATCCTTTTTATATTAATAGGTTTTTCAAGTTGGATAATGCTGCCTATTCGGGCAAATGCCGGGACAGTGATTAATGAGAATAATCCAAATAACGCCCGTGAACTTTTAGCGTATTACAATAGGGAGCAGTATCCAGAGACACACTTATTCTATGGCCCAATGTTTACCGAAGCCTATGCTGGTTTAGACCTTGACAGCCCTTACAAAGATGATAAACCAAAATACGAAAAGGACGAGAAAGCAGGTAAATATGTCATTGTAAACGATTACAAAAATGCAGTTCAGAATTTCGACAATAATCACAAGGCTCTTCTGCCTAGAATGTGGAGTACTGAAAATGCGACCAATTATTTAGAATTTACCGATGGCCTGAAATTTAGTATTAAGAGCGATTATCTTAGCGAACCCCGACTCCTAGAAGAGGTTAATAAATTCAAAGAAGCCTATAATAAAGGTCTGGTGGATAGTGAAGACTATCACTCCTTTATGACGGATTTCGGCCCATTCATGGACATTGAAAGGCCCGGATTTTTGCAGAACATGAGATTTATGTTCGAGTATCAGTTTGGGTATATGTATTGGCGCTATTTTATGTGGAACTTTAGTGGAAGACAAGATGACGTTCAAGGAGAATATACCAATCAGCATGGGAATTGGCTCAGCGGAATAAAATTTATTGACGAATTAAGAATAGGATCTCAAGACAATTTACCGTCCGATCTTAAAAACAACAGAGCACGAAATACCTATTATTTCCTTCCCCTTATTCTCGGGATCATCGGACTCGTATTTCATTATAAAAATGACAGAAAAAACTTCTGGGTACTCTTGGTATATTTCCTTTTCATGGGACTGGCTCTTAAAGTTTACTTGAACGAAAGGCCGTTTGAACCAAGGGAACGTGACTATGCGCTAGTGGGTTCTTTTTATGTATTTTCAATTTGGATAGGCTTTGGTGTTTATGCCCTCTATGAGCTCTTAAAGGAATACGTTAAACCTAAAGTCGCTATCCCAATCGTATTAACGGCAACTGCACTTGCAGTGCCAACTTTACTTATTTCTCAAAACTGGGATGATCACGATCGTTCTAATAGATATACCGCGCAATCTATGGCAAAGATGTATCTGGATTCCTGTGATGAAAACGCGATGCTCTTTACCATTGGAGATAATGACACTTTTTCCTTATGGTATGCACAGGGGATTGAAGGATACAGGCAAGACGTGCGTATCATTAATACAAGCCTTTTTGCTACCGATTGGTATATTGATGACATGAAGAAGAAGGCTTATACCAGCGACCCTATTCCGTCGCAGCTCACCCATGATAAATACAAATTTGGCACACGAGACTATATCGTCTTTCAGGAAACAAAACAAGATACTATCGATATTAAAACCTGGATGAAATGGGTTGCAGATGACAGTCCTGTTACGAAACTCGAAATGAACAGCGGCGTTTTCGCAAATACGTTTCCTTCGAAGGTTATTCGTATACCTGTCGATAAAGAGGCTGTTTTAAAAAATGGGATTGTTGCTCAAGAAGATGCTGATGAAATAGTCCCTTATATCCACATTACATTGAAGGGAGACTTCATCTATAAAAACAGATTATTAATGCTTGACATTCTTGCCAATAATAATTGGGAGCGTCCTATTTATTTTAGCGGTGGTAGCTATGGAGACGACGACTATCTTTGGATGAAAGATTATCTTCAACTCGAAGGAGTAGTTTATAAATTAGTTCCGATTCGCACTAAGGTGAATCCCAGAAATCCATTTGATATGGGCCGTATTGACAGCGACAAAATGTTCGATATTGTCATGGCCTGGAAATGGGGGAATAGCGGAAGTCAAGATATTTATCACGATACTGAAACACGTCGAAATGGTATTACTTATAGAAGTAATATAGCGCGCCTGGCCGAAGCACTTATCAATGAGGATAAACTAGATAAAGCTGAGAAAGTACTTGACCTAGCTATGGAAAAAATGCCTGTCGACTTGTTTGAATACTATTCCCTGTTAGAGCCATTTGTTGCAGGTTATTACGAGGTAAATAAGCCAGAAAAGGCACGTGAAGTATATTATGCTACCTCTAAAAAGTATCAAGAAAAACTTTTATATTACAGTGGCATGAAGGTGAAGACTCAATACGGAATCGCAGATGAAATTATTAGTGATATGGAGCGTTATCGAGGTTTAATTGATGTTTTAATCGCAAAAGATTCCGAAGAAATAGCACGTCAAGAAGCAGATAAATTCAATGATTATCTTAGACTTTTCCGTCATTTTTATTCAGAAGATGAAGGGATGGACTTGGATAAGGAACTTCCGCAAGATTCAACATTGACGATTCCTTTAGAATCCTCGACGCTCATTGATGCTGTGGACCTTCCAGCAAATTAACATTGAATTGATCAATTTAATTTTTAATGATAAATTGGTATAAGACACCCAAACTTGTGCAACGGATGTTCCCTAAACGAGTCTGGACATTTCCGAAAGAAACCAATGCTGTTTTCCTAACCTTCGACGACGGACCCATTCCTAATATCACTCCGTGGGTGATTCAGGAGCTAAAAAAGTACGATGCAAAGGCAACCTTTTTTTGTATCGGTGAAAATATTAAGAAACATCCAGATATTTTCAAAACTCTTATTTCTGAAGGACACTCTACTGGAAATCACACAAATAATCATTTAAACGGCTGGAAAACGAACGTTTCAGAATATGTAAAAAATGTTATTTTATCTGAAGCTGAAGCAAACAAATGGAATGAAAAATCAAAAATCAAAAATCCTCAATCAACAATCACAAATCACCAATCGTTATTTCGACCTCCATATGGCAAAATAACTACCAAACAATCAAAAATTCTTCAAAAAAGAGGTTGTAAAATCATTATGTGGGATATACTAAGCGCCGACTATAATACTTCTATTTCCGAAGAAAAATGTCTTCAAAATGTATTAAAGAGCATTGTACCCGGCAGTATTATCGTTTTTCATGACAGTGTTAAAGCAGAAAAAAACCTACGATATACATTGCCGAAAGTCTTGGACTTTATAAGCAAAAAAGGTTGGGATTGTAAGAAAATATCTCTTGGGTGATGGGTGATGGGGAAATAAAAAATTTGTGGCTCTACGAGAAACTGATTAAAAAAAGGATTAATAATCAATTAAGCCGCCACTTAGACACCATCAGTGAACGAACTTTAAACTACACGATATGCAAGAAATTGCCCCTTGAAAGGACTCTAGGGGTGTTTTCTGGATGAAGTGAAAACTAAAATTTTGTGTATTTGCGAAAATCCATGAATATGGAATCATCGCCTTTAAGAATCTTCTAAAAATAATTCTAAATGTATTCCTTCACTAGACCAATAAGCGTATTGGCATCTTGCTCGCCACTTTGACGCCATTTCATTTCGCCATTTTTATAGATCATTAAAGTAGGTAATCCCTTTACACGAAGTGCTTCGGCCAATGCCTCATTTTTTTCTACATCAATTTTAATCACACGAGCCTTGTCTCCTAAGGCAGCAGCAACATCACGCAAAACAGGATGCATCCCTTTACAGGCATCATCCCAATCGGCATAAAAATCTAATAAAACCGGAACTCTGGTTTCAATTAATTCTCCAAATTTTGACATCTATCTAAAGTATTACTTGACAATTGATTTGCAAATATAGCATTTCCGACGCAATAACAATCGCTATGCAGTTTAAGGCTTTACTTTTAGTTGAATAACTGTGATTTCAGGCCAAATACCCACGCGCCCAGGATAGCCTAAATATCCAAAACCCCGATTAACATTTATAAATCTTCCAAATTCCTCATAAATACCAGCCCAATGTTCGTATTGGTATTTAACCGGGCTCCATTTTATCCATCCCGGAATTTCTATACCGAACTGCATTCCATGAGTATGCCCACTCAATGTAAGCTGAAAATTACGATCGTCACTTTTTACTTGTGCTTTCCAGTGTGATGGATCGTGGCTCATTAATATTTTAAAATCTTCCTTTGAAATTCCACTAGACGCAGCATCAAGATCCCCAGCTTTTTTAAATCCGTTTTCACCCCAATTCTCAACACCTACAATTGCCAATCGCTCGTTATTGCGTTCTATAAAATGATGTTCATTTAACAACAACTTCCAACCCATATCCCTTTGCAGGTTTTTTAAGGAGTTAAGGTTGGTTTCCTTCGCTTCATCACTCTCCCAGTTTACATAATCACCATAATCGTGATTCCCTAAAACTGAATATACACCTTCTTTGGCCTTGATAGTGGAAAATACGGATTTCCATTGATCCATTTCCTCAACCACATTGTTCACTAAATCCCCTGTAAATAAAACAACATCACTTTTCTGGTCATTTACCAAATCGACTGCATATTTAACTTTCTCGGCATTTGTAAAACTTCCACTGTGAATATCACTTATCTGCGTAATCGTAAATCCATCAAAGGCTTCCGGAAGATCATCAAACTCTAACACATATTTAAGAACCTTATAATTATACTTCCCGTGAACCATTCCGTAGAGTAAAGACACAAATGGCACTGCCGCAAGGCCTAGTGCTATAGTACTAATAAATTTTCTTCGGGATGGGATATAACCATCTGTACCATTTTCTATAATTCCCAGCTTAGAAAAGATTCCTGCAATTATTCTAAAAACATCTTCCCCAAACATAAAAATGACAAGAAGTAATTTTGGAGCAAAAAGTACTAAAAAGAAGCCGAAAATATACATCTTCCCCCCCATCATCAAACGCGCCGAACCACTAAAACTAAGTTGATAAATTAGCATTCCCAATACAAGCAATGAGACCAGAATATAGCCTATCGCGACCCAAGGGTTTCGGGTGAGTGTTTTTATTGCTTGATAGGCATAAATATCGATTAATATATAAATCGAAATAAAAATTATCCAACGTAAGATCATATGTTATTTAAGTTGTGTTTAAAGATACTTTGATTTAAAATGTAGCGTAAAACATTCACTTTTCTTTAACTGTTTTTAGTATCTTTTCCTCACAGAATTTTACAATGAAAAATATATACTACTTTTTTGCGCTAATGAGTATCATTAGTTGTTCTAACCAAGAAAAAGTTACCCCGGCTGAAAAAGACAAACCCTTAACTTCTTACGTAAACACATTCATTGGTACGGGAGGTCATGGACATACCTATCCAGGAGCTACTATGCCGTTTGGAATGATGCAATTAAGTCCAGACACCCGATTAGATGGATGGGATGGTTGTAGTGGGTATCATTATAGTGATAATTATATTTATGGATTCTCTCATACACACCTTAGCGGAACCGGGGTTAGTGATTACGGGGATATTTTATTAATGCCAACAGATTCGTTTTCTTTTAACAATGGTGCAGATGGTAAAAAAGGATATCGGGCACACTTTTCCCACGAAACGGAAGTCGCATCCCCAGGCTATTACAAAGTTTATTTAGACTCGACAAATATTGAGGTGGAGCTGACGGTAACGGCTCGCGCCGGGATGCATAAATACACCTACCCTTCTTCGGAAAATCAAAAACTCATATTAGATTTGGAACATCGTGATAAGCTTCTGGGCTATAGTATAAAAATACTATCGGAAAATGAAATTTCAGGGTTTCGTTCTTCTGATGCCTGGGCAAAAGATCAAAGGTTGTATTACTATATGAAGTTTTCAAAACCTTTCAAAAATCCTCTTAGAACTTATGAAACACTACCAAAAAAAGAATCCTTTGAATTCATAAACCCTAACAATGAACCTGTTTATGTTTCCATCGGAATTTCAGCAGTAGATGAAGAAGGGGCACGTAAAAACCTAGAAGCCGAAATTGGTGATAAAAGTTTTGAGCAAGTAAAAAACGAAGCTGAAGCTATCTGGGAAAAACAACTAGAAAAAGTAGTCATCGAAAGTCCAAACGAAGATTATAAGTCAATTTTCTATTCGTCTTTATACCATACAATGCTCGCTCCTAATCTTTATCAGGATGTGGACGGGCGTTACCGTGGAATGGATCTAGAAATTCATCAAACTACCGATTTCGATTATTATACCGTCTTTTCGCTTTGGGATACTTATCGCGCGGCTCACCCACTCTACACTATTATCGAGCAAGAGCGAACTAACGATTTTATAAACACCTTTTTAGCAAAATATGATGAAGGTGGGATCATGCCTATTTGGGATCTTTCAGCGAATTATACCGGCTGCATGATTGGCTATCACGCCGTGCCCGTTATAGCAGATGCCTATTTAAAAGGGATACGGTCTTATGATACTGAAAAAGCTTTTTCAGCAATGAAACATAGTGCTTTTCAGGATAAGTTAGGATTGAAATCATACAAGGAGCTAGGCTACATACCAGTTGAGGAAGAGAGCGAATCCGTATCCAAGACACTTGAATATGCGTATGACGATTGGACGATCGCTCAAATGGCAAAATCCATGGGTAAGAGAGAAGATTTTAAGCTTTTTTCTGAAAGAGCTCAAAACTATAAAAATGTCATGGATCCAGAAACGAACTTTGCTCGAGGACGTTTCCGCAATACGTGGTTTGCACCTTTCGATCCTTATGAAGTTAATTTTAATTATACGGAAGCCAACGCCTGGCAATATAGTTTATATGTCCCGCAAGATATTACCGGTTTAATGAAGCTAATGGGCGGAAAAGATGTTTTCGAAAAACAATTAGACACCTTATTCGTCGCAAAAGCTGAGACTTCAGGGCGAGATCAAGTAGATATAACTGGACTAATTGGACAATATGCCCACGGCAATGAACCCAGCCATCATATGGCCTATTTGTATAATTTTGTGAATAAGCCTTCCAAAACTCAAGAGAAAGTACATCAAATACTTACCACTTTATACCATAACGCTCCTGACGGAATTTCAGGGAATGAAGACTGCGGACAAATGAGTGCTTGGTATGTATTGAGCTCCCTTGGTTTTTACTCGGTTACTCCAGGTAGCAATCAATATATAATTGGAACTCCATTATTCCCGAAAGCGACTATTAATTTGGAAAGCGGTAAATTATTCACAGTAATCGCCGAGAATATTTCTGAAACTAATAAGTACATCTCTTCAGCTACCTTAAATGGTATGGACCTCAACAAAAGCTATCTAAATCACACAGATATAGTAAATGGTGGAAACTTAGTTTTTAAAATGACTAATTCTCCCTCAAGTTGGGGCTCAAAAGACGAAGATATCCCCAAGACTGAAATCACACAGCACTTAATTACTCCAGCACCATTTATTGCTGAAGGTGAGGTGGCTTTTAAGAATGATACCAAGGTAGTTTTGAACGTTGCTTCAGAAGCCACGCAAATTTTTTACAATTTGGATGCTTCAGCATATACTAAATACACCGAGCCATTTTTACTTTCCGAAGATGCTACCCTCAAAACATATGCTGAAAAAGATGGTGTTAAGAGTGCTCAACTTACGACTCAATTTTACAAAATAGATCCAAACCTCAGCATAAAACTTGAAACCGAATATGCCAATCAATACAATGCCGGAGGTAATAATGCATTAATCGACGGTATTCGCGGGACTAGAGATTTTAGAACTGGTTCCTGGCAGGGATACCAAAATAAGGATGTGATAGCAATTGTAGACTTAGGAAGTATAAAGCCGATAGAAACGATAACCGTTAACTTTTTACAAGACCAAGGAAGTTGGATTTTTTATCCTACGGAAGTAGAATGCTATATTGCAACTGAAAATACACTGTTTAAAAGTTTACCCGCTCAAAAAATAGATGCAGAAGTTCGTTCTGAAGAAGCAAGCCTGAAAAGCATTCAATTTAAGATGAAGGGATATAGCTCCAGGTATATCAAAATTGTCGCTAAGAATTTAGGGGACCTTCCAGCCTGGCATCTAGGAGCTCCTTTTAATGGAAAAGCCTGGATATTTATAGATGAAATTGAGGTTAAGTGATTGTCGATTGTTTGAAACTCTTTTACAACAATATTGACAAGAAATTGTACCCTTGAGGGGACTTTAGGGGTGTTTTCAAGGTGATGGGTAATAAAAAAAGAACAGAGAAAAAAGATAAAAGAAGGTAGGAGGTTGAAGTTAAAGTTAAAGTTGAAAAATCTAATTAAACGACTAAACAAAATTTGTGTATTCGTCATAAAACAGTGATATAATGAAAAGAAGAAAATTTATTCAAAATGCATCTTTAACGGGAATAGGTGTTGTTGCAGGTACAGCAGCAATTAGTTGTAAAGACGAAAAAAATAGTGAAGAGGCAGCATCTTCCTCATCAAATTCTTCAGCTATGATTGCCGCGACTCCTGTGGTAATAGCCACCTGGAATGTTCCTGCATCCACAGCTAAGGCATGGGAAGCTTTACAGGAAGGAAAATCGGCTTTAGAAGCTGTCGAACAAGGCTGCATGGTAGAAGAGGCAAATGCGGAAGGACAATCGGTAGGCATTGGCGGCTTGCCGGATCGCGATGGAAATGTAACCTTGGACGCCTGTATCATGAATAAGGACGGTAATTATGGAGCTGTTGTATGTATGCGAAACATCGTTCACCCAATATCGGTGGCGCGAAAGGTCATGGAAGATACCCCACATGTTATTTTAGCGGGAAAAGGAGCTGAAGAATACGCAGTTTCAATTGGATTTAAACGAGAAAACCTGCTTACAAAATCTTCCAAGAAGGCCTGGGAAGAATGGAGAAAGACCTCATTGTATAAACCCATCATTAATATAGAGAACCATGACACAATAGGTATGCTGGCACTTGATAAGAAAGGGGATATATCTGGTGGCTGTACAACGAGTGGCTTAGCATATAAAATGGCCGGACGGGTTGGAGATTCTCCAATTATAGGGTCGGGATTGTTTATTGACAATGAAATTGGTGGCGCGACTGCGACAGGTCTAGGAGAAGAAGTCTTGAAAACGGTAGGTAGTTTTTTGATTGTCGAATTAATGCGTCAAGGTAAGTCTCCTCAAGAGGCCTGTGAAGAAGCCATTGGAAGAATTATCAAAAAAAGTCCTGATTTTAAAGATTTTCAAGTCGGCTATATTGCTGTGAATAAGGCAGGTGAGACCGGATCATATAGTATTCATCAAGGATTTACGATGATGCAATACCAAAATGATAAAAATGAAAATATCGCAGTTGATTTTTATAACAAGGGTTAAGGAACTTACTTAAAAACAGTTAGTTGAATTAACCATTCCGTCATGTACGGAAATTCTTATATTCCTCTTTCTAACCAATTATTTTCGTAAATCTACTATACATAAGTAGGTTGATGACTACGGTTATCGATCAAATTTGGGTCGAAAAGCCACCACGTCTGTGATGGCTTTACAATTTTAATCTTTCGGCTCTAGTAATTTCATAAAACTATCATTGTCTGATTCTGCAATAAATTTAAACTTATATTAAAGCATCCTATTCGATAAAGATCGAATACCAGTCCAAAATAATCTTGATCAAATTTGGCGTTTACAACAAATAAATCTTGTAAATTTTATCGTGTTATTTAGCAGAAAAATTACCCTATCGAGCGGCTTTTATTATACTATATGAAAATCTAACTAGCGAACACAACCTGTCCACTGCTTTCTTGGTTCTTAAACTTCATAACCAAATCCAATGCGTCTGGAATTACATCACTACAAAGAATAATTAAAGAACCTTTAACCGCATTATTTACTGCAAAAGTGATCGCCTCTTTTTCAGAAGGAATAATTGTCGTCTTCTTATTTGGATCTTTAGAATTGATCCCGTCTTCTAACATTTTAATCAATTCTTTTTCAGTCTTCCCTCTTAAACGCTTGTCTTGGCGAATAATAATTTCATCAAACATCTCGGCAGCAATACTACCGATCAGATTCGTGTCTTCTTCACGCCGATCTCCAACCCCGGCAATAATCCCAACCTTAACTGTTGCCTCCATCGTATCCGTGAATTGTTTTAACGCTAACATTCCCGAAGGGTTGTGAGCATAATCGAGCAGAATTGTAAAGTTCTCAAATTCAAACAGATTCAATCTGCCTGGGGTCTGTGAAGCGGAAGGAATAAATGTCTCCAACGCCGCCTTCATATCTTCTATACTAATCCCTCTAATATTCGCCGCAAGAATTGCAGGCAATACATTCTGAATCATAAAGGTCGCCTTACCCCCGTAAGTCAATGGAATATCTTTTGCTTTCATTATTCGCATCTTCCAAGTACCACGACAAATAGTAACGTAACCATTTTCATAGACTGCTGTAATACCACCAAGCTTTTGCAATGCCTGAATTCTAGGGTTATTTTCGTCCATAGAAAACAAGGCGAGTTTACAATTAATTCCTCTTCTCATTTCATATACCAAGTCATCATCAGCATTTAAAATAGCATATCCATCAGGTAAGACCGTTTCAGGAATTACTCCCTTAACTTTGGCCAATTGCTCAATTGTATGAATACCTTTTAAACCTAGATGATCTGCTGAGACATTGGTGACAATACCAATATCACAATTCCCGAAGCCAAGTCCAGCTCGAAGTAAACCTCCTCGTGCGCATTCTAAAACAGCAAAATTAACGGTCGGATCACGAAGCACAAACTCTGCACTTGCAGGCCCGGTACAATCACCTTTCATTAATAGTCTATTCTGAATATAGACCCCATCGGTGGTTGTATATCCTACTCTGTATCCGCTCATTTTAGCAATATGAGCCATAAGGCGTGTTGTAGTAGTTTTTCCATTCGTCCCACTAATCGCAACTATAGGTATTCTCCCTGTATCTCCTTGATTTGGAAATAATTTATCCACAACAGGAGCAGCAACATTTCTAGGTAAGCCTGAGGTTGGAGCTAAGTGCATTCTAAACCCAGGACCTGCGTTTACTTCCAATACAGCACCTCCAGTTTCGGATAATGGCTTTGAAATATCACTAGTCATTACGTCGATTCCACAGATATCTAGATCGATAATTTTCGAAATTCGCTCTGCCATTGCAACATTAGCTGGGTGTATGATATCAGTAACATCCTCTGCTGTTCCTCCAGTACTTAAATTAGCGGTATCCTTTAAAAGTAAACGTTCGCCTTCAGGTATAATTGAGTCAACAGTATAACCAGCGTCTTTAATAATCGTCTTGGTTAGATCATTAATTTTTATCATGGTCAGCACATTTTCATGACCATAACCACGTCTAGGATCTTCATTGACTTTATCAACTAATTCTTGAACCGTAGATTTACCGTCACCGATAACATGTGCTGGTGTTCGCAATGCCGCAGCTGTCAAGACATTATTTATTACTAATATTCGATAATCTTGTCCCGTAATAAGTTTTTCTACAATGATAGCGCCACTTCTAGAGCTATCTTTTGCATTTCTATACGCTTCAAGTGCATCATCATAATTTTGTATATCTACGGTGATTCCTCTCCCGTGATTGCCATCTACTGGTTTAATAACTAATGGATAACCAACATAACGACATGCTTCTGCTAAACTGTGTTCACGGCGAATAATATCCCCGCGAGGCACTTCCACTTCGGCTTGCTCTAATAAATATTTAGTATCTTCCTTATCGCAAGCTAACTCTACTCCAATTGACGATGTTTCAGAAGTTACTGTCGCTTGAATTCTCTTTTGATTTGCCCCATACCCCAGTTGACATAATGAATACTTATTCAATCGTATCCACGGAATTCCTCGACTAGCAGCCTCTTCAACAATAGATCCTGTGCTCGGACCCAATCGTTCGCTTTCCCTCAGTTCTCGCATTTCTTGAATATCTTCCTCCATGTCATAAGCTTCTCCGGCAATTAATGCTTCACAGATTTTAACAGCAGCTTTAGCTGCATAACGCCCTACAGATTCTTCGATATACGAGAAAACTACATTATAAACACCTTTTTCACCATAACCACGGGTTCTTCCAAATCCTGTATCCATACCAGCTAAAGTCTGAATTTCCAATGCTATATGCTCAATGATATGACCCATCCAAGTTCCTTCCTTCACTCTGAGAAAAAATCCGCCTGGGACACCTTCAGAACAGCGATGTTCATACATAGTGGGAAACATTGCTTCCATTCTTGCCCCAAATCCGTCAATTAAGTTTGAGGGACGTTCTTCCATATCTTCCAGATCCAACACTAAAACAATTAGTTTATGGCGCCGAACTGACCAATAATTTGGACCACGCATCGCATTTATTTCTCTTATCTTCATTTGGTTTGTCTTTTAGTTAAGTGTTGCGAAATGCACGATAAACTATTTTTTTTAGAGTTAAAAATCATAACAAAACAGCTAATGCATATTTCATCTATATCGTCTATCAATATCATAGGTAGATGAAAGATTATAAATATATAATTTTTTTTAGAACAAAACTCCTATTTTTGCCTTCTTATAAAATAATCCCTATGCGTGTAAAAGGTATATTAATTCCCATTGGCGGAAATGAGGATAAAGGCATTGAAACCAGTGAAATTTATCACTTAGAATATATTCTGGATGGAATCCTTTCTCGAGTTGTGAAAGAAAGCGGTGGGAAAGATGCACTCATTATAATAATTCCAACAGCGTCAAGTATTCCTAAGGAAGTTGGCGAGAATTATCTTTCTGCTTTTGATAAATTAGGATGCACCAATTTACACGTAATGGATATTCGTGAGAGAGAAGAATCTGAAGATCCAGTGAACATTGAATTGATTGAAAAAGCCAATTGTATCATGTTCTCAGGGGGAAATCAATCAAATATTACCGAAAAAATAGGGGGAACATCACTTCACAAAATAATGATGGATCGTTATAAAACTGATCCTCTTGTGATAGCCGGTACTAGTGCCGGAGCCATGTGTATGTCCCTTGAAATGATTACCGGAGGCAGTAGCACCGAGGCTTTCATAAAGGGAGCTGTAGGGATGGGCGCTGGAATGAATTTTATTCCTGACCTAATTATTGATTCACATTTTATTCGAAGAGGTAGATTTGGACGTTTAGCTGAAGCTGTAGCGAAGCATCCAAAATTAATAGGGATTGGATTGGCTGAGGATACTGGTTTGGTAATAAAAGATTGTGAGGAAGCTGAAGTAATTGGTTCAGGAATGGTCATTGTATTTAACGCTAGAAAAGCCAAACATAACAATCGCACCAGTGTGACTGAAGGTTCTCCAATGTCTCTTACCAATTTAAAAACTCATATTTTAGCCAACGGTGATCGATTTAACATAAGGAAGAAAAAAATTAAAATATCGCCCCTAGGCTATACTGTTACCGACGCCGAAGCTTTATAGTAATTTGTTCAAAATTAAGGATGCCCTATTCTTTATAAATAGCAATGTATTTTTCTCCTTTGGAAGTCTTACTGGCTCTATACATGCCCTCAGTATTAAAAGGCATGGTGATATTTCCCTCGGCATCTACTGCGATTAGTCCCCCATCTCCTTTGATTTTTAGAATCCTTTTATAAATTACTTCTGAAGCCGCATCCCCTATAGATAAGCCTTTAAATTCCATCAAGCAAGAAACATCGTAGGCAACTACGCCTCGAATAAAAAACTCGCCGCTTCCCGTACAACTTACCGCGCAGGTATTGTTATTCGCATAGTTCCCAGCGCCTATCATCGGACTATCACCTACTCTACCCCATTTTTTATTGGTCATTCCCCCCGTGGATGTTGCAGCAGAAATAGTACCATATTGATCACACGCAACAGCGCCAACGGTTCCAAACTTACCTTCTTTTTTCACACTGTGATCCAACTGAAATGTGTCACTATCTTTTATTCCCAACCATTGCTGATATCTGACCTCATCATAAAAGTAGTCCGGGTTTTCAATCGTATAACCAGTATCTTGGGCAAAGCGCATTGCACCTTCTCCAGCTAAAAACACGTGATAACTTTTATCCATTACATCGCGTGCTAAAGAAACAGGATTTCTAATTCCTGTAATTAAAGACACTGCACCGGCATTTAATTCCTTCCCTTCCATTATCGCAGCGTCCATTTCATGAGTTCCTTCAGCAGTGAAAACACTTCCCTTTCCCGCGTTGAACAAAGGAGAATCTTCTAATAACTTTACAGCAGTTTCAACAGCATCAACGGAAGTTCCACCATTATCTAAAACATTGTAACCAGCCTCCAATGCTACCTCTAGGGCTGTCTTATATTGAGCCTCAAGCTGGGGATTCATCAGCCCTTTTACTAAGGTTCCCGCCCCTCCATGAATGGCAATTGAAAAATTATTCATATTGATCTTATTTGCTTCGGAAAAGTACACATTGTGCTTTAATTTGAGGAACAAGATTAGTGATTTCTTTTTTTTAGAAAAGTCTTTATTCTGAAAGCTTCTTTTTACATTTGAAAGAATCAACAATCTCAACAAATGTCCGATAAAAAAAGACTCTTTCTCGTTGATGCCTTTGCATTGATTTTTCGCGGGTATTACGCATTCATAAAAAATCCTACAATTAACTCTAAGGGGATGGATACCTCGGCTATTATAGGCTTTACCAATTCCTTGTTGGATGTAATAAAGAGAGAACGCCCAGACCATTTGGCGGTATGTTTTGATAAAGGAGGAAGTCACGTCCGCAACGAAATGTTTCCTGAATACAAAGCAAATAGAGATGCAACTCCAGATGCTATTAAGATTGCTATTCCGCATATCATGAACATCTTGGAAGCGATGCACATTCCGATTATGGTAAAGGAAGGATTTGAGGCAGATGACGTGATTGGCACACTTGCAAAAAAAGCTGAAAAAGAAGGGTATAAGACCTTTATGGTTACCCCCGATAAAGATTTTGCCCAGCTCGTTTCAGAAAATATTTTTATGTATCGTCCTGTATTTGGAGGAGGATATGAAACTTGGGGGATTCCTGAAGTACAGAAGAAGTTTGAAGTAAAAGATCCTTTGCAGGTAATTGACTATTTAGGGATGATGGGGGACAGTTCAGATAATATCCCGGGACTTCCAGGAGTTGGCGATAAAACTGCTAAAAAATTCATTGCGGCCTATGGAAGCATGGAAGGCCTTTTAGCAAACACTCATGAGCTAAAAGGCAAGATGAGGGAAAAAGTAGAAGCCGCTAAGGAACTTGGAATTCTTTCAAAAGAGCTCGCGACGATTATTCTCGATGTTCCTGTCGATTTTAACGCAGCTGATTTTGAAATGTCAAAACCAGATATACAGGGAGTTACCAAAATATTTGAAGAGCTTGAGTTTAGACGACTTAAAGATAATTTCTTGAAAACGTTCACAGCTGAAGGCATGGCTTCTGCCGGGACATCCAATAAGAACAGTGGACCGATTGCTTCCAAACAAAAAGAAAGCGCTTCGAAGGCACCACCACCTTCTGCAGGCGCCGGACAATTTTCATTATTTGGGGGAGATAGCACTATTTCAGAAGCAGATCAAGAAGGGACCGCATTTAGCTCTAGAGCTACAATAGCTACTACTGAACATTTCTACCAAACTGTTCAAGCCGGGATGGGGACAAAACTGTTCATTCAGAATTTGATGAAACAAGTTAGTGTTTGTTTTGACACAGAGACCACAGGCTTAAATCCATTAACAGCCGAACTCGTTGGGATAGCTTTTTCTTGGGAAGCTGGGAAAGGTTTTTATATTCCATTCCCTGAAGACCGATTGGAGGCTCAGGAACTTTTAGAGCAACTTCGACCCTTTTTTGAAGCTGAAGGCATTCAAAAAATTGGTCAGAATTTAAAATATGACATCAAAGTACTTGGTAAATATGATATGCCAGTAAAAGGAAAGTTATTTGATACCATGTTGGCCCATTACCTGATCAATCCAGATATGCGTCATAATATGGACGTTTTAGCCGAAACCTACCTTAATTATACTCCAGTTTCTATAACCGAATTAATCGGGAAAAAAGGAAAGAATCAATTGTCTATGCGAGATGTTCCGATAGATAAGCAAACGGAATATGCTGTAGAAGACGCAGATATTACGCTGCAGTTAAAAGAACATTTTCAAACAGAATTAAGTGAGGCCAAAACTCAAAAATTATTTGATGAAATTGAAGTGCCACTGCTTCGTGTCCTTGCCGATATGGAACTGGAAGGAATAAATCTAGACAAAGACTTTTTAAAAGGTCTTTCTACTGAATTGGACAAAGATGTCTTAAAGTTAGAAAAAGATATCTATGAAAGTTCTGGCATGGAATTTAATATAGCATCTCCCAAACAATTAGGCGAGGTCTTATTTGATAACATGAAAATTATTGACAAACCGAAAAAAACAAAAACTGGGCAATACTCTACTGCAGAAGACGTGCTTTCTTCTTTAGCCAAAGAGCATAAAATTATTCGCGATGTGTTGGAATATCGAGGTCTTGCAAAATTAAAGAGTACTTATGTTGATGCACTTCCCTTACAAGTTGAAGAAGTTACAGGAAGAGTGCACACGAATTACATGCAAACTGTAGCCGCCACAGGGAGGTTGGCTAGTAACAATCCAAATCTTCAAAACATTCCGATTAGAACAGAACGTGGGCGTGAAGTACGAAAATCTTTTATCCCTCGTGATAAAGATTATGTTTTACTTGCCGCGGATTATTCCCAAATTGAACTTCGAATCATTGCAGCGTTGAGCCAAGAAGAAACAATGATTCAAGCTTTTAAAGATGGCGAGGATATTCATGCTTCAACGGCTGCAAAGGTTTTCAATATTCCTTTGGAGGAAGTAACACGTGAACAAAGAGGGAATGCGAAAACGGTGAATTTCGGAATCATTTATGGAGTCTCCGCCTTCGGGTTAAGCAATCAAACAGATTTGTCGCGAAGTGAAGCCAAAGAACTTATTGAAACCTATTATGAAACCTACCCTAAGCTTCGTTCGTATATGAGTGAACAAGTTGAATTTGCTCGTGAAAATGGATACGTTCAAACCGTTCTAGGTAGAAGAAGATATCTTAACGCCATTAACGGGAGCAATGCGATTGTAAGAGGCGCCGCCGAGCGGAATGCTGTGAATGCGCCAATTCAGGGAAGTGCGGCAGACATTATAAAAATAGCGATGATCAACATTCATAAAAAACTTTCCGAAGGAAATTACAAAAGCAAAATGTTGTTACAGGTGCACGATGAATTGGTTTTTGATATCTACAGACCAGAATTGGATGAACTGAAAATCCTTATTAAATCTGAAATGGAAGGGGCTTATAAATTGGAAGTTCCCCTTGATGTAGAACTAGGTATAGGTGAAAACTGGCTAGAAGCCCATTAAATTGCTAACATTAGAAAGCTTCAAGGGTATATATAAACTAGAATCGATTGAAAGATACCAAAACTATTAAAGGACAAATCTATACGTAGCTTTTATTAAAAAAGTATTTTGCGGTTGTTGCTTAAATATCTGAGTATCTACTATTGTATTGAAGCTAGCTTCGCCATTATCGTCAAAACCGCTAATCCCTTGTGACCAAACAAAAAACACTTCAGATCCCGGAATATATTCCCAACGTACGACCAAATTAGATCGGTATTGTACTAGGGCAAAATCCGGCTTGTCGAAAGAATAGTCAGTATTCCCATCCATATCTTCATCAACCAAATAAGAAGAGTTCAAAAGACTAATTTGCTGCCCATCATACATCTGAACTCTATCCTTTAAATCTTTAGCCAATGGGTTTTTCACATAATTAAAATTGGAATAGCTTCCTTTTGCAATAAAAGGCTGCCCATAATATTGAATTGTAAGGTTCGGATTAATAGTATAATTAATTCGCACGGTTGCGTTTAAGGTTTCAAAATCAATTTCACTAGTTATAAATCGAGAGATCCCATTAAAATCCTGCTGGGAAACGTATTGAGTCTTGTTAGGGTTCGTTTCATATTCAGTTTCTAAAGATACGCTGAGCGCATCCAGAGGCTGATATCTAAAACGAATTACATATCTGTCAACAGAAAAATTATTCTGTCCCGCTCTTGAATTTACATATCCTAGCGTCATACTTAACTTTTTTCGATGATCCGTTCCGGAAAACAAAAACCAAAAATTCTCATCTGACCAGCGCCACCTGGGCCCTCCTCTTAATACAGTATTGCTATAAATTCTCGGTTTATGTGCGCCTCCAACTTCAGTCCACCAGTTATTCTTATAATTAATAAATGCATTTAACTCATACTGAATGCGATTGAAGTTCCCTTCAAAGTCATAACTTGAAAACTGATTTAACCCTATATTTCCACGGCGATACCAGCTTGTAGGTTTATTGAAGAATCTTCGAACGTTAGCATATTGACGAATATCGTCGGCTTGTCTTAAAAATCCAAGATCGTTTAATTCGAGCTCAGGAGAACGCCAAGTTCCGCCTAAGTTATATCTCCAATCACCACCCCCTCCTTTTCCTATTTCAAACTTTCCTCCTGTTCCTGTTAATGAAGTTTTAGTAGTATCTACTGAAACGTGACCCGCATCAACCCTTTGAAATAAATGTGTTAATGACTGCTGCGTATCTGTAATAGCTTCCTCGCTTCCATTTACATTACTAATTACCATATTCCCTTCAATATAGTAGGTGCGCTCCTTCCAATTGTGCATAAAATCAATTCCACCAGAATACGCACTTTCGTGAAGAAATGAAAGATTATCTTCCAACTTTCGATTGGTTGCTGTAAAGATTCCCCCAATGAAAGAATTTCTGTCGTTAAAATCTTTTTGAACTCGAGCTACTAAGTAATTGGTTAAAGGTTCCACTAATTCTTTACGAACTTCTCCCTGTTCTGGCAAATTATTCAGTACGTCTTCCCGTTCATCCAATTCTATTTTCGCGAACTCCTTCGCAGTAACGCTTTCCAATAATCCTATCGACCACCCATTTTTCGTCTTCCCACTAAATTTCGCAGCACCTAGTATAGTTGTATTAGTTGGGGCATCTTCGAATTCTCCCTTGTCACTATCACGCGTTGTAGACCCTTGTGGACTTCTTCCTATCCGTCTCGAAAAGAATAAATTATCTTGACCTCCAGCAAATCTGTAATCAAAAATGTTTTTATTTTCCACGAAAAAAGGACGGCGTTCCTGAAAGAAAATCTCAAATCCGTCAAGAGCTATTGCTCCAGGATCGGCGTCTACTTGGCCGAAATCTGGATTAATTGTTAAATCTAAAGTAAGGTCATTTGTTATTCCAATTTTCGCATCCACCCCACCGGTACCTGAAAAATCAGTTCCATCTTGAAACGGATTTCCTCCTTCTTCAGGATAGGTATCTAGTTGTCCTAATAGATATGGCTGAATTTCGATTTGTTTTTGTGGCTTGATACTCTTGATACCACGCAGCTCACCAAATTCACTTACCCAGCCCGGTGCGTTCGCTTCAACTCGTTGCCACAGAGAACGTTCCTCGTTTCTAAAATATCTTCTGGTTGATTGCAATCCCCAAACTTGTTCTTTGTCATTACCAAATCGCAACTGACTTAATGGAATACGCATTTCTGCGCTCCAACCGTCTGCGTCTATTTGCGTTTTTACATACCAAATTGGGTTCCAACTTTCATCAAAACTCCCATTATTAGAAATAAATTCATCGCCTTTCACGCCGGCAGCGGTGATAGTAAATGAAAAGGCCGTGCGATCGTCGTTATAACTATCAAGGTTTAATTCTACCCAGTCTCCCTCGAATCCATCGCGCCTTGAAAGTCGTTTTACGATTCCGCCAGGGT
Source organism: Flavobacteriaceae bacterium (assembly GCA_047614245.1). Lineage (GTDB taxonomy): Bacteria > Bacteroidota > Bacteroidia > Flavobacteriales > Flavobacteriaceae > Ulvibacter. The sequence goes on from JBLHIC010000004.1 coordinate 55,400, forward strand.
CTTTATCAAAACACTTATATGCCACATAAAGGTTTTTGGCATCATAGGTGATTTTCATTTTTGTTTGCTCGGTTGGCGCTGCACCATTGTCTGGTTCATTTTGAACATAATCTGTAGTCCATTCTACTAAGTCCCAAGCTGCTTCATCAATAATACCATCGATTTTAGGCGCTTCAGAATTTCCAATAGAGTTTGTTGTATAAACTCTATTTTCAAAATTTGTAGTGGGCTCTTTAAAGGTAGTTTCAGTCTGAGAAGAAGCTGTTAAACAATAGCATAAACAAAAGAATAAAAACAAAACGTTTTTACGGGCCATAGTGGTTGGTTTAATTTAACAGACTGGAAAATCATTGTACTGTGACAGATTGGGGAACTATTTTAAGATAACTTTAACTTTTAGTCGCTTCAGATTTGCCTTGCTTTAATGATTATCTTTAGCTTTAATAAAATAGTTTATGAGAAAGTTAATTTCTAAAAAAAAGCCAACTTATAAAATTTCGAAGAGACTATCGGATTATTTGACACGTAATGGTAGAAACATTAAAATTCCTATCTATTATGACGATCTATTGCGATTCCAAGGCGTTGTTTCTATTTACGATAAGAATGGGAATGACACCTTATGGGTGAGCGCATATTATTCTGAATTTGACAGAGAAGAAATAGAGCTCAGTTTAAAAAGGGTGTACACCATCCTTCATGCAGATGGTAGCGATATTGTTCTCCCTTATCTTTCCATCGACAGCATCGACTATTGCACTTTCGGTAATTCGAAACCTTTTAGAATTAAAGTAAGAAATATCTTAAATGACAACTACATCTTTCTATATATAAAAAAGGCAGATTCATCTAGAATTTATGGATTAGAGCTAGAACATATACTATCCCCTAACCATATCAATTTTCTTGTGCATGGAAATACTTTAATAGAAGAACATATTTCTGGAATTCCTGGGGATGACTTTATTGAAAATAATCTAGACCAATGCACGGACCAGGACAAAAAAGAAATTGCCAAAGAGTTTGTAAAGTTCAATGAACGCTGTTTCGTGAGACTTCTGGGCGATATGCGTTCCTATAATTATGTGATGGTATTAACCCATGATTTCGATAGAATTCAATATCGAATTAGAGCTATCGATTTCGATCAACAAAGTTATGAAGGTAATTCAAAAGTTTATATACCTCAATTTCTGAAAGAAAACAACAAATTGGTAAAAATGACTCTAGAATCCCTGAAAGATTCATCCATAGAACAGTACAAGTTGGAGGAAAGATCTCTATTGGCTAAAAGAGCCGTGAGAGAAAAGAGACGCCTCAAGGAGTTATTGGATTGTATGAAAGTAGATATAATCTCTTCCAAAGCGAAAATAAATGAATTGAAAGAAGGTTTATTTAAACTCACCGGTGATGTAAATTTTAAAAAATCATCAAATATGGGTGAAATCCTAAAAAGTGCACTTGATTATGTAATTAGAAACTATAAGAATGAAAACCCTTATATCATTAAATAATTAAAAAATATTTACTTATTTGCTATGCGCGCACAGCAAATAAACACCTTTATCAAAAAGATTTTCGATCAATAATCTAATAAAGAATTATCAATGGAAATTAAGAAAGTACTAGTTGCCAACCGCGGAGAAATAGCCATTCGTGTATTAAGAGCTTGCACCGAGATAAACATTCAAACAGTAGCTATTTTTACTTACGAAGACCGTTATTCTCAACATAGATATAAGGCCGATGAAGCATATCAAATTGGCGAAGACAACCAACCATTGAAGCCTTATTTGGACGGTGATCAAATCATAGCCTTGGCAAAGGCGAAAAACGCAGATGCAATTCACCCTGGTTACGGATTTCTTTCAGAAAATTCAGAATTTGCAAGAAAATGTAAATTAAGTGACCTCATTTTTATTGGCCCAGATCCAGAGGTAATGGATGCCTTAGGAGATAAAATTACTGCAAAAAAAATTGCAGTATCCTGTGATGTTCCAATTATTCAAAGTAACACAAAGAAGCTGACTTCTTTGAAAGTAGCCCTTACTGAGGCATCTGCGATTGGGTACCCGTTAATGTTAAAGGCAGCTTCGGGAGGAGGAGGTAGAGGAATGCGAATAATTAGAAAGCCTGAACATCTGGAGTTACACTTCAATTCTGCACGGAATGAATCTTTAAACGCATTTGGAGATGACACCATGTTTTTGGAAAAATATGTAGAAAACCCTAAACATTTAGAGGTGCAAATCGTAGCCGATAACCACGGAAATGTACGTCATTTATACGAACGCGACTGCTCTGTACAGCGACGTCATCAGAAAGTGGTGGAAATCGCGCCATCTTTTAATGTTTCTGAAAATGTAAAGCAAAGTTTGTATAAATATGCAATTGCAATCGCTAAAAAGGTAAACTATAATAATGTGGGTACCGTCGAATTTTTGGTAGATAAAAAGGATCGGGTCTATTTTATTGAAGTAAACCCGAGAATTCAAGTGGAACATACTGTTACTGAAATGATAACAGGAATCGATCTTATTAAAACTCAAATTTTTGTTGCTGGAGGCTATAAACTTTCAGATAAACAAATAAAAATATACGAACAAGAGAGCATTGCGACCTATGGTTTTGCACTTCAGTGCAGATTAACGACTGAAGACCCTGAAAACGATTTCACCCCAGATTATGGTACCATTGCCACGTATAGATCTGCTTCCGGAATGGGAATTCGTTTGGATGCAGGAAGCATCTATCAATCGTATAAAGTGAGTCCATTCTTTGATTCGATGTTGGTAAAAGTTTCTGCCCAGGGAAGAACGCTAGACGGCGCAGTGCGCAAAATGACTCGAGCTTTAAAGGAATTTCGAATAAGAGGCGTAAAAACGAACATACTCTTTTTACAGAATGTAATTCAACATGACACCTTCAAAGAGGGAAAGGCTTCGGTTAATTTTATTCAGGAAACCCCAAGTTTATTTAACATTAAACTTCCTCAGGATCGTACCACTAAAATTACAAACTTTATTGGCGAAATTATTGTAAACGGGAATCCTGATGTAAAGATAAAAGACGACTCGAAAATATTCAGAGTGCCAAAGGTTCCATTATTTGACCCCAATGCTTCTTTCCCAAAGGGTTCAAAAGACCTTCTCACAGAATTAGGCCCTGAAAAGTTTTGTGCTTGGCTAAAAGCTGAAAGAAAAATCCATTATACAGATACTACTAATAGAGATGCACATCAATCGCTTCTAGCAACGAGAATGCGAAGTTTTGACATGATGAAGGTCGCAGAAAGTTTTGCAAAAAATCACCCGAATACGTTCAGTGTAGAAATGTGGGGAGGGGCAACTTTCGACGTCTGTCTGCGGTTTTTAAATGAAAGTCCGTGGACACGCCTAAGAGAGCTTCGGAAACTGATACCTAATATTTTGTTTCAAATGCTTTTAAGAGGCTCGAATGCTGTTGGTTATAAGGCCTATCCTGATAATTTGATCGAAAAATTTATTGAAAAATCCTGGGAAAACGGAATTGATATTTTTAGAATTTTCGATTCTTTAAACTGGGTTAAAGCAATGGAGCCTAGTATAAACTATGTACGAAACAAGACAGGAGGAATTGCCGAAGCTGCGATTAGTTATTCGGGAGACATCCTTGATAGCCGTCAAACTAAATACAATTTAAAGTATTATACCCAACTGGCAAAAGATCTTGAAAATGCCGGCGCACATATGATTGCCATTAAAGATATGGCAGGTTTACTTACGCCCTATGCCGCCACCGAATTGGTGGGAGCTTTGAAAGACACCCTTACTATTCCGCTCCATTTGCACACGCACGATACGTCATCCATCCAATCTGCCACATATTTAAAAGCTATTGAAGCTGGGGTTGATGTTGTTGACGTTGCCTTAGGTGGATTATCAGGTTTGACATCCCAGCCAAATTTCAATTCAATTGTGGAAATGATGAAACATCAGGATCGGGCCCATTATTTTGAAATCGATACACTAAATCAGTTTTCAAATTACTGGGAAGATGTTCGCGAAATGTACTATCCATTCGAATCTGGACTCAAATCGGGTACGGCTGAAGTATACCAGCACGAAATTCCTGGGGGACAATATTCTAACTTAAGGCCACAGGCAACCGCCTTAGGTTTGGGCGACCGTTTTGATGAAGTAAAAAAAATGTACGGCAATGTAAATTTGATGTTTGGAAATTTGATAAAGGTAACACCTAGCTCTAAAGTGGTAGGAGATATGGCCATTTTTATGGTTACTAATGACTTGATGCCAGAAGATGTTATGGAACGTGGAAATGAAATTTCATTCCCGGAATCTGTAATCAATTTCTTCAAAGGAGATCTTGGACAACCTTTGGGAGGATTTCCGGCTGAACTTCAAAAGATAGTCCTAAAGAACAACAAATCATATACTGAGAGGCCTAATGCGCATTTAGAACCGATCGATTTTGACGCCGCTTATCAAGACTTTCACAAGAGATTTCAGAAAAATTTTACTCGACCAATAGAATTTGAAGATTTCCTTTCTTATAGTTTATATCCAAGAGTTTTTGAAGATGCTCATGAAAAGCACAAGCAATTTGGAAATGTTGCGATCCTTCCTACCAAGAATTTTTTCTACGGAATGAAAACGGGAGAAGAAGTTTTAATCGATTTGGAGCCAGGAAAAAAAATCATTGTAAAACTGCTTTCGGTGAGTACGCCAAATGAAGAAGGGATTAGAATTGTATTCTTTAAAGTTAATGGAGAAAATAGCCTAGTAGAAATAAAAGACAAGTCTTTAAATATTATAAAAAATGAAAATACAAAAGTAGATGCAAATGATATAAAACAATTGGGGGCGCCATTACAAGGCCTATTGTATAAAGTGTTGGTTAAGAAAGGCCAGGAAATTAAAAAGAATGATCATCTTTTCGTGATAGAAGCTATGAAAATGGAGACTACGGTTACCGCTACTAGAGCTGGAAAAGTAAAATCCATTAGGCTAAAACCTGGAGTTATGGTGAAGAAGGATGATTTGATAGTGACTATGGAATAAGGAATGTCAAATTTAAACGGCTAAATACAAAAGGTTAAAGTAAATAGAACATTTACTTTTTTCGGTTATACCTTTTACATTTGTAATTTTCCGATTTTCCCTTCGAAAATGCTTCCCAAACAAAACAAGGGAAAATTAGATCTCCACACCTTGCAGTTCAAATAAATAACATTACATTTGCACCCCTCTAAATGAGGAAAAAAATATTTTTATTAACTATTGACAAAAAACGAAATGGATACATTGAGTTACAAAACAGTATCTGCTAACAAAAACACTGTAAATAAAGAGTGGCTTTTAGTAGATGCGGACGGCCAGACTTTGGGTCGTCTTGCCAGTGAAGTTGCAAAATTACTTCGTGGCAAACACAAACCAAACTTTACGCCTCACGTTGATTGCGGGGATAACGTAATTATTACAAATGCCGAAAAAATCATTCTTTCTGGAAACAAATGGGATGAGAAGACGTATATACGTCACACAGGCTATCCAGGTGGACAAAGAAGTTTGACCGCCAGAGAGTTGTATGGAAAAGATCCAGCAAGGGTTGTTGAAAAATCTGTAAAAGGAATGCTTCCTAAAAATAAATTAGGAGCCGTTTTATTCAGAAATTTAAAGGTATATGTAGGAACTGACCATGGTCAGGAAGCACAAAAGCCTAAAACCATTAACCTTAACCTAAAATAATAGATGGAGACTTTACATAAAATAGGAAGAAGAAAAACTGCCGTAGCTCGTGTATACCTTTCAGATGGAAAAGGCAAAATCACGATCAACAAACGTGAGTTGGATAATTATTTCACAACAGCAACGTTGCGTTATAAAGTAAAACAACCGCTAGTATTAACTGACAATGAAACTAGCTTTGACATTAATGTAAATGTCTTTGGTGGTGGAATTACAGGACAGGCTGAAGCAATTCGTCTAG